>NZ_DALZMB010000017.1:0-48687 GCF_032007265.1 Paracoccus sp. (in: a-proteobacteria) | reverse complement strand
CATGGTTTCAAGCCGCGAAACACAGGCATTGCGGAAATCTCCGTCGCTTAAAGCCGCCGGCAAAAGCTCGGGTAGGGCGGCCAAGGCATCGAAAATCGCCGATGCGCTTTCAGCGCCCTGCAATGCGGTCAGGATTTCAGCCTCGCGCGGATCATTCAGGCCATAGACTTGACCCGCATCGTCACGCCCTAGCGCATATCGCATCCATGCCGCCGTCGCGAAGGCAAAAGCCGCCAGATCGCCCCCATTGGCCAAAGTATCGCAGGCCGCAGCAAAAATGCGCTGAGGCATTTTCTGGCTGCCATCCATCGCAATCTGTGCTGTTGCATGGGCAATGGCGGGGTTCGCAAAGCGGGCCTCTAGCGCGCTGGCATAGCCTGCAAGGTCCAGATCACCCGCCGGAAGGCTTGCGGCGGCGGCACCCAGATGCCGCGCCACCAGCGCCGAAAGCGAGGGATCGGCCATCACATCGCGGACATATGTTTTGCCGCTCAGAAATCCGGCATAGGCCAACATCGAATGGCTGCCGTTCAGCATGCGCAGCTTCATCGCCTCATAGGGGCGGACATTGGCGGTAAAGGTCGCGCCCATTGCCTCCCATGCCGGGCGACCGGCGGAAAAATGATCTTCGATCACCCATTGCGCAAAGGGCTCGGTTTCAACTGCGGCCAGATCTTCGGCACCAATCAGCTGCGCCGCATCGGCAAAGGTCGATTGGGTGCTGCGCGGGGTGATGCGGTCAACCATCGTGGCGGGAAAGGCCACTTCGGCGGCAATGCGATCGGCCAGATCCGCGCCATAGGCCCGGCGGGCAAAATCGATCACGGCCTGCCGCAACAAATGGCCGTTATCGGGAAGGTTGTCACAAGACATCACGGTGAATGGGGCAAGCCCCGCATCAAAGCGCTGCTTCAGCCCCATGGCCAGCAGACCCAGCACGCCCGAAGGGGCATCAGGCTGCGCCAGATCCGCAGCGACCGCCGCATGATCAAGATCGCAGCCTCCCGTGCGCAACAGGCCATAGCCCTTTTCGGTCACGGTCAGGCTGACGATGCGACAACCGGGCGCCTGCATTGCTGCCAGAATTTCGGCACCAACCTTTGGCCCGGCCAATACGCCTGCCAAGGAACCAACCACATTTGCTTGTGTGCTATCTGAGCGAACCAACAAGGTATAGCGGCCACCCTGAGGGTTCAGCGCCTCTGCCACCTCTGTGCCGCGAAGGCTTGCACCCAAAACCCGCCAATCCCCCGAGCCTGCCGCCAAAGCCGCATCCGTATAGGCGCAAAGATGGGCACGTGCGAATGCGCCCAAGCCCAGATGCAGGATGCCGATCCCCAGCTTTTCGGGATCATAGGCGGGCCAGCGCACACTTGTGTCCTGGGCAGAAACTGGCGCAGGGGTGGCGGGTGTCAATCTCATGCGCGGGCGTCCTTCAGCATCGGATGCGAAAGGGCCGTCATGATGCCGCGCAACTCGGCCAGCCCCTTCAGGCGCCCGATCGAAGGATAGCCCGGCTGCGCCTGACGGTTCAGGTCATCAAGAATATCCTGACCATGATCGGGGCGCATCGGAATCTGCCAATCCGCACGACCGGCGGCACGACGGCGCGCCTCTTCGTCCAGAATTGCTGCAATCATCGCGACCATATCGGTGCCGCCCTCAAGATGCCCGGCTTCGTGGAACGAGCCGAAATTCTCGGGGGTTTCGATGGCGACATTGCGCAGATGCAGGAAGTGCACGCGGTCGCCCAGACGGCGCATCATGCCCGGCAGATCATTGTCCCGCCGTGCGCCAAGCGAGCCGGAACAAAGCGTAATTCCATTCGCGGGCAGATCGACGGCCTCCATGATCTGGCGATAGTCACTCTCGGTCGACATGACGCGCGGCAGGCCCAACAGCGGAACCGGCGGATCATCGGGGTGACAGCAAAGCCGCATGCCCAGATCCTGGGCGACGGGCGTCACCTCGGCCAGAAAATCAATCAAATGGCTGCGCAATTGCTCGGCCGAAATCGCGTCATATTCAGCCAGATGCTGACGCACATCCTCAAGCGTAAAGGATTCCGCAGCCCCCGGCAGACCAAAGACGACATTGCCCGCAAGCTTTTCGCGCGCGGCATCGCTCATCTGATTGAACCGCGCTTTTGCCTGCTGGGCAACCTCGGGCCCAAAGCTTTCTGCCGCGCCGGGCCGTTCAAGAATGTGAATGTCAAAGGCTGCAAAATCGATCAGATCAAATCGCATGCAGGTGGCGCCGCTTGCAAGGCGATGGGCCAGATCGGTCCGCGTCCAGTCCAGAACTGGCATGAAGTTGTAGCAAACCACCTCGATTCCTGCGGATTTCAGATGGTGCAGGCTCTGCTTCCAATTGGCAAGATGGGCCTTCCAATCGCCCTTTTGCTTCTTGATATCCTCTGACACCGGCAGGCTCTCGACCACTTCCCATGCCAACCCCGAGGGCGCGCCATCCTTCATCCGTCCGATTTCATCCTGACGCTGCTGAATGGCTTGCGGGGTCCAGACTGCGCCGGTGGGAACATGATGCAGGGCCGAAACCACGCCCTCAACCCCTGCCTGAAGCATGTCGTCAACCGAAGTCAGATCCTTCGGTCCGAACCATCGCCACGTCTGCCGCATCTTATTCTCCCCGTTTTTCTGCGACTATCCTAGTCAATGTGTGGACTAGTATGCAAGATGGGATCTCACTGGAAATCCATGCTTTCTTCATCACGTAAATACCCAAGGACCGCGCCCCTTGCGGCACGCGGTCCAAATCTATGCACAGGCTCTGCACCCCTCGCTTTTGCATCATCGCTGCTGCGCGCGGCCATGAGCTTGGATCTGGCGCAACGGGCAAGGCGCTTGCGGCCCGCCCATGCCCGTCAACGTTTGCGGATTTTCCGCTTGGCGGCCCGTGGGCTTTACGGCCTCGCCGCCCTCTCTCTCGGCCATCCCGCGGCGCAGGCATTGACCGCCAGCATGTAAAGGCTGGTCGTGCCGGTGATGAACAGCCGATTGCCTCTTTCCCCGCCAAAGCACAGGTTTGAGACGACCTCGGGAATGCGGAGCTTGCCCAAAAGCGTGCCGTCTGGGGCAAAGACATGAATACCATCGGCGGCCGATGACCATAGGTTGCCCTGGCCATCACAGCGAATGCCATCGGGCAGACCTGCATCGATCATGGCAAAATCGCGCGACGGGCCAATGATGGCGCCCTCCGCGCTCAGATCAAAGACGCGAATGACCGAGGGAACCTGATTGTCATGGCTTGATCCCGATTCCGCGACATAGAGCAAGCGCTCATCTGGCGAAAAGCACAGCCCGTTTGGCTGGGTAAAGCTGGTAATCACTGCCTTGGGCTCACCGCCTTCGGGGGGAACGCGATAGACATAGCTGCCCGCCTGCTCGGGCTGGGCGCGATAGCCCTCAAGGTCCGACAGGATGCCATAGGTCGGATCGGTGAACCAAATGCTGCCATCTGATTTCACCACGACATCATTGGGCGAATTCAGCCGTTTGCCGTCATGATGGCTGGCCAGAACCGTCTGGCTGCCGTCCGCCTCGGTGCGGATGACGCGGCGCGCGCCGTGCTGGCATGTCACCATCCGCCCTTGAGGGTCGCGGGTATTGCCGTTGGAATAGCCCGAATCCTCACGAAAGATCGAGCAGCCGGTCTCGGCGGTCCAACGGATCATTCGATGGGCCGGAATATCGGAAAAGACCAGCATTTGCGCGGCGGGAAACCAGACCGGACCTTCGGTCCACTCAAAGCCCGTTGCCAATTGCTTCAACTGGGCATTGGGGTGGATCAGGTCGCGAAAGCGCGGGTCGCGCTGATCATAAAGCGAGTTGGTCATTGTCAGACCCTGACCTTTCTGCCGCTGGCGACGGCGACGATGGCAATGATGATGATCCCGGTCGAAAGCAGACGCACACCAGCGCCAAGCCCGTAAGAGTTCAGCATCGACACGATTAGATACATGAAGAGCGCGCCCGCCCAGATGCCGGGCACGTTCGAGTTGCCCCCCGCGATGGACGAGCCGCCGATTACGGTGACGGCAATCGACATCAGCAAGAACTCGGTGCCCATATTCAGTGCGGCCCCACCTGAAAAACAGGCCAGCAAAAAGCCGGTCAGCCCCGCCATTGTGGCGCTGATGACATAGGTCGTGGCGCTGGTGCGGGCGACCGGCACCCCAGCCAATCGTGCGGCGCGCGGATTTTGCCCAATGGCCGACAGCCTGCGCCCATAGGCCGAACGGTTCAGCAGCACCCAGATGCCGATGCTGATCGCCAGCGCAAGCCAAGCCAGGTTGGGAAGGCCCAGAAGCCCGCGCCCCGTCGTGAAATCCGCCAAAGCCTGCGGGGGTTTGATCCTTAGACCCCGGTTCGACCAGATTGCCAGCGATTGATACAGAAAGCTGGCCGAGAGGGTCGCAATGATCGGGGGGATGCGCAGCAGGCGGATCAATGCGAAATTCGCAGCACCGACTGCGGCGCCAATGGCCAGCGCGGTGATCAGCCCGGCCAGAATGACCAGCGCGGTCGCGCCTGTCATTCCCCCCATCAGCTTCAGGGACAGGGTTGCAGCAAGGGTCATGGTTGCGGGAATGGACAGATCGGTATTTCCCGGTCCCATCGTGATCACCAGCATTTGGCCCAATCCGGTCAGAACGGAAAAGCTGCCAAAGGTCAGCGCCGCCACGGCCAAGGCCACTCCGCCGCCGCCATTGCCCGAACTGATCGACCATGTCGCGACAAAGGCGGCAGCTGCGGCCATCCAGGCCCAAAACCATGGCGCTTTGTAAAGATTGCTCAGCTGGCTCATTTGCGGGCCTCTGCTTGCCGCACGACCAGTCTTGCCGCCAGCACCAAAATCAGGATCGCGCCCTGCGCGCCGATTTGCCAATCGGGCGACAGGCGCAGAAAGGACAAAAAGCTGCCTGCAAGCGTCAGTGTCAGCGCGCCGATCACCGCGCCCACGGGCGAGACGCGCCCCCCTGTGAACTCGCCTCCGCCCAAAATGACGCCCGCGATCGACAGCAGCGTATAGCGCAGTGCGATATTGGCATCGCCCGAGGTCGTCAGCCCGACCAAAGCCATGCCGGCAAGCACCGCAAAGATACCGGCCAAGCCATAGGCGGCAGCCTTCAGCGCCACGGTCGAGCGACCTGATCGTGCGACCGCCCGCGCATTGCCGCCCAAGGCCCGCAGCCGGACACCAAAGCCCGAGCGCATGATCAAAAGATGCGCCACCGTGGCCAACAGGACGCTGGCGACAATCGCCATCGGGACCAAAGGTGGCTTGGCCTTCATGATCGCGGTCAGCCAGCCGGGGGCTGTGCCACCGGGCGAGGGCAGGACCAAAACGGCAGCGCCGCTCCAGACGAAGGACATGCCAAGCGTGACAACAATCGCAGGCAGTTGCCGGATCTCGATCAAGGCGCCAAGTGCGGCATAGACCAGAACGCAACCCACCAGCATCGCAATCCCAAGGACGGGATTGCTGGGCAGAACTGCTGCCGTGATACAGGCGATCAGGCTGACGAAGGCCCCCATCGACAGGTCGATATCATTGACCATGATGATGATCATCTGTGCGACCGTGGCCAGCGCAATGGGCACAGCGAGGTTAAACAGCAGGTTGATGCCGGTATAGCTCATGGCGCGGGGTTGCAGCCAAAAGACCGCAATCACCAACAGCGCCAGCGACAGCACCGGCAGGGCCAGTCGGGGGTTGATCAGGCCTTTCATGCGGCGTGGTCCCCGAATTCGAACGAGGCGGCAAGCACGTTGGCCTCGGTGATATTCTCGCCCGCCAATTCGGCCGAGATGGCCCCGTCGCGAAACACGAACACGCGGTCGCAATTGCGGATCTCGTCGATCTCGGTCGAATACCAAAGAAAGGTTCGGCCCTTGGCCGCTTCGTGGCGGATCATCTCGTAAACCTCGGTCTTGGTGCCGATATCCACGCCGCGCATCGGATCATCCATGACGATAATCGGCGCGGTCGTGGCCAATGCACGCGCAAACAGCGCCTTTTGCTGGTTCCCCCCAGATAGCGAGAGGATGCCGTTATCCATATCGGGGGTGCGGATGCCGATGCGCTGACGCCAATCCGTGGCAATGGCGCGCTCTTGGTTGCGGTCGACCAGCCCGCGCCGGGTCAGCGTGGCCAAGGCCGCCAGGGTCAGGTTCTGGGCGATTGACCAGATTGGCATGATCCCGTCGCGGCGACGATCACCAGCCACAAAGGCCGCTTTTGGCGCTTTGGCGCTATGCCAGTCAGAGCTTTGGCTAAGATAATAGCGCGCCAATGCCTCGGCCTGACCGTGGCCGGCAAGGCCAGCCAGCCCGATGATTTCACCTTTGCGGGCCTCGATCCCCTCGGGGGTGCGCAAAATGGTGGCGCCGTCGGCGTTCAGGCGGCGCTGGGCGGTCGCGGGCGTTGCCGCATCATGGCCATCCGCCGCAATATGGCCCATCGCATCGACAAGGCTTTGTCGCGAAAAGGCTTGGGCGGGGCGGTCGGCGATACTGGTCCCGTCGCGCATCACCACGATCCGTGTGGCCACGTCGAAGATCTCGCCCATCATATGCGAGATAAAGATCACCGCGCCGCCTTGCTGGCAAAAGCGCCGGATATGGGTCATCAGCTGCGCCGCAATCGAGGCATCCAGCGAGGATGTCGGCTCGTCCAGAACCACCAGCCGCGCGGGGGTGCTGCTATCGGCAAAGCCGATGGCGATCTCTACCATCTGCTGCTCGGCCAGCGACATATCCAGAACCAGCTGATCCGTGCGGATGCGGTGGCCTGGGAAAATCTCGTCAAGGGCGGATTTGATGCGCCCTGCGGCGCGTTTGCGCCAGCCAAAACCACCCAGATCGCGCTGCGCGACCTGCAGGTTTTCCAGCACTGTCAGGTTGGGGCAAAGCGTGCCCTCTTGGGAAATGGCGCGGATACCTGCATCCAGGTGACTGCTGGCGCCGGGATAGCTGACCTGCCCTTGGGTTGGGGCAAACACCCCCGTAATCACATTCACCAGCGTCGATTTGCCCGCGCCATTATGCCCGACAAGGCCCAGACATTCGCCGCGACGGATGACCAGATCGACCCCATCCAGCGCCTTGAGCGCGCCGAAGCTTTTCGATGCCCCCTCAAGCACGACGATGCAGTCAGCATCGCCAGAAGCCGCTGGCGGGGTGGCAGCGGACGGGGCATTGTTCGGGCCAGAGCCTGATTGGGTCATTGATCCGGTGCCTGACCCAGGCGTTGGGTTTGATCCGCTTAGCCGATTGCCGGTCTCAGGGGTGTCCGGGGCGTTTTGCGCCCCGGTTTCATGTTGCGGGTGATGATCTGTCATCACTTCGCCTCGGCAATCACTTTCTTGGCGTCGTCCAAGCTATAGTCGACGTTGCTGACCCCGCCGTCGGGCGTGTCCTTCAAGGCCTGATCCAGATTGTCGGCGGTGACCGACAGGAAAGGCACGGTCAAATCCTTGGGAACCTCTTGCCCATCCAGAATCTGCTGCGCGACCCAAAAGGCCAGCGTTCCAACGCCCGGCGCGATCGAGGTCGACATGGTTTCATAACCATTCGCGTCGCGCTGCTCGGCCCACCATTTCAGCTCGTCCTGACGGTTGCCCATGATGATGATCGGCATCGGCCGCCCGGCAGCTGCAAAGGCCTGTGCCGCGCCATAGCCATCGCCGCCCTGCGTGACCACCGCCGCGATTTCGGGCAGCGAGGGCAGAATGCCTGCAACCGCCTTTTGCGCGACATCTTGTGCCCAGTCGCCGTTGACCGAGCCCGCGATTTTGAAATTGGAATGTGCCTTCACGCCCTCTTCGATGCCTGCATGGATTTCGTCATCGACCGAGACCCCGGCAAGGCCGCGGATTTCCAGCAGGTTGCCGCCATCGGGCAGGCGTTTGGCCAGATATTCGATCTCGTCCTGGCCCATTTTCTTGAAATCAACCGCGACGCGCCAAGCGCAGGGTTCGGTGACGGTGCCGTCAAAGGACACAACCGTGATGCCTGCATCGCAGGCCTCTTTGATTGCGCCGTTCAGTGCCGTCGGCGAGGCGGCGTTGATGACGATCGCATCATAGCCCTGCAAGATCATGTTCTGGATCTGCGCGGCCTGCTCGGTCGCCTGATTTTCTGCGGTGGTGAAAGCATCGGCGCTGGCCACCACGCCATCGGCCACAGCCTGGTCGGTGACGCGCTTCCAGCTTTCCAGCATGGCCTGACGCCAGCTATTGCCCGCGTAGTTGTTCGAAAGCGCGATTTTCTTGCCCGATGTCTCGGCAAAGGCCGGCGCGGTCAGCGCAAGGCCCATGACGGCGGCAGCTGTCAGCATCATTCCTTTACGAATGGTCATCTTATCCTCCCTGAAATCTGTCGGGCTTTCTGTGGCCCATCTCCCTTGGTCAGGATAGGCGGTGCGCCCGCTCTGCATAGATGCGATGTGGCATCATTTTGCATCTGCCCGCGCGACACTTGCGGGTTCCCGCATGGGCGATGCAACGGCGTGGCGGTGTGCAGGGCTTTATGGCATCGTCGGTTCGATATTGGGCTTGGGTCCGGGATCGGGGGCGGATGCAACGCGCCAGATCCAACGGGGGCGGATTCAACGGGGGCCAAATCCGACAGGGGCAATGGCATCTGGCAAGCCGGATTGATGCAGCGGCCGAAGGGGGGAGAAGATGCAGCAACATGACCAATCGATCCTTGACGGGATTGTGCATGATGCGCTGGCCGAAGAGGCGGGCGATCCCGGCCCTTTGCTGCCCCATCTTTTTCGCATCTCGCGCGCTTTGGCCGGGCGGCTGGATTTTCTGTCCGCAATCCAATCCGTCGCCCAGGAAATCGGGCAGTTTCTGCCCTATGACCATCTGGATCTTTGCCTTCTGCGTCACGATGGCACTTTGTCGGCCGCCTATGAAACCGGCATCGAAACAGAGTGGAGCCAGCGCGCGACCGACAATGTCGAAACCAGCCCGATCCGCGCGCTTTTGACAGGCAAGGTCGGCTATATTCTGACCGATGATGCCATGTGCGATCCGCGCTTTCATTTTCCGGGGGCCTTTGTCGCGCCGATCATGGACAATCGGCTTTGTGCCAGGGTGCATGTGCCATTGGTCGTGGCCGATGGGGTGATCGGGGCGCTTAGCATTTCGCGATTTGCACGCGGCTGCTATGGGCCGCGCGACATCACCGCAGCACGCTATGTCGCCGATCTGATCTCGCCTTATGTCTATGCTTTGCTTGAAACCGATCGCAGCCGCCGCACCGCGATCATCGAAGCCGAGGCCCGCGCCCGCGAAGAGGGGCTGCGTCTGGGCGCGCTGAACCTGACCGAGGCGCTAGAGCAGGAACGCCAGCGCATTGGCATGGACCTGCATGATCAGACCCTTGCCGATCTTAGCCGCCTGATGCGCGATCTGTCGCGGCCGGGCGGGCTGGATTCGGAACAGACCATGGCGCGACTGGATGATTGCGTTGCCGATTTGCGCCGGATCATTGATACGGCGGTGCCCTCGATCCTGGAAATGTTTGGCTTTGCCCATGCCGTTCGCGTTCACCTAGAGCGCGCGTCCGGCGATGGCTCGGATATTGCGATCGAGGTGTCCGATGACAGCAATGGCGCCCCCGACCTGCTGGACCCTGTGGCCCGCATCGCCCTATTTCGCATCGTGCAAGAGGCCATCAACAATGCCAGCCGTCACGCGCGACCCAGCCGCATCGATGTGCGCATCGCGCGCTCGCCCCGGCTGCGCATCACCGTGGCCGATGATGGCTGCGGCATCGCCGAAGATGTGCGTCGCAACCGCAAGAAGGGCGGCTTATCGCATATGCGCACCCGCGCCCAATTGATCGGCGCGCGATTGTCGGTGCGCAGCGGCAAGACGGGAACCTCGGTCAGTGTCAGCCTGCCGCGTCAGGAAGGAGCTTTGGTATGAAAATCCTGCTGGTCGAGGATGACCCTTTGCATGCTGCATTTCTGCGCGATGCCGTCAATCAGGCCCTGCCCGAGATCTCGCAGGTCCTGACCGCGCAAAATGGGCGCGAGGGCGAGGTGATGGCGCGCAAGGATGTCGGGGCGGTCGTCATGGATTTGCAGATGAAAGAGCGCAATGGCATCGATGCGGCCCGGACCATTTGGTCCGAACGCCCCGAGACGCGCATCCTATTCTGGTCCAATTACGCAGATGAGGCCTATCTGCGTGGGCTTAGCCGGATCGTGCCGCCCGGCTCGCCTTATGGATATGTGTTGAAAACCGCGCCTGTGCAGCGGCTGCATCTGGCGATGCGGGCGGTGCTGCTAGAGGGGCAAGTCCTGGTCGACCGCGAAATTCATCGCCTGCAACAGCGCCAGTCTCGCCCCGCCGAAGGCTTAAGCGAAAGCGAATATTCGGTGCTGCTGGATATGGCGCTTGGCCTGCCGGACCGGGAAATCGCCCGGCGCCGCGGCATGTCCGAGCGCACGGTGCAAAACAGGCTGCTGGCGCTTTACGAACGCTTTGCGGTGGATCTGCCGGGCGGCGGGCCGGCGATGAACAAGCGCGTGCGCGCGATCGCCTGTGCGCTGACCAGTGGCGTCTTGAATGTCGAGGCGCTGCGCATTGCCGAACGCGAGATGCAAGATTGGCTGGTGCGCAATCCTGCACCCGATCAGGCCAGCTCGATCCGTTCCAGATAGGGCAGCGGATCGGGCGGGATCAGATCCTGCACGGCCTCGATCCGCAGCATGGCGCGGCGTCGCGAGATGCGCAGATGTGCAACCAGTGCCGCTTTGGCCGAGGTGACATCGCCCTCTTCAAGGCGTTGGATGATATCCAGATGCTCGCCCAGAAAGGGTTCGGTGCCAAACAGCTCTAGCGTCCAGCTATAAAGGAAATGATGCGCAATCAGCAGTGCCTGCGGCAGGCTGATTGCCTGCATCAACGCGCGATTGTTGCAATAGCCCAGCATCTCGACATGCAGGCGATGTTCGAGCCTGTCCAAAAGCGCCGCATCCAGCGCAGCACCCGGCGCCATCGCGTTTTCAAGCTCTTGGCGCATGGATGCCAGATAGCCGTGCGGCAGGCGCGGGACCGCCTTCTCCATCGCCAAAGGTTCTAGCACCCAGCGCAGCTCGTATAGCTCGTCCAGATTGGCCGGTGTCAGCGCCGGTGCGATCCAGCGCCCGTTGTCATCCTTGATCAGCACGCCACGCTGCTGCATGCGTGCGACCACATCGCGCGCGACGGTGCGGCTGACCCCATAATGGCGCGCCAAAACCGATTCGTTCAGTCGCCATGCAGCCAAGGAACTGCGCGCCACCACCGCCATTTCAATCTCGGGGTAAAGCAATTCCCAGCTGGGCTGCAGCCGCAGCCGATCTGGGGTCGTCATTGTGGTCGTGGCGGCGGTCGTGGTGGGGGGCGTGGTGGGGGGCGCGGCGCAGCGCGCGAGCGGATCACGGCGGGCAGGATCGGGCAAGTTCGCTGCGCCATTGGCCGTTGCGGCGACGCGGTAACGTCCCGATCCGCCGCGTTCAAGCAGACCTGCCTCGGCCAGATCCTCCAGTGCTTTGCGGGCTGGCGCGCGGCTGATGCCAAAGCGCGTGGCGATGCCGTTTTGCGTCAGCGCCTGGCCCGGGGCCAGCTCGCCCGTTGCAATGGCCTGTGACAGGGCATCGGTCGCAAGTTGATAAAGTCGGGGCGCGCGGCGCGGGTTCGGGGTGGTCATGCGCCATGCTCCTTGTTGCCCGCCAGATTGCACAGGCGCGGGTGGGAAAGCAATTGTACTGCGCCGACAGGTTGTGGTTAGTGTATGCATAAGACATTTCTGAGGGGGAGCAGAAAGAGTGACCACCACACAACAGGTTTCATTGGCGGGGTTGGACCGCTTTTGCCGCGCGGCTTTTGCAGCGATCGGCGCAGATGAGGCGACGGCTGATGCGGCAACGCGCGCCATGCTGCATGGCTCGCGGCTTGGGGTCGACAGTCATGGGGTGCGCTTGCTGCCCCATTACCTGAAGGCACTTGAGGGCGGGCGTCTGAACCGCAATCCGCAGCTGCGCAAGGTTGGCGGCTTTGGCGCGATCGAGGTTTGGGATGCCGATCACGCCCAGGGTGCGGTGGGCAGCTATCACGGCATGAATCGGGCAATCGCGCTGGCGGGGCAATTCGGCCTGGGTGCCGTCTCGATCCGAAACAGCTCGCATTTCGGGCCGGCGGGCGCCTATGCGCTGGCTGCCGCTGAAGCGGGCTATATCGGCGTAACATTTTGTAATTCCGACAGCTTTGTGCGCCTATATGACGGGGCGTCGCGGTTTCACGGCACCAATCCAATTGCGGTGGCTGTGCCGGTTGCGGGGCAAGATCCCTGGCTTTTGGACATGGCGACCAGCGCAGTTCCCTATAACCGGATCGAACTTTACCGCAGTCTGGGGGTCGAACTGCCCGAAGGGGTTGCCTCGGATGTCGCGGGAACGGATACGCGCGACGCGCATCTGGCCGATATGCTGGCCCCCCTTGGCGGGGCCTTTGGCTTTAAGGGCGCAGCCTTGGCGGGCGTGGCCGAGATCTTTAGCGCAGTCTTGTCGGGGATGAAGTTGAGTTTCGACATTGCACCGATGGGCGGCCCTGATTTCGCCACGCCGCGCGGCATGGGCGCATTCGTGCTGGCGCTTAAGCCCGAGGCTTTTCTTGACCGCGCCAGCTTTGACGCGGGCATGGCGCGCTATGTTCAGGTTCTGCGCGATTCCCCTGCACGCGCTGATTGTCAGGTCATGGCGCCGGGCGATCGTGAGTGGAAAGTTGCCGCAGAGCGCAGCAAAACCGGGGTTTTCCTTGATCCGGTGACCGCGGCCAGCTTTCAGGAATTGGCAGAACGTCTGAATCTGGTCTGGCCAGACGCCTGAAATGTCCTGAGGAATACAAAGGTCAACAGCTGAAATGCGTCGAAATACCCCGATCTGCCACGTTTTTACTAACGATTTTGTGAGTATTTCGACAAATTTCACTTGAACGAAGCCGGAAACGGCCTGTAACCTCAAAATTGGTCAAACCACTTTGGCCGTACCGCGAGGAGGCGGTACAGAGGGGGACGGATGCTTTCAGAGGCCGCGCCACGTCGCCATTACCGGCAGGTGGCAGATCAGATTCTGGCGCTTGTCGCCGCCCAGGGCTTGTTCCCGGGCGAGCGGTTGCCGTCCGAGCGCGACATGGCCGAGCAGTTCAGCCTGTCACGGCCATCGCTGCGCGAAGCGCTGATCGCACTTGAGGTCGAGGGCCATGTCGAGATCCGCATGGGCTCGGGGATCTATGTCAGTGCCCAGCCTGATCCGGCGGCGGTGCGACGTGTCGAAGGCGAGGGGCCTTTCGAGATCTTGCAGGCCCGATGCATCATTGAAAGCGCCGTCGCCGAAGAGGCCGCGCGTCATGTGACACCTGCGCTGATTGCAGCGCTTGACCGCAACCTGACGGAAATGGCCGGGGCCGTCCATGACACGCCGCGCGTCATCCGTCTGGACGGCGCCTTTCACATCGAAATCGCGGATGGGATTGGCAATTCGGTCCTGACCAACCTGATGGAGGCCAGCTATAAGCAGCGCCTCTCACCGTTTTTCGAGCGTTTCTCGAGCCATTTCGAGGGACCGCGGACCTGGCGGCTGGCTTTGGCCGAACATGGTGCGATCCGCGATGCGATTGCCGACGGCGATCCTGCCGCCGCCCGCGAGGCGATGCGCCATCACCTGACGGAATCGCAGCGCCGCTTTGCCGAAAATGCCCTGCCCGAAGCGGAATAACCGCTCGGGTCGGGCAGAATGACCAGAAACAGAACGATACTACTGGGAGGATATGTATGACGTTCACGATCAAGGGCCTGATGGGCGCCGCCGCCATGTTGATGGCCAGCACCATCGCCGCACATGCGCAAACCGCATTGAAATGGGCGCATGTCTATGAAGCCTCGGAACCGTTCCACACGGAATCGGTCTGGGCCGCAGAGGAAATCGCCAAACGCACGGATGGTCGCTATAAGATCGACGTTTTCCCGGCCTCGCAGCTGGGCAAAGAGGCTGACCTGAACCAGGGTCTGAAGCTTGGCACCGTCGATATCATCATCTCGGGTTCCAGCTTTGCCTCGCGCGATTATAAGCCGATTGGGGTGACCTATTACCCCTATATCTTCCGCGATCCGTCGCATCTGATCGCCTATACCAAAAGCGATGTCTTTAATCGTCTGGTCGAGGGCTATGAAAAGGCCAGCGGCAACCACATCACCGCAGTGACCTATTACGGCACGCGCCACACCACTGCGAACAAGGAAATCAAATCCTGCGCCGATATGCAGGGGCTGAAGATCCGCGTTCCGGACGTGCCTGCCTATCTGGCGATGCCGCGCGCCTGTGGTGCCAACACCTCGCCGATCGCCTTTGCCGAGGTCTATCTGGCGCTGCAGAACGGTACGGTCGAAGCCCAGGAAAACCCGCTGACCGCGATCGAGGCCAAGAAGTTCTACGAAGTGCAAAAGAACATCGCGCTGACCGGTCACATCGTCGATCACCTGAACACGGTCGTCTCGGGTACGCTTTGGAACCAGCTGTCTGACGAAGATAAGAAAATCTTCTCGGAGGTGATGCTGGAATCCGCCGAGCGCGCGACCAAGATCGTCGAGCAGCGCGAAGGCGAGCTGGTCGAAAAGTTCCGCGGCATGGGTATTGGTGTCAACGAGGTCGATAAAGCCGACTTCGAGCGCATCGTTCTCGAGAAAGTGCCCTTCGAGGAATACGGCTATAACAAGCAAGACTGGGAAGACATCCGCGCAGTCCAGTAATTGGACTGATCGTCTGAGCTAAGTTTCCCAAAGTCCCAAGGGCGCATCTGCGGCCTTGGGCACCCCCATCACACCAAAACCGGAGCCAAGATATGGCAGAGCAACATCACGCGCCAATCAGCGTGGACGAGCTGGCGCATGCCTTTGAGGACGAGGCAGGCGAGGTCGATCTCTCGCCCTATTCCATCGAGGACTGGCTGACCCTGGCCGTCTTTTGGGGCATGGCGCTTTGCGTCTTTCTGCAGTTCTTCACCCGTTATGCGCTGAACAACAGCCTGACCTGGACCGAAGAAATCGCCATGAACTGTCTGGTTGTGGTGGTCTTTCTTGGCTCGGTCATGTGCGTCAGGCTATGCCGCCATATCGTCGTGGATCTGATCTACAACTTCTTGTCCCGCAAGGCCGGTCGCGTGCTGGAATGCATCGTCGATGTCATCGTCATCGCCTTCTTTGGCTATATGAGCTGGCTGATGTGGCGCTATGTCGGCATTGTCGGCTCTGAGCGGATGGTCACCATCGATCTGCCGCGCGGCATCGTATTCTATACCGTTCTGGTCTCGTTCGCGCTGATGTTCCTGCGCGCGGTTCAGAACCTTGTCAAAGACATGACTAGCACCAAAACCGTCAGAGAAAAAGCCGCAGAAAGCGGCGTATCAGGAGTATAAGCCGATGCTGGTTTTGCTTGGAGCTTTCCTTGGGCTTTTGCTGATCGGCGTGCCGGTCGCCGTGTCGATGGCGGCGGCGTCGCTGCTTTATCTTGGCATCTATAACGTCGCGCCTGACATTATTGCGGCGCAGCGCATGATTGCAGGGGTCGAGAGCTTTCCGCTGATCGCTGTGCCTTTCTTCATTCTGGCAGGCAACCTGATGAACATCGCTGGGGTGACTGGGCGCATCTACCGCTTTGCCCTGTCGCTGGTTGGCTGGATGAAGGGTGGCCTGGCCCAGGTCAATATCATCGGCTCGGTGGTGTTTTCGGGCATGTCGGGCACGGCCCTGGCCGACGCGGCTGGTATCGGCACGATCGAGATCAAGGCGATGAAGGATCACGGCTATCCGGTCGAGGCCGCGGTCGGCGTGACCGCCGCCTCTGCCACGCTTGGCCCCATCATCCCGCCGTCGCTGCCTTTCGTGATCTATGGCATGATGGCCAATACCTCGATCGGGGCGCTGTTCATGGCCGGGATCATTCCGGGCGCGGTCATGACCGCCCTGATGATGCTGACCGTCTATATCTTTGCGCGCCGCTATGGCTGGGGGTCGGATACGCCATTCGATCTGCGCCAGCTTCTGGGCGCAACCGGCGAGATCCTTATCGTTCTTTGCTTTCCCGTCGCGGTTTACGCTTTGGTCATGGCTGGAATGTCGATCAACCTGGCGGTCGCACTTGGGCTTGGCGTGCTGATCGCACTGGATTGGTATTTCAACTGGGATGCAGTCATGGCGCTGATGGCGCCGGTCTTGCTGATCGGGGGGATGACCCTTGGCTGGTTCACCCCGACCGAAGCCGCCGTTGCCGCAGTGTTGTGGTCGATCTTCCTTGGTCTGGTCCGCTACCGCACCATGACCTTCCGCAGCCTTGCAAAAGCGTCTTTTGATACGATCGAGACCACGGCCTCGGTGCTGTTCATCGTGACTGCCGCCTCGATCTTTGCCTGGCTTTTGACGGTCAGTCAGGCGGCGCAGCTGTTTGCGGATCTGATGTTCTCGATCACCAGCAACTGGTGGACCTTCCTGATCATCGTCAACATCTTGTTGCTGGTCGTGGGTGCCTTTCTGGATACGATCGCAGCGATCACCATTATCGTGCCAATTCTGATGCCGGTGGCGGCGCGCTATGGGGTTGATCCGGTCCATCTGGGTCTGATCGTGACGCTGAACCTGATGATCGGTCTGTTGACGCCCCCGGTTGGCATGGTGCTTTTCGTGCTGGCGAGGATCTCGAAAATGTCGGTCGAGCGGACGGCCCTGGCAATTCTGCCCTGGATGATCCCGCTTTTCATCGCGCTGATCCTGATCACCTTTATCCCGGCGATCACCCTTTGGCTGCCGACGCAGCTTGGCCTGATCAAGTAGCCCTAACCGCCCATCGGCCCGCTCCATCCCGGCGCGGGCCAGTTTCTTTATGTCAGATGAAAGATCACCCATGCGCACCAGAGTGGCGCGTCTTTACGGCGCAAAGGATCTGCGGGTCGAAGAACAAGAGGTCGCAGCACCCGGGCAGGGCGAGGTCTTGCTGCACATGGCAGCAGGCGGGATTTGCGGCTCGGATCTGCATTACTATCAGGATGGTGGCTTTGGTCCGGTGCGTGTGCGCGAGCCGATCATCGCAGGGCACGAGGCCTCGGGCTGGGTGCTTCAGGCCGGTGCGGGCGTGGATCTGACCCCGGGCACGCTGGTCGCCGTCAGCCCGTCGCAGCCTTGTGGCGATTGCGAATATTGCCGCAAGGGGCAACCGATTCATTGCCTGGATATGCATTTCATCGGCTCTGCCATGCGCTTGCCGCACGAACAGGGCATGTTTCGTGATCTTTTCACCATTTCCGCCGCACAGGTCCATGCGCTGCCCGAAGGCGTCAGCGCGGGCGAGGCGGCCTGTGCTGAACCTTTGGCGGTTTGTTTGCATGCGGTCGCGCAGGCTCAGGATTTGCTGGGCGATCTGACGGGGTTGCGTATCCTGATCAGCGGTGCCGGTCCCATCGGTCTGCTGGTTCTGGCTGCGGCGCGCCATCGTGGTGCGCAAGATGTCATCGTGACCGATCTGACGGATGCAGCCTTGGCCCGCGCTCGTGAAATGGGTGCCTCGCAAACCATCAATGTCGCCACCTCGCCCGAGGATCTGACACCTTTGCAACAGGGCAAGGGTCAGATCGATCTGATCTTTGATTGCTCGGCCGCGGGCCCTGCGCTGCGCGTGGCCTTTGGGGCGATCCGCCCGCGTGGTGTCATCATTCAGGTCGGCGTCACCGGAGATGTAAGCATTCCGCTGAACGCTTTGGTCGGCAAGGAAATCACTTGGCGCGGCTCGCAGCGCTTCCACGAGGAATTTGCTCAGGCCGTTCAGCTGATCGGCAGTCGCGCAATCGATCTGCGCCCGATCATCAGCCATAGCCTGCCGCTAGAAGATGCCGTTGCCGCCTTCGAGCTGGCGTCGGATCGCAGTCAGGCCTGCAAGGTGCAGCTCAGCTTTAGCCAAAAGCCGAAATAGCGCTGCGGGTGCTCACGATCAGCGCTGCACAAACAACGCCGCGCCCTGTGCCACCCGATCGTCCCAAGGCAATTCCCCCTGCCTGAATGCACCACGCAGGGGGAGGCCGGCATGAAAAAAGCAGGGAGGACTTATTTCACGCGGATCGCGAACAGCTTGCGAATGGTCTCTTCGGTCTTCCAGATGCCCTTGAAGCCCGCTTCGATGTAAAACGTATCGCCCGCTTGGAATGTCTTGGGGGCTTCGCCATCCTGGGTCAGGGTGACCTTGCCCTCGAACATATAAATATATTCGTCGCCGATGTAATCGACACGGTAGCTGCCGGGCGTTGCCTGCCAATATCCGGTCAGGAACTTGCCGTCATCGGTCTGATGCTCGACCCATGTCTTCATTGTTGGCGCGCCCTCGACCGGGGTCCACCAATCCAGATCGGTGGTGATCGGTTCGGATTTAGGGGCCTGATAGGTGCCGAATTTCATAACTGCCATGTTACTCGTCCTGTCTGTCACGGAGCCGCCGCTCCTTGAGAAAAACCAGGCGCCGCGCGACGCTGTTCAAAGGCTAGCCAGCCAAGGGGGCAGGGTCATCAGCCCCTTTGGTCCTAGGCCTTGGGTCGCCTGTCCTTGTTCAGCAAGCCGCTATGGCAATGGCCCATCCTGGCACGGATCACGCCTGACTTGGCCGTACCGCGCGTGAAGCCAGATACGACACCGCCCCTGTGCCCCCGCACTGCACGATCTTGGAAAGGCGCGCCTGCGATTGTGGGGAATGGTGTGGCGGTCTTGGCTGGCGGTGGATCTTGCTTTGTCTGCATGACAGCTTTGCCCAATATCGCCTGATCTCGCCTTTGGCGTTTGATCGTGCAACAGATGCCTTTCAGATCGCGCTATTGCGGCGCGACACGGCCCGGATCTCTTCCATGAACCTTTTTCTATTCGTCGCCACCGTGCTGATATGGGGATCAACCTGGATCGCGATTTCGTTTCAGGTCGGGCCAGTGCCGGTCTTGGTTTCGGTATTTTACCGATTTGCAACGGCGGGCCTGTTTTATCTGGCCTTTCTGGCGCTGACGGGGCGGTTGAAATGGCCCAAGCTGAACGAGCATCGCTGGATCTTGCTTCAGGCCTCGTGCCTGTTCAGCCTGAACTTCCTGTGCTTCTATTCGGCCGCATTTTATGTGCCCTCGGGGCTGATTTCAGTGATTTTTTCGCTGGCGACCCTGTTTAACGCGATGAATGCGCGGATCTTTTTTGGCGATGCGATCAGCGGGCGTGCGGTTGTGGCCAGCGGCTTTGGCGTGGCGGGGGTCGTGCTGTTGTTCGGTCGCGACCTGCTGCATTCCCATTCCGGCGGCGTCATTACCGGGATCTTGCTGGCCTGTCTGGGAACGATGCTGTTTTCGCTGGGAAACATGATCTCGCGGCGCAATAGCGCGGCCGGGATCTCGCCGGTGACCGCGACCTCTTGGGGGATGGGATATGGGGCGTTGATCCTGATCGGGCTGATCGCGGTGACGCAAACGCCGATCATGGCACCGCCCGATGCGCCCTATGTCGCCGCACTTTTGTATCTGGCGATCATCGGTTCGGTCGTGGGCTTTACGACCTATCTGATGATGGTGGCGCGCATGGGATCGTCGCGCGCTGCCTATGCGACGGTGCTGTTTCCGGTGGTGGCGCTGGCGCTGTCCACGATCTTTGAGGGATACCACTGGCATTGGACCGGGGTGCTGGGTGTGGCCTTGGCCTTGGCGGGCAATCTGGTGATGTTCTTGCCCGCCCGCCGCACGCCTGCAGCCCCGTCCTCGTCTGTATCGGCCTAAGCGGCGTTTAGTTCAGCATGACCATGGCCAGAAATGGCCCGGTCTCGAACAACATTTGGGCAAAGCGCTGATAGCTTTCCGTGGTGACGGGTGGTGCATCCGAAAAGAAGGGCATGACCGCCCAACCCTGCAAGATGCCGTCCAAAGGCAGCGGCGTGGGGTTCTCGAGCCAGGCCGAGGCATCAATGCCCGCCGGAGCGCGCCAGAAGGGGATGGTGCGCGCGCCGGTCAGCAGCGCATCCCCATCGGCCAGAACCGCAAGCCAGGCTGGGCCTGTTCCTTGGGGAAAATCCAGACCCGTTGCGGAAATCTGTCGGTCGCCCGGTATCCATTCGCCCGCATTGTCGGTTTCTGCCGCGATCAACCCCCAAAGAACCTGGTTCAGGCTGACGGTTTCGCGCCAATGGGCCTTGGCCTTGCGGGTGCGATCGGCATCGGGCTGATGGCGCAGCATGTCGATGGCAATGGCCAGTGGCTCGAAATAATCGTCGAAGAAATACAGCTCTGTGAACTGCTCTTCGATGGGCATTGTCAAACGCAGCTCTTCGATGCGCTGGCGGGTTTGCAGCACGCGCTGGATCGAAGGCGTGGGATCAAATGCCAATACCAACTCGCCCGCCCCCGAGACCAGATGGCTATAGGCCGTCAGCCAAGCAGCATCGGCATTGTCAAAGCGGATAATCGGCGCCTCGCCCTGCGGGCCATCGCTGTCATAGGCCAGCCCGTCCAGCAGCGACGCGGCATTCTCGAACTCGCTGCGCTGACCATTGCCGTCAAGATCGAACCAGAGATCACCCAGATCCAGTGCCACGCCAAACTCGGGCCCCTCGGCCAGCCCGGCAGTGTCTTGGCGAAGCTGGTCCATCGCTTTCAGCGTGGCCTCGGTTTCCTGGGCAAAGCTCTCGGGCGGCAAGATCGCACTGGGGGCGGTTTCAGGCAGCTCGACCCCCGAGCCCAGCAACATGCCGCCCATCTCGCCGATGCCATAGCGGCTTCGCCACTGATAAGCGCGCTCGACCGCGGCCAGAAATTCTAGGCCAGCACGCGAAAACCGCGTCTGGGGATCGGTCGAGGGATCGGCGCGCAGCCTTGCCAAGGTCGGCGCAATGCCATTTTTCGCAATCTCGGCCGAGATAGGGTCAGCGACGACTGCAGTGACGGCAATCTTGTCGCTTTGGGTGGCCGATTGCGCAAACAAGGGGGCCGTGCTTAGCGTCAGCAAAGCAAGGCCCCCTGCGATCTGGCGAAAATAAGAAGACATGATGGCTCCGGTCTGGTGCAGGTACAGGGTTTCTGGGCAGGCGCGGTGCCCAATGGGCATGTTGCAGGCGATCACGTCCTGTGCGGCTTTTCAATCCACTTCGCGCCGCTTAAACCCAGCGCGGGCATTCCGCCCTGACCGGAGAGGCCATGACAACACTTTACATCGACGCCGACGCCTGCCCGGTCAAAGCCGAGGCCGAGCGCGTGGCGACACGGCTGCGTGTGCCGATGGTGATGGTCTGCAATGGTGGCATCCGCCCATCACAGAACCCGCTGGTGTCGCTGGTCATCGTCAGCGAGGGCATGGATGTGGCGGATATGTGGATCGCCGATCACAGCGGGCCGGGCGATGTGGTGGTGACCAATGACATCCCGCTGGCGGATCGCTGCCTGAAGGCCGGAGCGCAGGTCGTGCAGCACAATGGCGAGATCCTGACCATGGCCAATATCGGCTCGCGGCTGGCCACGCGCGATCTGATGAGCGACATCCGCTCGGCCAATCCTATGTTTCAAGGCGGCGGCGCGGCCTTTTCCAAAGCCGATCGCACACGGTTTTTGCAATCACTGGACAAGGTGCTGGTCAAGGCGATGGCCGGTCGCGGCTAGGGATGCCTGCCCCAGCCGGCCAATGATTGGCGAATGACGCAGCGTGGCAAATGCTGCGCGGTTGGCGTTCGGATGTCGGGCCGGGGCCACGGATCGGCATCGCGCTGCTGACGCTTCTTTGATGGCGCGGGTCGGCTGGCGGGGTGGGGCCGTCGGGCAATTCGTGATAATCAGGCCGAAAGCGAAACGATCTGTTGCCGATCTGACGTGATCTGCTGTCGAAAGGACCTGCGATGACTGACCTGCCGCGCCTGCCCGCCAATTTGCTGACCCGGCGCACGACCCTTTTGTCGGGGCTGGCACTTGGGATGAGCTCGTCCTTGCCTGCGCTCGCGCAAGACGCGCAGGTCGATAACGCACAGGTCGATCCGGCCGACAATCCCATGCCCGCCGAGCTGCGCAAGGCATTGGAACGTGATCCGACTGCCCCGGTTCTGGGCAATCCCAATGGCGACATCACCCTGACCGAGTTTTTTGACTATAACTGTCCCTATTGCCGCGTGATGGTAAAGGATGTGCATCAGCTGATCTCTGAGGACAGCAAATTGCGGGTGGTTTTCCGTGAATGGGCGATTTTCGGCGAGGGCTCGATCTTCGCGGCGCGGGCCTCTTTGGCGTCGCTTGATCAGGGCAAATACTGGCAATTCCATCAGGCGCTGATGCAGGTCAAAGGGCGCGTGCAGGAAAGCACCGTGCTGCCGGTCGCCGAGCGTGTCGGGCTGGATATGGCGCGGCTCAAGCGCGATATGGACAGCGACCGCGTTCATAATCAGATGACCAGCACGATGGAGCTGGGCGATCACATGGGCCTGATGGGGACGCCAACCTTTATCGCGGGCAATGAGGCGCTTTTTGGCAAGCAAAGCCTGCAAGATCTGCGGGATCTGGTGGCCCGGGGGCGTCAGGCACTGGCTTGATGGTCTAAGCAAGGCTGTCGCGCCACAATCAGCCGCCCAGAGGAGATATGAGCCCGCAAGCGATTTGGCCACCGCCACAGGTGGGTCAAGCGACAACCGCGCCAAGCGACAGGCGGGCAAAGTAACGCGCGGGTAAAGCCATGGAAGACCATGGAACCGGGCGGCCAAAGCATCAGGCGGCTCAAAGGCGATGACGGGCCTTGGGCCGCAATCAGGGTGACCTGAATACAACTTTGGTGCGAGAATTGTCCCTTGGCGGGGAAATTGCTTTCTCTTGGTGCATTCTTATGGCCATTGGGCCGACAGAAAATCACCAGTGAAAACGATGCAGAGGGATGTGATGGGATATTTCCCCAAATGGCGGCTGACCGATAATGCGGTCGTGCTGCCCGATGAGCGCCTGCCTTGGGGCGCGGCCGTGCCAATGGGTGTACAGCATCTTTTGGCGATGTCAGGCTCGACCATTCTGGCGCCGCTCTTGATGGGGTTCGACCCCAATGTCGCTGTTTTCTTTTCCGGGATCGGCACGCTGATCTTTTTCGTGCTGACGGGCGGGCGTGTGCCCAGCTATCTGGGCTCGTCCTTTGCCTTTATCGCGGTGGTTGTTGCGGCGACCGGCTATGTGGGCAGCGGCGCCAACCCCAATATCGGTATGGCGCTGGGGGGCATTATCGCTGCGGGCGCGCTATATGCCGTGATCGGATTGATCGTGATGGCGGTCGGCGCGGGCTGGGTCGAGAAGTTGATGCCGCCTGCGGTAACTGGCGCGATCGGCGTGGCGATTGGCCTGAACCTTGCCCCGGTCGCCGTGGGGCAGTTGAAAGGCAGCTCGGCCCATATCGCAATTGCGCTGTTGACGGTGCTGTGTATGGCCTTGGTCTCGACCTATGGACCGCGCGCGACGCGGCGCGTGGCGGTGCTGATTGCGCTGGCCTTTGGCTATGTCTTGTCGCTGATCTGCGGCAATATCCTGAGCCTGATCCCGCAAATCGATTTTACAGCGGTCAAACAGGCAGCATGGTTTGGCTTGCCGAACTTTACCGCACCCGTCTTTAACGCCAGCGCCGTTTGGCTGGTCGCGCCGGTCGCCATCGTATTGGTCGCCGAGAATCTGGGCCATATCAAGGCGTTGGGTTCGATCACCGGGCAAAGCATGGACCGCTATATCGGGCGCGGTTTTCTGGGTGACGGCATTGCAACCATGATCTCGGGGGCAAATGGCGGCACGGGCATCACCACCTATGCCGAGAATATCGGCGTGATGGCGATGACCAAGGTCTATTCAACCCTGATCTTCGTGATCGCTGCCACCGCGGCAATCTTTCTGGGGCTTTCACCCAAATTCGGGGCGGTGTTGCAGACGATCCCGGCGCCGGTCCTGGCTGGGCTTGCGGTTTCGGTCTTTGGGCTGATTGCCTCGGCAATGGCACGGATCTGGGTCGAGAACCGGGTCGATTTTTCTGACCCGCGCAACCTGTTTACGGTGGGCGTCGCGCTGATTTTCGGGGCGGGCGACTTTACGCTGCATTTGGGCGATTTTGCCCTTGGCGGCATCGGCACATCGACGCTGGCGGCGCTGTTCATGTATCAGCTACTGGGCCTGCGTAGCCGCAAAACGGACGCATAATCCTTGCGCCTTCTTGTATGAAACAGGTTCTGGCCGGTCGTCGCGACGGGCCAGGGCCAAATTGCTAGCCGCTGACCCTTACAGATATTTGGTCGGCACCGAGGTCGTGAACTTCATTTCCTCCATCGAAATCATCGAGTTGATCTGAGAGAACTCTAATCGCTCGATCATCGATTTATAGACATGATCAAAGGTCTCGATGTCAGGAACCAGCACTTTGAGAATGTAATCGACCGAACCGGTCAGGCGATAGGCCTCGACGATCTCGGGGATGCTGTCGATCAATTCGCGGAAATTGACCAGCCAGGCCATCTCATGGCGCGGGGCCGTGACGCCGATAAAGACCGTCATCGGAACGCCCGCATTGCGCGGATCGACCAGCGTGACCCGGCCACGGATGACGCCTGCTTCCTCGAGCTTGCGAATGCGGCGCCAGCATGGGGTTTGCGACAGGCCGACCTCTTCGGCCAGGACCGCCACGGGGCGGTCCTTTTCCTGCAAAAGATCAAGGATCTGGCGATCGAGGTCATCGAAGGCCGATTGATCTGCCGTTCGCCGGCGGGAATCGCCGATCTTGCGCGGCGACTGGCTCATGATGCTACGAATTCCAGGATCGAGCCGCTGGCATCAGCCGGGGCCACCCAGAGCGCGCCATCCGTTGTCTCCTGCACTTCCACCCCGTTTGCCGCCAACACTTTGCGCGTCGCGGCAAGGTCCGCTACGGCAAGGCGCAACACCGCAAAGCCCTTTTTCGGCGTGGCCTGAATTGCTTGGGCGGAATAGCGCGCGGCTGCGGCTTGTGGCGTCAGCACCAGTATCTGCGCAGAGTTGGGGCCGGTGGCGACCGCATGGCCCCCGGCGATCTCAGAGACCGCGCCAGCAGCATAGAGCCGGGCGAAACCCTGCGCCATGGTGGCGGTATCTGCGCTGATGGCGACGATTGCGGCAATTGCCTGCGCACCATTGGCATGGGATTTCAGCTCGGGGCGCCAGACCATGTCGCGGGTCTTGTGCTGACACATAAAGACAAAGCCCGTCGGAGTTTCACGCGGCGCGAAATGCGTCACCGCAAATGCCGCGACCCCTTCGCTGCCATCGGGCAGGGGCAGGGGGCGCGAGAATTCGCCCACCGGCTCGGCCTCGATTCCCAGTTCGGCCAATGCATCGCGCGCGGCATAGGCATCCTGGATGCGGCAGGCGATCGCGCGCAGCCCCTCGCCATCGCCGGTCAGCATGTCGCGCTGATGCTGGTTGCCCGGGGTCGGTTCGACGATACCCAGCAGTTCCAGATAGTCATCATTCAGGATGATCGTGTAATTCGCGGTGCCTTTGGCGGCGCTATGCAGGCCGCGCGGTGACAGGGTGAACCCCAGCTTGCGGTAGTGTTGGGCGCTAAGGTCAAGGTCATTGACCAGAAGAAAGACGTGATCGACGCCCTGAACGGGATGGGTCATTGGAAATACCTTTCAAGCAGAAGGATTGCGCTGAACCGGGGCCAGCGTGATCTCGTGGATGGCGATATTGGGATTGGCGCGGGCGACATAAAGCGCCGCCTCGGCCATGTCGTCGGGCTGGATCATGAACTCTGCGCGCGCGGGATCAAAACCCGGTCGGCGCAGCAACAATGGCGTCGCCACCTCGCCCGGATGCAGGGCGGTCGAGCGGATGCCATTCGCGCCCTCTTGGGCGTTCAGGCTGGCACTGAGATCGCTTAGCGCATGTTTGGACGCGCCATAGGGCACGCCCGCCACCGGCGCATGAAAGCGACCGGCCCAAGATGAGGTGTGAATGATCAGTCCATCTTGCTGCGCGCGCATATAGGGCAGGGTGGCGGCAATCACATTGATCGCCCCTTTGATATTGGTATCAAGGATCGCGTCCCATTCGGCGAAGTCAATATCGTCCCAACGCCGATGTGGGGTATTCAATCCCGCATTATTGCAAAGAATTGAAATATCATTCCGCCAATTCGCGATTTCTTTGGCGGTTTCTGCTACGCCCTCGCGATTCATCACATCAATCGGAAAAGCCCGCGCCTCACCCCCCATTTCACCGATTTCACTAGTGATTTTGGTCAAAGATTCCGCGCTTCTACCGCTGACTGCGACAATATATCCCTCGGCCGCGAAGCGTTTTGCCATGGCCGCGCCGATTCCCGAACCGGCCCCGGTCACCCATACTGTTCCAAGTTTTTGCAAACTTTTGGATGATTTTCCCATGATATGCTTTCAAACTGGTATGAAATATTCATTATGATGCGAACTAGCGGATTAGGATACACAGCAATTGGCATTATAGTAGAAGTATCTTATTGACTTATCTAGGATTATTGTAAGCAACTGATCGTCAAAATCGGTGGCCGGGAAATTCCCGGACCGCGGAAATCTGAGGGAGAAGTCTCTAAATGCTGAATGCGAAAGCTTGGCTGGCGCTGACTGGCGCGGTGGTTTCTGCCGCCGCTCTGGGCGCTCCTGCAATGGCCCAGGAAGAGGTCAAGCGCGGCGGAACTGCCATTATCCACATGAATACCGAACAGGGCGTGTTGAACCCGGCCCTGCGCGCCTCGACCGGCGTGTATCAGATCACCGGCAAGGTCATGGAGCCGCTGATCGACCGCACCTATGACGGCTATGTCGGCGTGCTGGCCACGGAATGGAGCAGCTCGCAAGACGGTAAGACCATTACCTTCAAGCTGCGCGACGGCGTGCGCTGGCATGATGGCGAGGCCTTTACCTGTGATGACGTGGCTTACACCGCAATGGAAATGTGGAAGCCGCTTCTGAACTATTCCTCGACCTTGCAGGCCAATCTGGAATCGGTGGATTGCCCCGATCCGCTGACCGCAGTGTTTAATTACTCCAAGCCGATGCCGCTGGAATTGCTGGTTGCTGCCATGCCCGACCTTGGGCATCCGGTGCCAAAGCATCTGTATGAAGGTACGGATGTTTTGAAAAATCCGCACAACCAGGCCCCTGTGGGCACGGGCCCGTTCAAATTCCAGGAATATGAGCGCGGGCAGCACATTCTGGCCGTGCGCAACGAGGATTATTGGCGCGGTGCGGAATATCCTTATCTGGATCGCGTCGTCTGGCGCTTTATTCCCGATAAAGCTGCCGCGGCTGCTGCGCTGGAAGCAGGCGAGTTGCACGAATCCGCCTTTATCGGCATTTCCATGGAAGACATGGCGCGCCTGGGCAAAGATCCGCAATTCGACATGGGCCCCAAGGGCTTTGAAAGCAATATTGCCCATTCGACCATCGAGTTTAACCAGCGCAATCCGATCCTTGCCGATTTGCGCGTGCGTCAGGCGATTTATCACGGTCTTGATATCGAATTCGCGATCAAGACGATCATGCGTGGTTATGCAGCGCCTGGCCGTGGCCCAATTCCCAGCGCGGGTGGTGCGAATTACACCGACGACGTCCAGACCTATCCCTATGACGTCGAGAAAGCCAAAGCGCTGTTGGACGAAGCGGGCTATAAGCCCGGCCCGGATGGCATCCGCTTCAAGCTGCGCCACCGCCCGGCACCCTGGGGTGAATATACCCAGCTTTGGTCGGAATATTTCGCCCAGGCCATGAAGGAAATTGGCATTCAGGTCGAGCTGATCTCGAACGACTCGCCGGGCTTCTTGAATGGCGTTTATCGCGATCATGACTTTGATACCGCCAACGGCTGGCACCAGTTCCGTTCGGACCCGGCAGTTTCGACCACGGTCTGGCTGCGTTCGGGCATTCCGGCAGGTTCGGCCTGGACCAACCAGTTTGGCTACGAAAGCCCCGAGATGGACAAGCTGATCGACGATGCCGCAGCCGAGCTGGACCCGGCCAAGCGCGCCGATCTGTATCACCAGATCCAGAAGCTGGAGATGAAAGAACTGCCGGTCATTTTCGCGATCGAGCATCCCTTCCTGGGCATCACCAATAAAAAGCTGATGAACCACCACAATACGCCGCGCTGGGACAGTTCCAGCTGGTACGACCTGTGGTTGAACGAATAACAGCCGATATATGAAAAGGGTGGGGCTGACGCGAGCTGGTTAGCCCCACCCCCACAACAAGAAAAACACGAAGCGGAGCCCGACGCGTGATGAGCATTCACCCGCCCCCGATATTGACCTTCGCGCTGCGCCGCATCTTGCAGGCTATTCCAGTGATCTTGCTGATCATGGTGGGCAGCTTTCTATTGATCAAACTGGCACCCGGCGACACCGTAGACGCGCTGGTGGGCGATATGGGGGGCGCGGATGCGGCCTTTGTCGCGCGGCTTCGGCAGGAATATGGGCTGGATCAGTCGCTTTGGGTGCAGCTGTGGTCCTATCTCAGCAAATTGGCGCAGTTCGACTTTGGCTGGTCCTATGTCTATGAGCAGCCGGTCTCCACGGTGCTGCTGTCGCGGCTGGGGACCACGCTTTTGTTGATGGTGACCTCGCTCAGCGCGGCCTTTGTCTTTGGCGTGGCGCTGGGGGCTTTCGCGGCGCGGCGCGCCTATTCGCTGACCGATAACGTGATCTCGACGCTGGGTCTGGTGTTTTATGCGATGCCGTCCTTTTTCCTGAGCCTGCTGATGATCTTGGTGTTCTCGGTCAAGCTGGGCTGGTTGCCGGTTGGCGGCATCAAGACGGTTGCGGCCTTTTATACCGGCTGGGACAATGTCGTGGATATTGCCGTTCACCTGATCATGCCTGCCGCGGCTCTGTCGCTGATCTATCTGGCCTTTTACATGCGCCTGATGCGGACCTCGGTGCTAGAGGTCATGGATCTGGATTTCGTGCGCACCGCGCGCGCCAAAGGGGCCAGCGGCTCGCGTTTGATGTTTCACCACATCATGCGCAATGCGCTGTTGCCCGTGGTGACGCTGCTGGGGCTGCAATTTTCGACGGTGCTGGGTGGTTCGGTTGTGATCGAGACGATTTTCTCGCTGCCGGGGCTGGGCCAGCTGGCCTATACTTCGGTGATCAAGCGTGACCTTAACACGCTGATGGGCATCATCTTTCTGTGCTCGATCATCGTGGTGATCGTGAACATCCTGACCGATCTGGTCTATGCGTGGCTTGACCCGAGGATCGAACTGAAATGAGCCTGACAGATACCGTACTTCCGCCCGTACAGCCCTCGCGTGCCGCTGTGCTGTGGCGCCGTTTCCGCCGCAACCGCGCGGCGGTGCTGGGGCTGATCCTGTTTGTTGTGGTGATCCTTGCCGCGCTTTTGGCCGATGTCATCACCCCCGGTGATCCGCTGCGCCGCGTCGGTGATCCGCTGACCTGGCCTGGGGTCGATCCCAATGCACCCTTTGGAACCGACCAGCTAGGCCGCGATATTTTGGCGGGTATTTTGCATGGCGCACGGATCTCGCTGATGATCGGGGTGGTGGCGACGCTGATCTCGATCACGATCGGGGTGGTTATCGGTGCCGTATCGGGGTATTTCGGGGGCTGGGTCGATGATGTGCTGATGCGCGTCACCGAGGCCTTTCAGACCATTCCGAACTTCGTTTTGCTGCTGGCGCTGGTCGCGATCTTTGGCTCGACCATCGAAAATATCGTGATTGCCATCGGTGTCGTGTCCTGGACCGCGCCCGCGCGTATGGTGCGGGCAGAGTTTCTTAGCCTGCGCCAGCGGGAGTTCGTTGATGCGGCCCGCAACCTGGGCGTGGGCAACCTCTCGATCATCTTTCGCGAAATCCTGCCCAACGCTTTGCCGCCGGTCGTGGTTTTTGCCTCGGTAGTGATGGCGACCTCGATCCTGATGGAAAGCGCATTGGCCTTTCTAAGCCTTGGCGATCCCAACTATGCCAGCTGGGGCAATATGATCGGCCAGGGCCGTGCGGTCCTGCGCACCGCCTGGTTCTGCTCGGTCATCCCGGGCATGGCGATCTTGCTGACTGTCTTGTCCTTCAGCCTGATGGGCGAGGGGCTGAATGACGCGCTTAATCCAAGGCAGAAGAAATGACGACGACATCCGCCCAGCCTCTGCTGCGAATCGAGAACCTGACCATCGACCTGCCCAAAGGCAGCGATCGGCCCCATGCATTGGATAGCCTGAACCTGACCGTCAATGAGGGCGAGATCGTCTGCCTTGTCGGGGAAAGCGGCTCGGGGAAATCCATGGCGGCGGGGGCGGTGATGCGGCTTTTGCCCGAACCCCATGTGCGGATCTCGCAGGGGACGGTTTTTCTCGACGGGCAGGATCTTTATGCCCTGCCCGAGGCCGAGATGCGCAAGCTGCGCGGTGACCGGCTGTCGATGATCTTTCAAGAACCGATGACCGCGCTGAACCCGCAAAAGACCGTGGGTTGGCAGATCGACGAGGTCTTGCGCCTGCATACCGATCTGGATCGCAAGGCCCGTCATGCGCGCGTGTTGGAAATTCTGGGCGATGTCCACATCCCCGACCCGGCATCGGCTTATAATGCCTATCCCCACCAGATTTCCGGTGGTCAGCGTCAGCGCGTGATGATCGCGATGGCGCTTGTGATGCGGCCAAGGCTGATCATTGCCGATGAGCCGACGACGGCGCTGGATGTGACCACGCAAAAGCAGATCCTGAAGCTGATCAAAGAGCTTCAGACCGTTCACCGCACCGGCATCTTGTTTATCACCCATGACTTTGGCGTCGTCGCGGAAATCGCGGATCGCATCGCGGTTTTGCGACTGGGCGAGCTGGTCGAGCAGGGCCCTGCCGAGCAGATCCTGAACAACCCTCAGCATCCCTATACCCGTGCCCTGATCAGCGCGGTTCCAGCCCTGACGCCGCCACCCGAAAAGGCGCAAAGTCAGGCGCCCGTGGTGTTGAAAGCCGAGCATCTGGTCAAGACATTTGCTGCCCGTGGCGGCCTTTTGTCGGGTAAGCGCAAGGCGGTCACGGCGGTCAAGGATCTTAGCTTTGAGCTGCGCCGCGGGGAAACTCTGGGCGTGGTGGGCGAATCCGGTTCGGGCAAGACCACGGTTTCGCGGATCGTGACCCGTCTGCTTGAAGCAGATAGCGGCAAGGTTCTGATTGACGGGCGTGATCTGATGGCGGCCTCTCGGGCCGAGATGCGCGCGCTGCGCAAGGACATCCAGATGGTCTTTCAGGACCCGATGGCATCCTTGAACCCGCGCAAACGTGTGGTCGATCTGATTGCTCAGGGGCCGATCGTGCATGGAATGCCCAAAGCCGAGGCCCATGCCCGCGCCCGAGAACTGCTGAAGCTGGTCGAGCTGTCGCCTGCGGCCGCCGACCGTTTCCCACATGAGTTTTCTGGCGGTCAGCGTCAGCGCATCGGCATCGCCCGCGCCATGGCGCTAGAGCCGCGGGTGATTGTCGCAGACGAACCCGTCTCGGCGCTGGATGTGTCGGTTCAGGCGCAGGTGCTTAAGCTATTGGCCAGCCTGCGCGACCGGTTGCAGCTGTCACTGCTGTTTGTGACCCATGATCTGCGTGTTGCCGCTCAGCTTTGCGATAAGGTCATCGTCATGCAAAAAGGCGAGATCGTCGAGGCAGGGCCGACCGCACAGATTTTTGCCAATCCCCAGCATCCCTATACTCAGGCCTTGCTCAGCTCGATCCCCGGACGGGATTGGCAGCCGCCAAATCTGACTGCCGCCTGATCGCGCGCCAAGAACAGGACGAATGATATATGACCGACGTGGTCTTTCCGAAATCGATCTGGGCCGCGACCGCGCCCGCCCGCACCCCCGCGCCCACATTGGATAGCGACCGCGAAGCCGATGCCGTCGTGATTGGCGGCGGCTTTACTGGCCTGTCCGCAGCCCTTGAACTGGCCCGGGCAGGTCAGCAGGTCGTCGTCCTTGAGGGGCAGGCCGTTGGCTGGGGCGCGTCAGGGCGCAACAATGGTCAGGTCATCCCCACCATGACCGCCGCCGAACCCGAGGCCATCGCCGCACGCTATGGTGCCTCGGGCGAGCGCTTTGCCCGCCTGATCGGCAATTCGGCATCGGTGCTGTTTGACATTGCCCGCCGCGAGGGGATCGTGGCGGATGCCGAAGCAGAGCAGAACGGCTGGTTCCAGCCCGCCCATTCGCCGGGCCGTACGGCGCTGTCCAAACGCCGGGTGGCGGCCTGGCAGAAATTCGGCTTTCCCGCGCAATATCTGGACCGCGAGGCAACCTCGGCCCTATTGGGAAGCGATTTTTGGTACGGGGGGATGCTGAACCCGACCGGCGGGCATATCAACCCATTGGGGCTGGCGCGCGGTCTGGCCAAAGCCGCCGAAAGCCACGGTGCCACGATCTATGAAACAACCCCCGTCGCCAGCTGGCTGCGCGAGGGCGAGCGCTGGGTGGTGACGACCCAAAGCGGCCGCAAGGTGCGGGCGCGTCATCTGATCCTGGCAAGCAATGCCTATACCGGTGAGCTGGTCCCCGGCCTTGCACGCCGTCTGGCGCGTACGATCGTGCCGGTCCTGTCGTGGCAAATGGCCACGCCGGTGCTGTCGGATGACTTGCGGGCCTCGATCCTGCCGGGGCGTCAGGCGGTATCGGATACGCGCGGCGATCTGCGCTTTTTCCGCTATGATGCGCGCAACCGGCTGATTACCGGCGGTGTCGTGATTGGCAATCATGATGTCGCGCGCCGCGTGGCGGCCAAGGCCTCGCGCAATCTGGCCGATGCCTATCCCCAGCTGGGCGAGGTCCAGATGGATTACGTCTGGTCGGGCTATATCGGCATGACCTGGGACCGCTTTCCGCGCATTCACCAGCTTGGCCCGGATGCCTGGACCTGGATCGGTTGCAACGGGCGCGGCGTTGCCCTGGGGGTGTCCTTGGGCCGCGAGATGGCGCGCGCAGTTTCCGGACATGCGCTTGAGACGCTTGCGCTGCCGCTTTCCGATCCGCAGCCCTTGCCCTTCCACAAGATCGCCCGCCGCATTGCGCCCGGCTATTTGGCCTGGCTGCGGCGCAAAGACAAAATCGAAATAAAGTCCTGATGTCCCTCATCATGCACAGCCGAAAGCCAATGCAATGACCCAGCAACTGCCTATCCTCGAGCGCCGCCGCATCGAAGCGATGATCCTGAAAAACGTCCATGAGGTGATCGAGGAACGCTCGGGCACCGCCGAAGCCGATGCCGTTTTGGGCGAGGCGGTGACGCGCTCGGCCATCGATCAGGGCCGTGCCTTTGCCGATGAGCTGGGCCATGCCCCCGATCTTCAGGATTTCGCCGATATTCTGCCCTTGTGGACCCATGGCGGCTCGTTAGAGATCGAGACGCTGAACGCATCCAAGGATCAGCTGGAATTCAACGTCACGCGCTGCCGCTATGCGGAAATGTATCGCGAGATGGGTCTTGGGCGCATCGGGCATCTGCTGTCATGCAACCGCGACGGCGATTTCTGCATCGGTTATAATCCCGATATGCAGCTGACCCGCACCCAGACCATCATGAGCGGCGCCAGCCATTGCGATTTCCGCTATAAGATGCAGCCTCAAAAGGGCGCAGCGGTCGAAGAGTAAACAAAGGAATAGTCATGCCCGTTGAGAATTGGATCGCCGATCATTTGGACAATCTGGTGGCCTTTCGCCACGATCTGCACCGCAACCCCGAGCTGCTTTACGATCTGCACCGCACCGCCGCCAAAGTCGCCGAGGCCTTGCGCGCGGCGGGCGTAGATGAGGTCCACGAGGGCATCGGCAAGACCGGCGTGGTCGGCGTGATCCGTGGCAAGACCAATGTGTCGGGCCGTGCAATCGGGCTGCGCGCCGATATGGACGCACTGCCGATCGCGGAAATCACCGGCAAGCCCTATGCTTCGGAAGTTCCGGGCAAGATGCATGCCTGTGGTCATGACGGCCACACGACCATGCTGCTGGGTGCAGCCATTGGCCTTGCGCAAAGCCGCAATTTCGATGGCACGGTCATCGTGATCTTCCAGCCTGCCGAAGAGGGTGGGGCGGGCGCACGCGCCATGATCGAAGACGGTCTTTTCAAGCGCTTCCCGGTTCAGGAAGTCTATGGCATGCACAACCGCCCCAATCTGGCGGTGGGCGAGTTCACCATTTCGGCCGGCCCGATCATGGGCTCGGTGGATATGTTCGAAATCGAGATCGACGGCGTTGGCGGTCATGCCGCCAGCCCCCATCACACGGTCGATCCGATGCCTGCGGCGGCGGCGCTGATTCAGGCGGCGCAGACGATTGCTGCGCGTAACGTCGATCCGATGGATGCAGCAGCCGTTTCGATCACCACGATCCACGGCGGCGATGCCTTCAACGTCATCCCCCAAACCATTCGCCTGACCGGCACCGTGCGCACGTTGCGCGAAGAGGTTCGCGATCTGGTCGAGGCGCGGCTGACGGCTTTGGTCGAAAACATTGCCGCCAGCTTTGGCGCCAAGGGCAAGATCGATTATGGCCGCCATTATCCGGTCACGGTGAACCACGCCCACGAAACCGAGCTGGCCGCCCTTGCCGCCGAGGCGGTGGCAGGTGTCGGCAAGGTCAGCCGTGATATGCCCGCCACTTTGGGCGGCGAGGATTTCTCGTTCATGCTGAACGAAGTGCCCGGCGCGATGATCAATATCGGCAATGGTCCCAGCGCGGGCCTGCATCATCCGGCCTATGACTTCAACGATGACGTCATCGCTTGGGGCACCTCGTATTGGAGCCAGCTTGTCCGCGACCGGCTGCCGCTGAGCAACTGATCGACGGATCATAACCACAGGCCCGCCGCGAATATCCGACAGCAAGATGTCGCGGCGGGTGCGCAATGATGGATGGCGTTGGCGCGCCACAGAACGGCTCTTCCGTCCTTTGCGGGGCGCGGGGGGCCTTGATAATTTTTGGGGTTAAGGCCGGGGGGCAGGAATATGGCGCAACAGGACAAGCAAAGCGATCCGTTCATCGGGATGCCGCCTTTGCCCGAATGCCGCGAGCGGGAATGGGCACGCAAGGCCGTCAGGCTGTTGCAGGGCGACGGCTATCGCTCGGCGGATACGCATTTGGTCAAGCCGATGTTTCCGGGGCTTCGGGGGATTTCGATCTATCTTAAGGATGAAAGCACCCATCCGACCGGCAGCCTCAAGCACAGGCTGGCGCGCTCGCTGTTCCTATATGGCATTTGCAATGGCAAGATCCGGCAGGGCACCACCTTGGTCGAGGCCTCATCGGGTTCGACCGCCGTATCCGAGGCCTATTTCGCCCGGTTGCTGGATCTGCCCTTTATCGCGGTCATGCCCCATTCCACCAGCGCCTCCAAGATCGAGGCCATTCGCAGCTTTGGCGGCGAATGCCATTTCGTCGAACACCCCGGCGAGGTCTATGACGTGGCCATCAGACTGGCCGCGCAAACCGGGGGCCATTATCTGGATCAGTTCACCAATGCCGAGCGCGCAACTGACTGGCGCGGCAACAACAATATCGCCGAAAGCATTTTCGCGCAGATGGCCCATGAAGAAGAGCCCGTCCCGGAATGGCTGGTGATGAGCGCAGGCACCGGGGGCACATCGGCGACCTTGGGGCGGTTTATCCGCTATCGCGGCTTTTCCACCCGGCTTTGCGTGGTCGATGTTGAAAACTCGGCCTTTTACGAGGCGTGGCAGACCGACGATATTTCGGTCACGGCCAGCGGCTCGCGGATCGAGGGAATCGGACGGCCGCGGGTCGAGCCCTCATTCGTGCCCGGTGTGATCGATCATATGATCCGCGTGCCCGATGTCGCCTCGATCGCGGCCATGCATGTCCTGTCCGAGCGCCTGTTCCGCCGGGTTGGCGGCTCGACCGGGACGAACTTTTTCGGGCTGTGTTCTGTCGCGGATGGCATGATGCGCGCAGGCAAGGGCGGCTCTTTGGTATCGTTGATCTGTGACAGCGGCGATCGTTATGGCGCGACCTATTACAACCCCGAATGGCTGGCCCAGCAGGGGTTACAGATCGAGCCCTGGAAACGCGCGATCGAGGGGTTCCTGGACGGTACCGGCCCCTTGATGCCGCAGCTTTAAGCCGTCAACGGCGCCGGTTCAGTTTGCAACCGGCGTCCATAACACCTCGTCAATGCGGGGCGCGGCGGTGGCCAGCATGACCAGCCGGTCAAAGCCAAGCGCGCAACCCGAGGCGGGCGGCATGAAGGCCAAAGCGGCCAGAAAATCTTCGTCCAATGGATAACGCTCGCCATAGACGCGCGCCTTTTCATCCATTTCCATGATAAAGCGGCGGCGTTGCTCGGTGGGATCTGTCAGCTCGCCAAAGCCATTGGCCAGCTCGACGCCACAGGCGTAAAGTTCGAACCTTTCCGCCTCGCGCGGATCGTCGGCGCTGCGCCGCGCCAGGGCTGCCTCGGCACTGGGATAGCGGTCCAGGATGACGGGATGGCCGTGGCCCAAATGGGGTTCGACCTTTTCGACCAGAATCCGGGACAAGATATCGGACCAATTGTCATCATCGGCCATGCGAATCCCCTGTGCGTCAGCCTGCGCGCGCAGGGCGGCGGCATCGGTCTGCGCCCCATCGCAGGTCGCCAGCAGGTCAATGCCTGCATAGGCCTGAAAGGCATCGGCAACGCTGATAATCTCGGGTGCGGCAAAGGCATCACAGACCGCGTCGCGATAACGCAGCGTCTGCGTGCCCGCTGCCTCGGCAGCCAAGCGCAGATATTGCAGGCAATCGTCAAACAACATGCGATAATCGGCCCCGGCGCGATACCATTCCAGCATCGTGAATTCGGGGCTGTGCAAGCGGGTATGTTCGCGATTGCGCCACACATGCGCGAAGGTAAAGATGCGCTCTTCGCCGGCGGCCAGCAGTTTTTTCATGGCAAATTCGGGGCTTGTATGCAGATACATCGGCCGCGCCACGCCATCATTACCGATCTGGCGGGTCTCGAAAGCATGCAGATGCGCCTCGTTGCCGGGGCTGACGGCCAGGGCTGCGGGATCGACTTGCAAAAAGTCCTGTGCCTCTAGCCAGTCGGCGATGGCGCGTTGGATCCGCCCTCGCGCCAGCAACAGCGGCCGACGCCCGGCATGACGCTCGCGGTCCCACCACGGGCTGGCATCAAGCTGAGGGTGGCTGGGGCGGGACATGGCATTCTCTCCTACGGGGGGTATTGCGCTTGCGACTAGCGATTTCGCGCGCAATGCGCTATGGGGCGGCATCATTGTCGGCGTCTTACAAGGCCGACCACTCGGTTTTACAAAAATAGCAGCCAAGGGAAATACCTTGAAAGTCATCGCCTCGAGCCTTCGCAAAGGCAACGTCGTTGAACTGGACGGCCGTCTGTATGTCGTTCTGACCGCCTCCAGTTTCCACCCCGGCAAAGGCACGCCGACCACGCAGGTCGATATGCGCCGCATCTCGGACGGGACCAAGGTCTCGGAGCGCTGGAAAACCACCGAACAGGTCGAGCGTGCCCATGTCGATGAGCGCGAATACGACTTCCTTTACGAGGATGGCGAAGGCTTCCACTTTATGGAGCCGGTCAGCTACGATCAGGTTGTCGCATCGCCCGAAGTGGTCGGCGACGACAAGGTCTTTCTGGGTGAAGGCGTTCGCGTTTATCTGCAGGTCCATAACGGTCTGCCGATCGCCGTGCAGTTGCCGCAAAAAGTCGTGGTCGAAATCGCCGAGACCGAGCCGGTCGTCAAAGGCCAGACCGCCTCGTCAAGCTATAAGCCCGCTGTGGCGACCAATGGCGTGCGCGTCATGGTTCCGCCCCATATCGATATCGGCACCAAGGTCGTGATCAACACCGAGGACCGCTCGTATGTCGAGCGCGCCAAAAGCTGATTTTCAGCACAAAAGCCAGCCTTCAGCAGCCGCCCACATGATGTGTGGGCGGCTGTGTCATTTCTGGGGCGGGGGCTGGATCTGGGCGCCCGCGGCCATGCCCTTTGGTGCAAATGACAGCTGCACCCGCAGACCGCGTCCGCCGGGTCCGCTGCCAAGGCGCAGCTCTGCGCCAAAAAGCGTTGCGATTTCCTGAACGACAGCCAAGCCAAGCCCGCTGCCCGGCAGATCCGTTTCCCCACGTCCAAAGCGGCTGATGGCGGCGCCGCGTGCCGGTCTGGGGATGCCGGGGCCGTTGTCCTCGACCTCTAGAACGGGGATGCCCGCGCCATCTTTGGTGCTGCGCACCGTGACGATGGCCCCGCGTCCGGCATAGCGCACGGCATTGTCGATCAGGTTGCGCAAGGCCTCGCCCAGCAACAGCGGCTCGGCGGTGATGACTTGCGCTTGACCGCCTTCGAAGCCCAGATCAATGCCCGCATCAAGCGCGGCAGGAACCATTTGGGCTGTCAGTTCGCGGGCAAAGGCCGTCAGATCCATGCGCGCGATCCGCGGGCCATCCCCGCCCGCAGCATCAACACGAGCCAGAAGCAGCAATTGGCCCAGAACCTGTTCGGCGCGTGCGACGGCCTCGTCGCTTTTCGCGGCGGCCTCTTGGGCCTGGGCCAGGCGGGTGGCACGGCGCGCCAGCGCCAGCTGCATTCTGACGACCGTAAGGGGCGTGCGCAGCTGGTGGCCCGCATTTCCGCTGAAATTGCGCAGACCTTCGACCGCCGATTGCAGACGGCGCATGAACGAATTGACGGTTTCGACCAGCCCGCGCACCTCGGTCGGGACGGGGGTTTCGATGGGGTGCAGATCGGAAAAGCTGCGCGCGGCGATTTCATCCCCCAGACGGTAGAGCGGACGCAACGAGATCGTGACCGCGACCCATACGATCAGCGCCGCCCCGGCGATCATGCCCAAAAGCCGCAGCGCCGAGCGGATCAGAATGGTCAAGGTCAGCTCTTGGCGCGCCTGCGTCGTCTCGGCAAGGGTGACGACAAAGGGGATTTCGTCGATCCCCGTCGATGCTGCCCGCGCCAGGCTGGCCACGCGCACGGGTTGGCCCTTGTAAATCGCATCGGCAAAAACTGGCGGCCCATCGGGGCGGGCCGGGGCGACGGGCAGATCGTCATAGCCGGTCACGATCACGCCGGGCGGCCCATCGACCCTGTAAAAGACGCGGTCCTGCGCCGCCGAGCTGAGCATCTGCAAGGCGCCATAGGGAATGTCGATGATCAAGGCGCCGCCCTGATCCAAAGCCGCGCGTTCGGCAATGATCAGTGCCGATCCGGCCAGCACGCGGTCTGACAGCAGATTGGCCATGCGCACAGCCTCGCGCCATGTGTCGATCAGCGCCAGGCTTCCCAATACCGCCGTCGCCATCAACAACCAGGCCAGCAGGCGGTTGCGCAGCGAAAAGGGCCGCTGTGTCATCGGTCCGCCCGATCCAGAAAGTACCCAAGGCCCCGCGCAGTGCGCACCGTCAGATCATAGGGCGCCAGCCGCTTGCGCAGGCGGCTGGTATATTGATCGATGGCATTGTCCGACAACTCATCATCCAACGAGGTCAGCGATTGCACGATTGCCTCGCGGGTGACGACCTTGCCGGCCTTGACGATCAGCAATTCCAACAGATTTCGCTCGCGCGCAGGCAGATCAAGCGGGGCATCTGCGGCCAGAAAACTGCGGGTGTTCAGATCCAGAACCAGCACGCCAAAAGTGACGGTCGCCGTCTTAATGCCAGCCTGCCTGCGCAAAAGCGAGCGGACCCGCGCCTCGAATTCGCCAATGTCAAAGGGCTTGGTTAGGTAATCATCTGCACCCAGATCCAAGCCTTTGACGCGCTCCTCGGGGGCGCCGCGCGCGGTCAGGATCATCACGGCGGCGGGGTTTTTGCGCGCACGCATGGCGCGCAGCACATCTAGCCCGTCCATCTGGGGCAGGTTCAGGTCCAGGATGACCAGATCAAAGCTTTCAGCCGCGGCCAACGCCTCGGCCGAGGCGCCGTCATGGACCATATCCACCGCATAGCCCGCCTGACGCAGCAATGCGGCCAGTCCCTCGGCCAATGCCAGATTGTCCTCTACCAAAAGGATGCGCATCTGCCCCCCGTTTTAAGCGATCCTATCGCGTTCACAAATGCTTGTGAACGCATCTGCTGTCGGGCAATCTGCGGGCATGCGTATGGCCTTTGTCATTCTTTGCCTTGCAATGTTTGGTGTGGCATCGGCATCCGCACCCCAAATCGCTTGCGCCGAGATTACCGATTTTCCGGCCCGCAATGCCACCAGCCCCGAGGCAGGCCCGAAACAGGCGCGGCTGGTGATTTATTCCTCGCTGGATACCGATCTGGCCGCGCCGATGATTGCAGCCTTTCAAAAGCACCGCCCCGATGTTGCCGTGCGCTACGAGGATCTGCTGACGGGCGAGCTGTATGACCGCATCGTCAGCGAAAGCGATGCCGGGCAGGGCACGGCAGATTTCGCCTTCTCCTCGGCAATGGATTTGCAGGTCAAGCTGGCCAATGACGGATATGCCCAAGCCGTTGAAACTGCGCAGACGCCGGATTGGCCAGATTGGGCAAATTGGCGCGACACGGCCTATGCGCTGACCTACGAGCCCGCGGTTTTCGCCTATCACATTCCCAGCTTTCGGGGCATCAACCCACCGTCAACCCGGGCCGAGATCATGGATTGGCTGACGGCCTATCCCAAGCTGGCGCGGGGCCGGATCGGGACTTATGACATCGCCCGCTCGGGGGTTGGCTATCTGTTCTTGTCACGCGATCAAGAGCTGTTTCCCCGGATCTGGCAAGTGGTTGCCCAGATGGGACGGGGCGGGGTTCAGCAATTCGCGACCTCGGGCGAGCTGCTTGAGCGGATCGGAGACGGTCGGCTGGCGCTTGGCTATAACCTGCTTGGTTCTTACGCGGCCGAGGCGGCGCGCAACAATCCCGATATTGGCCTGATCCTGCCCCGCGATTTCACGGTTGTCGTCTCGCGGGTCGCCTTGGTGCCGCGTGATGCCACCTCGCCGCAACTGGGTCGGGATTTTCTGGCCTTTATGATGTCGCCGCAGGGCCAGTTACTGCTGTCAAAAACCCTGCGCCTGCCCGCCGTCAGCCTAGAGGTTGCAGGCCAGCCCGGACCGGCGGGTGGTTTGGGCGATCTGTCGGGGTTGCGCCTGAAACCCGTGCCCGTCAGCCCGGGCCTTTTGGCCTATCTGGATCAGGCCACGCGCAAGCGTCTGATTGCGCGATGGAACAGCACCTTGGCCCATCCTGACGCGCCCTGAAGATCCGCCAATCGCTGTTGCGCGTGCAGCGATGCACGAAATTTCGCAAAAATCGCGCGCTATGACAGGTCGATGACAGGTTGATATGCGCAAAGTTGTTTCATGGCCGGATCAAACGGCCAATCCCGCCCGCTTTGGGAGAGGCGGCGGGCCATCCAAACAGCAATTGCGTCGTGCCGGGGCCGGTCAATCAGCCTGCGGCCATGGGAGGAAGACCTCGAATGATCCGTTTTTCGCTGGCTGCGGCAGTCGCAGCGGTTATCGCCACGCAGGCCATTGCCAATGACTATACCATCACCGCACCGGCTGCCCCGGGTGGCGGCTGGGATCAGACCGCGCGCACCATGCAAACGGTGTTGCAGCAAGAGGGGATCTCGAAATCGGTGCAGGTTCTGAACGTGCCGGGCGCGGGCGGCACCATCGGCCTTGCCCAATTCGCCGAGCAGAACAAAGGCAATGACAAGGCTTTGATCGTGGGCGGCTATGTGATGGTCGGCGCGATCTTGACCAATAATTCACCGGTCTCGCTGAAGGATGTGACCCCGATCGCGCGGCTAACCGGCGAATACGAAGCCATTGTCGTCCCCGCCTCATCCGACATCAAAACCATGGCGGATCTGGTTGCCAAGCTGAAGGCAGATCCCGGCTCGGTCAGCTGGGCGGGCGGCTCGGCCGGTGGGACCGACCATATTGCTGCGGGGCTGATCGCCAAGGCCGCTGGCGTTGATCCGACCAAGATCAACTATATTGCCTATTCGGGCGGTGGCGAGGCTCTTGCCGCGATTTTGGGCAGCCAGGTCACGGCAGGTATTTCCGGCTATGGCGAATTCGAGGCCCAGATCCAGGCGGGCGCTTTGCGCATCCTTGCGATCACCGCCGATGAAAAGGTCGAGGGGATCGATGCGCCAACGCTGAAGGAATCGGGGCTGGATACCTCGATCCAGAACTGGCGCATGGTGGCAGCCGCCCCCGGCATCACCGCCGAGCAAAAGGCCGCTATTTCTGCCGATATCGAAAAGATGGTGAATTCGGCCAGCTGGCAAGAGCAGCTGAAAACCAAGGGTTGGGCCAATACCTATCTGGCAGGAGAGGCCTTTGATCAGCAGCTGGATGCCGATATCGCGGCGACGGATGCGATCTTGAAAGACATTGGTCTGGTCAAATGAACCAGACCCCGCTCTCGCGCCGCCCCGATTGGGCGGCGCTTGGCGTCGCCGCCTTTCTGGCGGTTGCCGCCATCACCATCTTGGTCGATATGACGCGCCTTTCCGTCAGTACGGGCTATAGTCAGGTTGGCCCTGCAACCGTGCCGCGCTGGATTGCCTATGTGCTGCTGATCTTGTCAGCGCTGACCGCCATCGGCGCATTCCGCGGCAGGTTCGCATCGGAAAAGGTTCAGGCGCCGGCTGCGGTGTTCTGGATCGTGCTGGGGCTGATCTTGCAGATCGTGCTGCTGAAATCCGCAGGCTTTACCATTGCCACAGGGCTGATGTTTGCCTGTGTGGCACGCGGCTTTGACGAGCGGCGCTGGCATGTGTCCCTGCCGGTTGGTTTGGTCCTTTCCTTCTGTGTTTTTGCGGTGTTTTCGCAGCTTCTTCGCCTGACACTTCCGGCGGGCTGGCTGGAAAACCTGATTTTCTAAGGGGATCTGATGGATACGTTTTATTATCTTTTTCAGGGCCTTGGATCGGCATTGCAGCCGTGGAACCTGTTTTACGCGCTGATCGGCGTGACCTTGGGAACGGCTGTCGGGGTGCTGCCGGGGATTGGCCCGGCGCTGACCGTCGCCCTGTTATTGCCAGTGACCTATCAATTGGACCCGACCGGCTCGCTGATCATGTTCGCGGGGATTTACTATGGCGGGATGTATGGCGGCTCGACCACCTCGATCTTGCTGAACACGCCCGGCGAAAGCGCCTCGATCATCACTGCGCTTGAGGGCAACAAAATGGCCCGCCAGGGGCGTGGTGGACCTGCGCTGGCGACGGCGGCGATCGGCTCTTTCGTGGCGGGGCTGATTGCGACGCTTGCTTTGGCCTTTATCGCCCCCTTTGTCGTGAAGTTCGCGCTTTTGTTTGGCCCGCGAGAGTATTTCGCGCTGATGGTCCTGGCTTTCGTGACCGTCTCGGCGGCCTTTGGCGATTCCGCGCTGCGCGGGCTGACCTCGCTTTTCGTGGGCTTGGCGCTGGCGATGATCGGGATCGACCAGCTGACAGGTCAGGCGCGCCTCAGCTTTGGGCAGCCGATCTTGCTGGATGGGATCGAGGTCACGACCCTGGCCGTGGCGATGTTTGCCGTGGGCGAGGCGCTTTATGTCGCCTCGCGCGGGCGCATGGCGGATGAGCATATCGAGCCGGTCAAAGGCTCGGTGATGATGACACGTTCGGATTGGCAGCGGTCGTGGAAACCCTGGCTGCGCGGAACCGTCATCGGCTTTCCAATCGGTGCCATGCCCGCAGGCGGGGCCGAGATCGGCACCTTTCTGTCCTATGCCGCCGAAAAGAAGCTGTCCAAACATCCCGAAGAATTCGGCCATGGCGCAATCGAGGGCGTGGCCGGTCCCGAGGCCGCCAATAATGCCTCGGCGGCGGGAACGCTGGTGCCTTTGCTGACGCTGGGATTGCCGACGACCGCGACGGCCGCAATCATGCTGGCAGGGTTTCAGCAATTCGGGCTGCAACCGGGGCCGATGCTGTTTGCCACCAACCCGACCCTGGTCTGGGGGCTGATTGCCTCGCTTTTGGTCGCCAACCTTATGCTGCTGGTGCTCAATCTGCCGATGATCGGGCTATGGGTCAAATTGCTGACCATTCCGCGGCCCTGGCTTTATGCGGGCATCTTGCTGTTTGCGACGCTTGGCACGATCGGGGCCAACCCCTCGATCGGAGAGCTGGCAATGCTGCTGATCTTTGGCGTCATGGCCTTTGTCATGCGGCTGATGAACTATCCGATTGCACCCGTCGTGGTCGGGCTGATCCTTGGTCCGATGGCTGAACAGCAGCTGCGGCGCGCCTTGTCGATCTCGCAAGGGGATGTCGGCTATCTGATTGCCAGCCCGATCGCCTGTGTCCTGCTGATCGGTGCGGCCTTGGCGCTTTTGGTGCCGATGTATCTGCGGTGGCGGGGCCAGGGTGCGGCGCTGTCGGCACTGGCCGCGAACGAGGATTAATCATCGCTCCACATCATGGAATGGCCCCGCAGCAATGCGGGGCTTTTTCGTTCGCGGCGGTATGAAGCTGCAAAATGCGACGGATTATTGCGCCATTTTCGCCGAAGTATCGCATAAATTACAAAATCGGCCCAAGATTGCGTCATAACATCGTCAACTGGTGTTGCATTTCCTGGCGCGACTCCCCAGAACCTTACGGCACGCCAATCCGAGAAGGTTCAGCCCATGCCCGCATATCGTTCACGTACCACCACCCATGGCCGCAATATGGCAGGCGCTCGGGGGCTTTGGCGCGCGACGGGCGTCAAAGACAGCGACTTCGGCAAGCCGATTATCGCCATCGTCAACAGCTTTACCCAATTCGTGCCCGGTCACGTCCACCTGAAGGACCTGGGCCAGATGGTCGCCCGCGAGGTCGAGGCCTCTGGCGGGATCGCCAAGGAATTCAATACGATCGCTGTCGATGACGGTATCGCGATGGGCCATGACGGTATGCTGTACTCGCTGCCCTCGCGCGAGCTGATCGCGGATTCGGTCGAATATATGGTCAACGCACATTGCGCCGATGCCATGGTCTGCATCTCGAACTGTGACAAGATCACCCCCGGTATGCTGATGGCGGCAATGCGCCTGAACATTCCGGTCATCTTCGTATCGGGCGGCCCGATGGAGGCCGGCAAGGTCACCTTGGGCGATGGCCGCGTCGTGGCGATGGATCTGGTCGATGCGATGGTTGCCGCAGCCGATGACACCATGAGCGACGAGGATGTGCTGGCGATCGAACAGAATGCCTGCCCGACCTGTGGGTCGTGCTCGGGGATGTTCACGGCAAACTCGATGAACTGCCTGACCGAGGCGCTTGGCGTTTCGCTGCCGGGCAACGGCTCGACCTTGGCAACCCATTCGGCGCGTCAGGCGCTGTTTCTTGAGGCGGGCCGTCGCATCGTTGCGCTGGCCAAGCAGTATTACGAGGGCAATGACGCCTCGATCCTGCCGCGCAATGTGATGAACAAGGCCGCTTTCCAGAACGCGATGGCGCTGGATATCGCCATGGGTGGCTCGACCAATACGGTGCTGCACATTCTGGCCGCAGCACAAGAAGGCGGCATTGATTTCGATATGGACGATATCGACGCTTTGTCGCGCAAAGTGCCTTGCCTGTGCAAAGTCGCGCCGAACAAGGCCGATGTGCACATGGAAGATGTCCACCGCGCAGGCGGCATCATGTCGATTCTGGGCGAGTTGGACCGGGGCGGGCTGTTGGACCGCAATTGCACCACGGTTCACGCGCCGACTTTGGGCGCGGCGATTGATCAGTGGGATATTGGTCGCTCGAATGACACGACCGCGCGCGAGCTGTTCTTGGCCGCGCCGGGCGGGGTGCCGACGCAGGTCGCTTTCAGCCAAAGCTCGCTGTGGCCCAGCCTGGATACCGACCGCGAAAATGGCGTGATCCGTTCGTGCGAACATGCCTTTACCAAAGATGGCGGTCTTGCGGTGCTGAAAGGCAATATCGCGCTGGATGGCTGCGTCGTGAAAACGGCAGGTGTCGACGAATCGATCCTGGTCTTCTCGGGTCGCGCCAAAGTTTACGAAAGCCAGGATGCGGCGGTTTCGGCCATTCTGACCGGCAAGGTCGAGGCTGGTGACGTTGTTGTGATCCGCTATGAGGGGCCAAAGGGCGGCCCGGGTATGCAAGAGATGCTGTATCCGACCTCATATCTGAAATCCAAAGGGCTTGGTAAGTCTTGCGCCTTGCTGACGGACGGCCGATTCTCGGGTGGGACCTCGGGTCTGTCGATCGGTCACGTCTCGCCAGAGGCGGCAGCCGGTGGGGCGATTGGTCTGGTGCGCGATGGCGATCGCATCGAAATCGACATCCCGTCGCGGACCATCAACCTTGCCGTCCCCGAGGCTGAAATGGCTGCGCGCCGCGCCGAGCAGGATGCGAAAGGCTGGAAACCCGCCGCGCCGCGCCCGCGTCAGGTGACGACTGCGCTGAAAGTCTATGCGCAATTCGCCTCTTCTGCCGATAAGGGCGCGGTGCGCGTATTGCCCGAATAATTCGGCTATCACATTGAAAAGAAAAGGCTGCAGAGCAATCTGCAGCCTTTTTCATTTGCCTTGGCGGGCAAAGAAAATGGCGCGCGGCCCTGGGGCAGCGCGCCATGAACAATCGCTAGCGGCGATTAGTCGCGGCCAACACGCGGAGCAGCGTTCAGACCAAAGTAAGTCGAGGAATTGTCGTCAGCGACGGCGGTGCTCAGACCTTGGGCTTTTTCTTCCAGGATGAAGCGTGCGCGCTCTTGCTGTTTGACCGAGCCTTTTTCAGCTGCAATCTGGCCCAGCTCGCTGGTGGTGAACTGCGATGCATCAACGTTCAGCAGCTCGCCCATCATGGCGTTGCCCGGATTGACATCCGAAGCGAAAGCGGGGGCGGCGATTGCAAGGGCAAGTGCGGCAACTGCGGTTTTAGCGAACATATCTAATCTCCTTTGTGACGGAGCGTCGTGCCCGTCTGTCTTGGTTCTGTTGTGAGACCTATATGTTCATTGATATTCTGCGTTAAACCGACCAGAATCCACAGTGACTGTGCAAAAGTGAGTTGAAGTTTGCGCCTGAACCTCTGGACAGAGATCCGAACCGCCGCGCTTGTCGCCCAGCATGGCCGCGTCAGCGCCGCCGCCGAAGCCCTTGGGATGCATCATTCCACGGTCATCCGCCATATCGACGCGCTGGAGGAGCGCATCCATACAAAGCTGTTTCAGCGCCATGCCCGCGGCTATACCCCGACCGAAGCGGGGCTCGAGCTGTTGCGGACCTCGGACATGGTTGTGGATCAGCTGGTTCAGCTGTTGGACCGTATTGAATCCTCGCGCGACGAGGTGACGGGCCAATTGATCGTGACCGCGATCCCGATTGCCGATCGGCTGATCTTGCCGATCATCGGCACATATCAAGAGCGCCATCCCAAGGTTCAGGTCGTGTTGCATTCGGATGTCAGAACCTTTCATCTGGCTTATGGCGAAGCCCATGTCGCCTTTCGCGCCGGCAGCAGGCCCAGCCACCCCGATAATGTGGTGACACCGCTGCTTGACTATCGGCTGGGGCTTTTTGCCGCCCCCTCCTATCTGGAAAAATATGGCCGCCCCGAGCGGTTCGAGGATCTTGAGGCGCATAAGTTCGTCATCTCCGAGGTGGAAAATGACCGCGCGCCCTTTCACCGCTGGCTGTTGAACCAGGTGCCGGAACAATGCGTGGTCTTGCGGACCTCGCAGACGGCGACTGCCTATTGGGCAGTAACACAGGGTATTGGTATTGGTTTCATGCATCCTGCCACCGCGCCCAAGGATATGGTCGAGCTGTTTCCCGATTTTCGCTCGCAGGAATGGTGTACACCGCTTTGGCTTGTCACCCATGTCGACCTGCATCGCTCGCTTAAGGTTCAAAGCTTTACCCGGCTGGCGCAAGAGGCCGCAAAAGGCTGGGAACGCTAGCCATTTCCACATCTGCTTGCGACAGGCCTTGCACCTGATTGCGCAGATGGCTTTAACCTTTGGCCAGGGTACAGATCTGGTCCGCCAGAGCCTGACCTTTAGGCGTGATGGTCGGGGATGAGGCGGATGGAAGCTTCGAAGCTGGTGATTTCGATTCAAAGTCAGGTGGTCTATGGCCATGTCGGCAATTCTGCGGCGGTCTTTCCGATGCAGGCCGTTGGCCTTGAGGTTGCCCCAATTCCGACCGTTCTGCTGTCGAATACCCCCAATCATCCGACCATTCGTGGTGGTGCGCTTGCCCCGGATCTGTTTGCGGCGCTGTTGCAAGGTGCCCAAGAGCGAGGCTTGCCCGCGCGCGCGAGCTATATCGTCACGGGCTATATCGGCTCGCTGGAAGTTGCGCTGCAAACGGCGGATTTTATCGCGGCGGCAAAGGCGGAAAATCCCGATCTGATTTATCTGTGCGATCCGGTCATGGGCGATAGCGGGCCGGGACTTTATGTGCCCGAGGCCATTGCCGATGTCATGCGCGAGCGTCTGTTGCCGATGGCCGATCTGGCAACGCCCAATCAGTTCGAGCTGGCCTATCTTGGCGGTGCGCCGATCCGGGAATTGGCCGATTTTTCCGGGATTGAGGCGCGGCTGGGCCTGAAGGCGGATGCGCGGCTGATTTGTACCGGTT
>NZ_DALZMB010000016.1:0-49842 GCF_032007265.1 Paracoccus sp. (in: a-proteobacteria) | reverse complement strand
GTTCGACCAGATCGTCATGCAGCTTGCGGTAGCCATAGACCTTGCCGCTCTCGGCCCAAGCCTTCTGCAGCAGTTCGGTCTGGCGCCTGTCTTCCTGCGCTCGCTGGCTCAGCGGTGTCTTCAGCCACGCGTAGAACCCGCTCGGCTGGATACGCAGGCTCCGGCACATCGCCCGCACCGAAAACTGACCCCGATGCTCGGCTACGAACGCGTATCTCACTTTGCATCCCTGGCGAAATACGCGGTGGCTTTTTTTAGGATGTCACGCTCCTCGCAAACCCGTGCCAGCTCCCGCTTCAACGTGCGGATCTCGGCATCCTTCGCGGTCTCGACTGATGCCGTCTTCGCAAACTTGCGCTTCCAGGCATAGAGCGAGTGCTTGCTTACCCCGAGCCGTTCCGAAACCTCGCTGACGGGGTAACCCCGCTCGGTGATCTGCGCGACCGCGTCGCGCTTGAAGTCGTCGCTGAAAGTGCCTGTGCCCATCATGGCCTCCTTGCCTCAAAATTAGCAAAGAAGGCGTCCACGAAACATGGGGCTATTCAGAGGTTGCTCATCGACCAGGTCTCCTTACGCAGCATGAATCACCCCAAACGCCTGAAATCAATGGGTCTGGAGCGAGGAGAAAAGATGATGAGGGAGGGAGATTTCAGGTTGGAAACGAGCGTTTCCCAAGCGCCTATAAAAACATTATCCATATATTACAATGTCTAACCGGACTTTATTTGGGTGGATGATATTATCCACTATCAATATTGGGCGACATGGTTATGCTGGCGCAGCATCTTATGTTTCTCGACCTGTTCCTTTTGGCTCAACTTTCGATCGTCAGCTCTGCCAAGCAGCCGCATTTCGCGGGCTGCACCCACAAAAGGAATATCACGATGGCCAACGGCACCGTGAAATGGTTTAACCCAACTAAAGGTTTTGGCTTTATTGCTCCCCAGAACGGACAACGAGATGTTTTTGTCCATGTCTCTGCTTTGGAGCGCGCTAACCTCCGCGGTCTTGATGACGGTCAAGCTGTGTCATTTGATCTTGAGACCGACCGCAATGGCCGCGAATCTGCCACAAACCTCGCGCTCACTTAAACGTCAGCCTGCAGATACAGAAAGTGGGATCGGCCGAGCGCCGGACCCGCTTTCCCTCGGAAAGGTAGAGATGCACTTCGCATTTCCCTTCCGTTCTTTAAGAAAGAGATTGTGTTGATCGAAATCAACTGGGGGCAACCCCATTATTTAGTTACGTCGCCTGAAGGGGATGTGCTAAAGCTAAGTACTATTGAACAAGTAAAATACTGCTTGCAGAAGAGATGGCCGATTGCAGACGAAGCGCGATCCAGAGCCTTGCAGCACGTAGAAGCAGCGATGGAATGCGTTGTCCCGGTTGGTGTAGCTCGAAAAGCCTTTGACTATGCGGCTAGATCAGCAGGCTTCATATCAGCGAACCTTGAGGGCAACCAGGATCGCAGGATGGCCTGAATCTCGGCTAGAGAGGGCAAGTCTTGGCTCGTTCCTGACTTAATGCATATCCCCAGCTCACAAACAGCCACGGTAGAGTAAGAAACTCTGACTATTCGACAGACGCTTTTATAGCGCTGTAACAGCTACCTATTCGTGCTTCTCCGCGATCGCGGACATTCTTTCAAGAACGAGTTGCAAATTTTTCTGGAAAAGGAAGATCATCGTGATTGGTACTAATAAAAGCGCATGGAATGCAGCGGAAATTGCTTTCAACAAGACGCAATCTCAATTTTTAGACCGCACACGCGCAATGCAGGATTGGGATAATGAGGCCATCGAACGCACGGAAAAAACCCGGCGCTTGAGAACAGCGCGACTCGAAAGAGAGGCAGCAGGAAAGCTCTTTAGCACTCTGCCCAAAAAACCGTATTAATCCGGCCTATCATCATCCCGGAGGAACGACATGATAATGACCAAAAATAACAATTACTCGGACCGTCTGAATAGTGCGATCAATGCTAAAGCTGACTTACTCCAGAGATTCCGGAAGGCAACTGCTGCGCCTGATCTTGCAGCAAAGCTGGCTGTACGTGAGGATGTAGCGCGGGCCAGAGACGCACGTCGCACAGCTCGCGTTACAGAGAAGCAGGCAGAGCAGCAGCGCGCTATGGCTGAGGCCGCTTCCGCAATCCAAGAAGAGACACGCCGTCAGGCCGCCGAACACGCTGCGAGCGAAGAAAGGCAATTAGCCCAGGATAAGCGCCTTGCGGATGTTCTATCTGATGAGGCGGCACGCAAGAATGCCCGCGATCTTCGCTATGCAAAGCGCAAGGCGGCGCAAATCGCCGCCTAAGTTCCGCTATCGTGGATGAACCAGGGCAATGTGAGAAATTAGAAACGGCATCCCCGAGTGGTTGAGCGGCGCTTCCTAAAGCACCAGCCACGACACCTCGCTCAAAGATCTGTAATGGCAGAAAAGCTGTCATAGTAGACGGTGCGCAGCGGCCCATAAATCACATACCCGAGCAGATACGGGCTGAACCGTACCGGGTTTGCCGGAGGCTCCAACCTCTGAGTAGGATGGAGCATCATCAGCAAGACAACGAAGAAGTTTTCCCCTCAGGTTCGCGCGCGAGCGGTTCGGATGGTTCTCGACAACGAGGGCCAGCATAGCTCGTGCTGGCACTCAGCGATGTCGATCGCGGCGAAGATTGGCTGTGCACCCCAGACCTTGAACGACTGGGTCAAGAAGACTGAGGTAGGCTGCGGCAAGCGCCGGGTGTTTCCAGTGAGATCTCGGTTCGCCTGCCTGCACCGAATATGTTGTGGGGTCCTTCATTGTGGCGCCATTGGTCCGAGCCCAATGGACAACGACTTCACTTATGCCGCGACCTGGAGGGCTTCGCTTACGTTGCTTTCGTCATTGATGCCTATGCCCGCAAAATCGTCAGCTGGCGGGTCAGCACCACGGCCCATGCCGCGTTCGTTCTCGATGCCTTGGAGCAGGCGGTCCATGTCCGGCGGCCGACCAAAGGGACGGGGATTGTTCATCATAGCGACAGAGGACCCCAATATCTGTCCATTCGCTACAGTGAACGGCTGGCAGAAGCAGGCATCGAGACATCGCTCGTCAGTGTCGGTGACAGCTACGACAACGCCATCGCCGAGATGATCAACGGTCTATTCAACGCGGAAGTCATCCATAGGCGCGGGCCGTGGACTTTACTCTTACCCATCATTCTCGCAGCAAACGTCATCTTTTGGCTGTGAAACTCAATGAGTGTAAAGCCTAATAAGCATTATGGCCGCTATCGTAAATAAAAATGCAGGGATGAAAGCGGCCATAAAAATCCATGCTTATTTAGGCATGATCACTGCGTCGATGACGTGGATCACGCCATTAGTCGCTTCAATATCGGCAGCGCTTATGGTTGCGCCGTCGACTTTAGCGCCGCCGTCAAGGGTTACGGTTACTTCCGACCCCTCCACGGTCTTAGCCTTCAAGCCTTCGCTCAGATCAGTCGACATCACCTTGGCGGGTAGCACGTGATATGTCAGGATTCCTACCAGCTTGTCTTTGTTTTCTGGCTTTAACAGCTCGTCGACGGTTCCTGCAGGCAGAGCTGCAAAAGCGGCATCGGTGGGCGCAAAGACGGTGAAGGGCCCATCGCCCTTTAGGGTCTCGGTCAGGCCAGCTGCATCTACGGCGGCAAGCAGGGTGTCGAAGCCACCCGCCGAGCGGGCGGTATCGATGATATTGGTCTTATGAGCAGCAAAGGCTGGCACAGCCAGAGCGAGGCTGATGGCAGCAGCGGAGAAAGCTTTTGCGAACAGAGAAATGGCTCCTCTTCCATTTGATTGTCCAAAACGGCTCATCGCCTTGGTGCTGTGGTTACGTTCTCTTGAAACGAATGGATCACACCAAGACATTCACAGCTCCGTGAGAGAAAAGAGTGATCCAATCCCGTATGATCCGCGTAAGCCTGATGAAACCGAAAGGAAGAATTCATGCAGGTCATCTGGCTTTATCTGATTACGGCTCTCGTCTTCTTCGGCCTGGATATGATCGGTATCCGCTTCATCATCCGCCCTGTGTTCGAACGCCATATCGGCGATCTCTTTGCCAGCCCGCTGCGACTGGCACCTGCGGCAGTGTTCTATCTGTTCTATGTCGCAGGCTTGTTGTGGTTCGTGTCGCTGCCTGCGGTGCGGGCGGGCGCGCCTTTACAGGCGTTGATAGGGGGTATGGTGTTGGGGGCGTTGTGCTATGGCACCTATGAATTCACCAACTATGCGACTTTGGCGCGCTGGTCATTGTCACAGGTGGTAACTGATCTGATCTGGGGCATTTGCCTGACGGGCATCGCATCTTGGGCGGGAGTGGCGATTATGACGACAAAGCTGGAATAATCAGCCCAGCCTGCGAGTCAGGGCCAAGGATAGCCGATAGGGCAGGACACGCAGAAGTTTTAGCCAAAAAGTGAAGCGTCGCGGAAAATGGATTTCGAAGCCGCCCCCGCGCAAGCCCTTGATTATCTTTGCGGCAGCCTCATCGGCCGAGATGATCGCAGGCATCGTGAACTCGTTCTTAGCGGTCAGTCTAGTTTCCACGAAGCCCGGACACACCAGCCTGACATCTACCTGTGGCGCAAGTTCTATACGTAGGCTTTCCGCCAGATTGATGATGGCGGCTTTGGTCGCAGAATAAGGTTGCCCCTTTGGCAGGCCCAGATAACCGGCCACCGATCCGAAGAATACCAGCTGCCCGCCTTGGCGCAACAAGGGCGGCGCGCATTGGGCCAGTTCAAACTGGCTGAACAGATTCACCCGCAACAATTGATCCAGCGCGGCCATCTCGATCTCTGCTACCTTGCCTGGATCATAAAGCGCTGCCGTACAAAAGATCGCGTCGAAGCTCGCGCCGGGAAGTTCTGCTGCTGCAGCACGCAAAGCGCCCTCTTGCGCCAGATCCAGCGGAAGAATGCGGATATTCGGCGAACCTGCGGAGACGTCATTCAAACCGGGCGCACTGCGAGCAGAAATCAGGACATTCGCCCCTTGTGCCGCATAAGCCCGCGCCAAAGCCGCCCCGATCCCGCTAGAGGCCCCGATGATCCATATGTTCGCCTCAGTCGACATTGCGCCTAGATCCTGAAGATCGGCTGCAACATGCGCGGGATCATTGCATGGAAACGCAGCGGTGCATCGGTCGCAGCCAGACAGATACAGGCATCGCCCGGACCGGCAATGGGTTGGTGATCCACCGTTCCGTCGGCGTCTTCAACGTCACCCAGGCCAAAGATGCCTTCGCTATCGGAAAAACTGCCCTGCAGAACCAGGGTCAGCTCCAAACCGCGATGGCCATGTTCGGGCACTTTGCGCCCCGGCGGGATATACAAAAGCCGCAACGACCCTTCACGGTTCGCCATCAGTATCTGCTGGCGAATGCCGCCACCCAGTATCCGCCATTTCGGCGGCTGCCCCCCAAGGGCCTGCATGAGGGGCGCGGGGAAAATACCAGCGGCGCGGATATCAGGTAAGGGCGGTGCAGGCTGTTCCAAGGCTGCCAGTGCGCGGGTTAAAGCATCCTCTGACAGGTCCACGGGAGCTATGCGTTCCAGCAACGCTCCGCCGATAGCTTGAGCGGCTTCAGTCGCGGCTTGGCATTCCTCGCAGAGCGAAACATGGCTTGCCACCACCACGGCAAAGACTTCAGGAAGGTTGCCCGAAACCCAAGCGGCCAGTAACTCACTGCGGATATGATGTTTTATGGCAGTCATTAGGCTCTCAGATCTGATAAATCGCGGCGGATGCGGGCAAGACCAAGACGGATACGGGATTTGATTGTTCCCAGTGGCAAGCCGGTCAGGCTGCTGATTTCGCTATGGGGCATTTCTTCGAAAAAAGCCTTTTGCAACAACCGGCTTTGCTCGGGGGACAAGTTGTCGACGGCGGCGCGCAAGGCGCGATGTTCTTGACTCAAGGCGAGGATCTGGAAACTGTCGGGGTCTTGGCTGGTATGGTCTTCGCTGAGTTCCGCTTCAAAGACTTTTCCGCGACGGTGCAAATCGATGTGGCGGTTGCGGGCGATGCGGTAGATCCAGCCCGAGGCATCAGACCGATGCGGATCGAACTGCGCGGCCTTGTGCCAGACCGCTAACATTACATCCTGAACCACATCTTCGGCGCTTCCATCGCGCAAACCGCCACGGATCAGCATCGCTTTTAGCCGCGGTGCGAAATAGGAAAACAGCTTGGCATAGGCAGCCCTGTCCCGTTGATCTCGCACTTTTAGCAGCCAAACTGTCTGTTCTGACAACTCGGGCGGATTGGATGACGCGGGCGCTTGGTCTGACGACGTCAATAGAGTGTGTTCCTGATCAACCGCCGCACCGACCATCACCTTAACGGCAGCATCGATCTTAGCAGCTTCCAAAAGAAGGGGCGATTGTTCAGTCATATCACATCATACGGGTGCCAGAAGGGATTGGATCACTCAGCTGCGCACTATTTTTCCGTTCAGTGATCCAGTTGATCGCAAGTCGCGTATTCTTAAGCGAAACTGCTCGATGGAGTCCGCTCGTGCCATATGATCTTTGCCCAGACGCCCCGCAACGCATTGCCGTTATTGGCGGCGGCATCTCTGGGCTTGCGGCGGCTTGGGTGCTGTCTTCGTATCACCAAGTGACGCTCTACGAGGCCGATCCCCGATTCGGCGGCCATGCCCGCACGCTAATGGCGGGTAAAAACGGCGATCGGCCGGTGGACACCGGCTTCATCGTCTTCAACTATGTCAATTACCCCCATCTGACGGCGCTCTTTCGTGATTTGGACGTGCCGGTCAAGCGCAGCGATATGAGTTTCGGCGTATCCTTGGGCGATGGCGCTTTGGAATATGCGCTGCGATCGGGCAATGCGATGTTCGGCCAAAGACGCAATATCGGTAATCCGGCCTTCTGGGGCATGATCCGCGACATCCTTCGCTTTAATTCCAAAGCCTTTGCAGCCGTGGCTGGGCAGCCCGATATTAGCATAAAAGCCTTGCTGGACCACCTTGGCATAGGCCTTAGCTTCCGCGAGCATTACCTGTACCCAATCTGCAGCGCGATCTGGTCCACACCGCGCACAGGCATCGGTGATTTTCCTGCCGAGGCACTGATCCGCTTCATGCGCAACCATGGGCTAATGCAAGCGCGCGGTCGTCATGGCTGGTGGACGGTCGACGGGGGTAGCATGGAATATGTTCGCCGCCTGACCACCGCCTTGCGCCAACGCGGTGTGACCTTGCACGCGGGCGCGCCGGTGGCCGCCGTCACTCGCGGACCGATTGGGGTAAGCTTGCGCGCGCAACGCGGGGTCGAGGCGATCTATGATCAGATCATCTTTGCCTGCCATCCCGACCAAGCCTTGAGGGTCCTGACCGATCCGCGCCCCGACGAAAGCGTGGCCTTGAGATCCGTCCGCTTCCAAGATAACCGCGCGGTTCTACATGCCGATCCGGCGGTGATGCCCAAACGCCGGCGCTGCTGGAGCTCATGGGTCTATCGCGAAGGGCCAAGCCCCGTTGCGGCGGATAGGGCCGGCGTGGGCGTGACCTATTGGATGAACCGCCTGCAATCCATCGATGAAAGCGATCCTTTGTTCGTCAGCCTAAATCCGGCCGAAAATGTCGATCCAAGGCTTGTGTACGACGAACACGTTTTCCGCCACCCTGTCTTCGATCTGGCAGCCCTGCGAGCCCAACGAGAGATCTCCCAGATGCAGGGTCGAGACGGCACATGGTTCGCCGGAGCGTGGTTGCGCCATGGTTTCCATGAAGACGGCTTTGCCAGTTCCATGCGCATTAGCCGCGTTTTGGCGCCGAAACGCATGTTGGTGGACAGGGCCGCGTGATGAGCACCCGACTTGCCCGTCGTTTGGCTGCGGGTGAAGTTTTTCACATGCCCGCTTCCATTCGGCATACAAGGCTTGGCGCATTACGACACGCCTTCGACTATAGCGCGGATTATCTGTTGTTTTCTCCAGAACAGATGCGCCAATCCAAAGGCCTGCTTGCGCGAAACTGCTTTGGCCTCTTTTCGGTCAATGACCGCGACTATGGCGGCATGCGGGGCAGAGGTAACGGGGCTGCATGGGTCTGGGCACAGCTGGGGGTCGCAGGAATTACACGGTCCCGCACCATGACCTTGGGCCTGCTGACCCAGCCGCGCATGCTGGGACTGGGCTTTAACCCGGTCAGTTTTTGGCTGCTTTGGCAAGACGATGCGCTGATCGCCATGCTTGCGGAGGTCAATAATACCTATGGCCAACGCCATGGCTATCTGTGCCGCAACCCCGATCTCTCACCGATTACCTCTGCTAGCCTTTTGCGCGCGAATAAGGTTTTTCACGTCTCACCTTTCCAGGATGTGGCGGGCGCGTATCAGTTCCGCTTGGGGTTAAGCGAGGATCGCATAGATATCCTGATCCGCCATCAAGGCCCGAACAGCGGTCTAGTTGCACGTATGCAGGGCAGCCTTTCCCCCCTGCGCCAAAGCTCGCTGTTGGTCTCGGCGTTCAGTCGACCGGGCGGCGGCTTGCGCATCATCGGTCTTATCCTGTTCGAAGCCCTTCGCTTGAAATTACGTGGCGCGCGCTTTCGCCCCTTGCCTCCCGCGCCTAATGAGGACGTCAGCCTATGACTTTTGCTTTTTCTACCAGTGCACAATCGCGTTTCATGCGGGATCTTGAGAGGATCAAGGGCGGCAGGCTGACCCTACGCACCCCGGAAGGCCGAACGCACCATTTCGGTAACGAGGGCCCAGAGGTTGAGATGCATCTGCGCGATTGGCGATTGTTGCCCGCCCTTGCGGCTCGAGGCGATATCGCTCTGGGGGAGGGTTATGTCGCAGGCCTGTGGGATAGCGAGACGCTTGAGCCGCTATTGCAGCTTTTGATCCGCAACATCGATGCGCTGGAAGCCTATGGCAGCCAATCGCGTCTTGCGCGGCTGAAGCTGCGGCTGATTGACCGTGTATTGCGCAATAACTCGTTGAAAGGCGCAAGCCGCAATATCCGGGCCCATTACGATGTGGGGAATGAATTCTACCAGCTATGGCTGGATCAGGGCATGACCTATTCATCGGGTCTGTTCCACGCGGGCGATGATTTGGAAACCGCACAAGCGCGCAAGAATGCCCGTATTCTGTCAAAGCTGTCGGGCGACGAGCGCGTGTTGGAAATCGGATGCGGCTGGGGCGGATTTGCTGAAGCGGCATCCGAGGCGGGACATCATGTCACGGGGGTGACGCTGTCGCCCTCGCAAGCGGGTTACGCCGATGCGCGATTGGATGGACGCGCGGATATCCGCCTGCAAGATTATCGTCTGACCCGAGGCAAATTCGACAATATCGTTTCGGTCGAAATGATCGAAGCCGTCGGCGAGGCTAATTGGCAGGTCTATTTCAACGCGATCTCTGCACGGCTGAAGCAAGGCGGGCGGGTAGTCATCCAAGCAATCACTGTGCCAGACCAGCAGTTTTCGGTCTATCGTCAGCGGTCTGATTACATTCGTCAGCATATTTTCCCGGGCGGCATGCTGCCCTGCCACAGCGCGATGACCTATGCCGCGGGCAAAGCTGGTTTGGTTCTAAAGGATAATTTCTCTTTCGGTGCGGATTACGCCCGCACCTGCCAGATCTGGGCGGAACGGATGCAGGCAGAGCTGCCGCGCATCAAAAGGATAGGTTACGGAGACGACTTCCTGCGCGGTTGGAGCTTTTATCTGTTGGGCTGTGCAGCGGCATTCGCCACCAAGCGGACGGACGTTGTGCAGATGGAATTCACCCACAGGGCCTAAAGCATCGTTGATTGTTTAACCGCCACACCAGAAAGAGCGAGCTGTCCAGAAAGTAACGCTGGCCACCTCAATTCTAAGCCACAATTCCGTTAAACAAATGCGATTAGCGATTAGCGTTTTAGCATAATTTGACGCAATGGGTTGTAAACGAGGATAGACAGGAACTGTTATCAGGGGCCGTCATCGTTTGAGCTTTGAGCTCGTCTTTTCTTAACTTCCTAGCTTTGGCCCTGGCGCTTGCTGAAGATTTGTCCTGCAATGAGCAAAGTAGCGATACCCACCGAGCTTAGACCTGCGATGATGTAGTCCTGAGCTTGGATATTTGCGGCGATCACCCCGATCAGGGCCCAAATCACTCCGGCGCGATAGCTGATGATATAGGGTCTGTGCTGTGTGATTACAAAGGCAACAATCAGCACCACAAGGATTAGCAGGATTGCCGCCGCGCGCGGGGACATAACGCCATAACCACTGACTATGATGGAAATCGCAACCCCGGTGGCTGCAGTTAACCAGCCTGCGTAAAGTCCAACCGCCAGCCAATCTTGCCAAATGTTCCGCAGCCTCAGCATTGCGAGAACCGCGGTTGCTGCCATGGGAAGAATCATCGCGGTTGCCAGCAAGGGGGATCGCATTGCAGCTTCCACCCAGAAAACGCCCAGAGCAAGGCTTAGCCCCAAAGGCCAGAACAGCCCATTCCACCGATCGGATCCTTGAGCGAACAGGACTGACCCCGCGCTCGTCGCGATCAATAGCAGATAGATCAAACCCCAGATAGAAAACGCCCATCCTGCGGGTTGCGCTGGCCAGCGCTCTAGCTGGACCGGAAAGCTTTCGGCGGAAAAGCCGCCGAATCCGTTCGAGAAAATTGGTCCGAGTGCAAAGGCGATTGTAAGGCCCAGCAGAATGATCTTACGGATACTAAAGGTCATCTCTGCTTTCCTCCAATAGTGTGCGGAATTGCGACAGGGCCTGCAATGCGGCCTCGCGTCCGGTGCTAAGGTCTTTACTAGAGCCCGCACGCCACTTTTCGGCTGTTCCCCAGCTAAAGGGGATGCTTTGCGCCCAGAATCCGGCCTCTGGTGTCGCGGAGCCTTCGAACCCCGTCAGCCAGCGTTTGCAATAGATTGAGTGCGGATCGAATTGTTCTTGTTGGCGCATGGGATTGAATATGCGGAAATAGGGCGATGCATCGGGGCCGCAGCCCGCAACCCATTGCCAGTTCATTGCATTGGCCGCTGGATCCCAATCGGTCAGGCAATCCTCGAAATGTGCAAGACCTGCACGCCAATCGGTTAGCAGATGCTTGGTCAGCCAGCTTGCCACCACCATACGCACTCGGTTGTGCATACGCCCGGTCAGCCACATCTCCCGCAGACCCGCGTCGACCAAGGCAACGCCGGTCTGTGCCTTTTGCCAGCGCTGCAACGCGGCCCCATTTTTGCGCCAAGGAAACGCTTCCCATTCACGCCGCCAGCATAATTGCGGCAGATCAGGAGCCTCGATCAGAAGATGCCAGGCGAATTCGCGCCAGGCCACTTCAGACAGGAAATGAGTGATTCCAGCGGCCGATGCAGGATCCAACTCGACCTTCAGCGAGGCAATGGCCCAAAGGCTGCGAGGGCTGATTTCACCCAAAGCCAGATGTTCCGACAGATTGGAGGTCGCCTCCAGGTCCGGGCGATCACGACCTGCACTATAGGACCGCGCACGCTCAAAGAATGCGTCTAGCCTGTGATGGGCGGCGCTTTCGCCTGCGGGCAAGGCAAAATGTTCCAGTGCCGGCCGACCCCTCTGCAGATCGGGGGCAAGATCGAGGGTTGGAAGGTCTACGGGCTCCAACCCGATCTCGGGAAAAGCCGCGCTAAAGGCGGTTATATGCGCGGGAGCGTCGCCCACAGGGCGGTCGGGACCTTCGCGCCGCAAAGCCCGTGCGAAGGGCGAATAGACCTTATAGGTGGTGCCAGTATTTGTTCGGATGCGGCTTGGATGGATCAGAAGATGGCCCATGTGGCGTGAAAGCCGTGCGCCTATAGGATCAAGCGCTGCCTCAACCCTGTGCTGTAGCTGCCTCATGCCGGGGGTAGGCCAATCGGATTGATGCAGATTGTGGAGCCCAAGGCTCGACATGATGCGCGGCAAAATCACATCCGGCTCGCCGCGCAGCACAACAAGACCTTGCCCGCCAGTACGTTTGCGCAAAGCTGCGTCCAAGGCGCGCATTCCCCGTTCCAACCGCCATCGACTTGCGGCCCCTTGGGCGAGCGTCAATTGATCAATGAAAAAGATCGGCAGGAGCGGCCCGTCTGAAAGCGCAGCAAGCAGGGCCGAATTATCCTGCATCCGGAAGTCACGGCTCAACCACCACAACCCTGCGCGCGCCATTAAAGGGCCTTACCTGAATGGGGCAATTGGATATGCACCCCATCAGAGCGCCCGGTTGCAAAGAATGCTGCGCTGCCTTCGAGGTGAGACAGGCAGCAGTGTAATAATGCTTTGATGTAGCCCGGTCCTGCGACACGCGTGCGTTGGGCCAATATCCTTTCGTTCCACATCCGCAAGGTGCGCGCATGATACTTACCGAAAGCACGTACAGACCTCGAAAGCTTGGCCCTAAGATGCCATCTGAGCGCCATTATCGAAATGAGCCAGAAACTTCCGCAGCACATGAAAAATCGTTGCTGCGCATCGTGTGGAATGTCTGTCTGCATATTATTCCCAATGTCTTGCAAGAAATCATACGGCTGGAGAATGGCAGTGGATCAACGTTGCGAAGGAATTTTTGCGCTATTGTGATCTGGCCGCCGCCTTTTCCTACCAGCACTCATGTCCACTTTCGCCGTACAGGCTCAGCCAGTACCCTCTGTATCCCGCCGGCCTGCCTTGATCGGCATAGCCTTCAGGGCGCCTTTTACATGTCTGGTTTCCATCAGAACGAGTGGTAGTCCCGCATCTGACAATCCGCGATGCAGCCACTGCGACAAGGGGGCCAGCTTCAAGCGCGACGGCAGACACCTGCCTGCTTCGAAGGGTATTATGTCTTACAAATCCGCCTCTCATTACGGTCCGGGGTGGGTTGCACGAGGTGCAATAGGTTCGCAGGTGTCTCGGGATCACAGATGTCGTGCTGCACACGCTACCAATGATAACACGGGCATTGGCGGCAAGATCCATGGCGCCCCCTAATCCATGACGGCGCAGGACAAACCTTGACCGTCCGAAGTGCCCCATTAGGAACAATTCAGACAGAATCGGGTTGTCACATAGCAATTTCATGACGGGAGGAACTGATGAGCGACGATCATCGCGAAGAGTTTTGGGATAGGCTGGAGGACGTTCGTGCAGGTATGCTCGAGGTGGGCGGGGCCTTTCTACCAATGTCGCACAGCGTCGAACCGGAGGATGGCAATTTGTGGTTTATAACCGCAAAAGGGACACAGATGGCCGAGGCCGGCGCCAAGAATAGCGACGCGCGCTATATTGTAAGTGATAGTGCTCATGGCCTTCACGCCGAGGTGAAAGGGCGTCTCGAAATATCGAACGACCGCGCGAAGTTGGACCAAGTATGGTCTGCAATTGCTGCCTCCTGGTTTGAGGAGGGGAAGGACGATCCCGATTTGGTGCTTTTGCGATTTAAACCCTCCTTGGCAGAGGTTTGGCTTGGTCCCGAAAGCGGTCTGCATTTTCTGTATGAGCTGCTGAAGTCGAAAATGAGTAAATCAAAGCCTGATTATGGCGAAAAATTCTCGCTCCGCTTCGGTTAGTTGAAACACTGCGCGAAAAATGTGTTGGTGCGGGTTTCGTTCGAGACATGCCATTGCCTTGTCTAGGGAGTTTAGCGGCGGCCCCCGCCGCGTTTTCCGGTGCCAAGGAAGCTCAAACGATCGCGCGGCCGCAGAAATCTTCCCTTCAGGACGTTCTTTGTGGGATAACCTAACTCTCGGATCGTGGCGCGCAGCCGTTTGCCCAGCTTGATATAGAGGGCAATTGTCCCCATCCGGTCTTCGTAAGTATACACGAACCGTCTCCAAGATAGTCCAAGTTTTCGTCCGCACCCCCACCCAGACTGTTTTGGGGGAAGGGCCGGTCGACGCCTCGCTGTGATGATCCTTGGCGAGGCGCCGGGTGATCAAGAGCGTTTTGCGGGCCGCCCATTTGTCGGTCCCGCCGGGCGCTTGTTGCGCACCAGCCTCGAGAAGGTAGGGCTTGCGGCGGAAGAGATCTGGCTGAGCAATGTCGTAAAGTACTTCAAATTCGCTTCTCGAGGTAAGCGACGCCTGCACAAAAGCCCGAATGAAGGTGAGATCAAACCTTGCCGCTGGTGGCTCGACCTCGAGCGTCGCCTTCTATCGCCTCGCTTGAATGTCTCGCTTGGCACAAGTGCCGCGTCCTCCCTAACCGGCAACCGCGCCCCGCTTTCCCCTCGTCGCGGCAATGTGGAAACCGCGCTTGATTGTGGCCCGGTGCTGATAACGGGGCATCCGAGCATTATTCTGCGGCTAAGCTGGCCTGCCAAGCTAGAGGCTTTGGCGCAGTTCAAAGGTGACCTCAAACTGCAGCAGGCCTACTGCGCTCTCAAAATTTGCGTCTGCATGAGAGGCCCTAACCCGGGTTTCAGGTGGTTACGCGTTGCCGGTAAACGAAGCCTAATGTCGGAGTTGCTCGTTTACCTAGCCTGGCTGGGTCAAGCACCGTCTATTTGAGGGACCGGAACGCCCAAGGCAGTTGCAAGTTCGATTGCGTGATCCTGTTCCTGTACCAAAATTTCTCGAAGTGTTTCCGCCATTGCAAATTCGCCCAAAGCTTCGCATTGACGAACGCGCTGACGGTAATTTCGTATGGTTTCGACTTCGTTGTCGAGGTCGAATTTAAGAAGATCCTTTGTCTTCTCGGACATTTTCACAGGCTTGGGAACGACTGTGGGCACACCCCCGAGATAATCGATCTGCTTGGAAATGCTCAGCGCATGTTGGAGCTCTTCCTTGGCGTGTTTTTCAAGCTCTCGAGCAATCGTCATATATTCGGCACCCGTGATGACTTGCGAGTAAACCACGTAAGCAATGATTGCTTGATACTCTCGCGCAAGGTCCTCGTTCAGGAGGTCGATCAGTTGCTTGCGATCAATTTGATGGTCGTTCTGTATCGAGGGCGATTTTTCCATCTTAGAAACCTTTTATATCTCGGCTCGATAGCAAGCCGATCAACTCAGACTTGGACCTAACAGTCGTCCTTGGAAGTTGGTTCCGTGGCGATCCGAAAGGGAGCAGGCGCGCGCTCCTAATGGCAACCTGCGCAGGATAATTCCGAATGGTTAGGGCCGAAAGTATCGCTACCCTGCCGCAGCTTTATGTTCAGGATATCTGAGCACGTGGCTCGAAATTTTCTGCCTTCCCCTGAAGTGGTAAGATTAAGATACGCAAGACATCACCGCGCTCATAGCTAGACTGACAGTGCCTCTGTGATGGTGGATAACCGCTGTCTCAAAGGAAAAGTAGAGGCGCCACCGAACGAGGCTGCGACCCGAGCACATTGATCACCCAAAGCGAGAGTTGCTTGATGCGGGAGCCGGCCACGGGTTGAAAGACTACCCATAATCTCATGTTATCTCATGGCCGAGACCTTGGAACCACGGTCCTTTGATCACGTTGCCCCAATGGAAGCTTTCTGAGACGCACCTATCCCATTCTTCCCGGACGCGCCGCTTCCATTGTCTTCGGGATGCAGTGAAGGAGTCATTATGAACAGCATCATTTATCTCGTCGGCCTTGTCGTTATCATCCTATTCATCCTTGGCATGGTGGGGTTGCGCTAATGTCGGACACCATTCCCGGAGGAAAACCTCCCGTCAGCGATCGGGGTTATGTTGATCTTGGCGCTGTCATCGCAGGTACCGTGGTCGCCGTTGGCGCGTCGATTGTATTCAGCGCATTCGGTGCGGCTATCGGGCTCGGCTCGGTTTCGTTTGACGAGAATGGCGGGATCAGCATATTCGGGCTCATCCTGACGGCGCTGTTTGCGGTCATCTCGATGGTCCTTGTCTACATGCTTGGCGGCTATATCGCCGGTCGGCTTCGCAGGCGTGTCGATGGCGCGACCCCCGACGAGATCAAGGTCCGCGACGGGCTGCATGGTCTCGTCGTCTGGGGCCTCGGCACGATCTTGAGCGCGCTGGTTTTGACCAGTGCCGTCACCGGCACGGTGAAAACCGTCGGCAGCGTTGCGGGCACCACGCTGGAGGCGGCGGGCTCTGCGGTGGGCGGAGTGGCGCAGGGCGCGGGGCAATTGGCCGGTGGCGTTGTCTCGGGGGCGGGACAGTTGGTTGGCGGGGTCGCGCAAGGTGCGGGCCAAGCCGTGGCACCCTCGATCGAGCAGTCGATGCCCAAAGGCCTCAGCGCCAATCCAATGGATTACATCTCGGACAGCCTGCTGCGTCCGGCTGAAAACGTGCCCGGCCCGATGACCGGCCAGCCCGGCAATGCCAAAGAGGAAGTCGGCCAGATCCTCATGAACCTGATCCGCACCGGCGAGATCAGCGATGAAGACAAAGCCTATCTTCGCCAAGTAGTTGCGGCCCAAACCGGCCTGAGCTCGTCGGAGGTTGATGCCCGCGTCGATCAGGCCCAACAGCGCGCACAAGCGATCCGTGATGCGGCCCAGGAAAAGGTCGATGAAGCAAAGGCCCAGATCGAACAGATGAAAGCCGATGCACAAAAAGCTGCAGAGCAGGCCAGAGCGAAAGCCGAGAAAGCCGCCGAAGAGGCGCGTGTCGCCGGCATTCTGACCGCCTTCCTGTTTGCCGCTGCCGCTTTGGTCGCTGCCGCTGCGTCCTATATTGGTGCCATGCGGGGCGGCGAGCATCGTGATGATGGTCGCGTTTGGGGCGGCTTGACGCACCGTCGCCGCTGAAACCGACCTTTCGTTGACAAAATGCATAAGCCCGGGCGTTTGACGCTCGGGCTTCTTCATTCAGGGCAGCGGCACTTCGAAAACGGTTTTCCCGCACAAAAGCGCGCGCCCCTTCCTCGTCCAGCCCCGAAAGGAGGGATCATTGAGCGAGAGTCCGCCGGCACTCGTGCTGTGTTGCTCAATCCCCGAACTTGCGCCCCGACTCATGTCGCGCCCAAAGCTCATTTAGCGCATACTCGATCAAGCCCGAGTTGGTCATATCTAGACGCGCCCGCAGGATCGCCACGCGCTCAACACCGCCTTTCTGCATTGCAATTGCGATCACCTGCATTATTGCCTCCGTACTATTGTGCGCACTTGCACATTGGTTTTTTTGCCGGTGTGCGCCCAGTCCCTTATGGGCGCCCTCGCTTTTCGTACCATTTACGGCAAAATCCAAGGAAGGCCATCTCGGGATTTCGTGGCGCTTCGGTTGCCCAGACGCGCCATTCGCTTTCGATATAGCGCACGTCCCAGCCGGGAGCAGCTTCGCGTGCCATGTCGTACACGTCGCTGTCGAGCTGCGGAATACTCACTGTGTCGGTAACGGCATCAGGGCAAATTGTTCCGCGGCTGCGCACCGTAAGGATATCAGTTTCGTTGTCGAACCGGATCTCATAGTCCGGCATATGGCCGTGTTTCTGATCCTCGTTCGTGATCGCTGTCACTAGCCGTCGAAACTCCCTTAGTGAAGATCCAGAACCGCATTTCTTCTGTAGCGTTTCCAACCCAATGCGCCATTCTCTTTGGCGCCCGCAGTGTTTGCGCGCCAGCTCATATATGCGGCGCTCCAACGGCTTGCGCAGGCGAAAGTAATCTCGACTGAGGGTTAAAACCTCTTGCGCCCTGATCGCGTTAAAAACCCAGTCCGAAAGCTTGATCTCAACTTCCTGCATGCGCCCTTCGCGCGTCTCCCGCACAATCCGCGCCCGCTCAATCAGGCCGAAGGTTTCAAATACCTCTTCACCGCCGGTTGTGATGTTCGTGGAGATCCTCGTTCCCGCCAACCGCTCCATTGCTGCCTTAAGCAGATCATAGCCACGACCTGTCAGCATGCGATTGGTGGCTTTAAGCAGATCAGACGCTTGAAAACGAACCACTTGTTGCGGTGCTTTTCCGTCATTCATACCTCTGATGATCTGGCTGATGCAGAAGATCAGTATATCCCGGTCGTGAACGGTCGCGAGCCCGTCGGATGACGGTTTAACCTCGACCGAAACCCCATTGTGCTCATAGAGGCGAGCACGAGTGTCCGGCTTCGTCGAAAGCGAGAAAATCGGATGCTCCATCGAACCGATATCACCCTTTGGGGCTGCGTCGAAGATATCGCACACAAAGAAATCCCCTTGAGGGTGGCGATCTGGCAAAAGGGGATAATCGTTCATCTGCACAGCTTTCGACACTTCACACACGGGCAGCTTACACGACATTTCACACACGGGAACCCTCGAATCGACACTTCACACACGGGCAGCGAGAAACGACACTTTACACACGCCGAATCACCACTTTACACACGCTAAAACGACACTTCACACACGGGTCACCAAAGCAAGTCGTTGTACTAAATGAGAAATACAGTCATTTCGGAACCCGTAACACTATATTTAACACCTATTTAACACTCTGATCCTGTGGATAAGTCTGTTTCGAGGCACAAATGGTCCAGGACAGAGCCTCAGAACATCAGTCCGATGGCGATGCCAAGGAGCAGGCCGAGCACTCCGACTCCTGCTGCGAAACCGCAATGCCTGACCTTCGCCCATTCGGCACTCTCGGCGTCCTTGCGCAGACGGTTCAGCGCGGCTTCTTCCTGAGACAACAGCCGCTGCATCTTTCCGTCGATCTCCTTGGGATGGGCCCGCAAGTTCTCCTCGAGCTCCTCCAGCTTCGCGACGATCGGGCTGAGAGTATAAACGATGGTCTTTTCGATCAGGCCTTCGCCCGGATTTTCAAAGGATGCGGGTTGCAAGTATGAAGCCGAAGCATTCCGCCCGGATCTATCCAGCTGCAGCAGCTCGTCGATCTGGTGGCCTTAGCTGTCGATCCTGTCCGATAAACGGCCCCATATTCTATGTGCAACAGCAGTTCAAAGGGCCTGAGACGCAAACGATCAGGACGAAAGTCCGATTGATGCTATTTTGTCTGGCACTAGAATCGTTTGGTTATCTGTATTCCTGTGGCACTTCACTCGAACGGCGTATGCAAACGTTTACCGTAGTCTTAGGTCCTCTTGAGCTGGAGGGAGTTGGGTGACCGACCTTCTTATCCCTGCCGATGAACTGCCGGTTTGGGTGCGGGGAGAAACGCTTGTGGAAAGTAAGGGACTTAGTTGGGCGGGCGTTTCGCAGCGCAGGTTTCTCTATAAAGGTCAGGACGTGCTGATCCCGCCGATGGATGATTTCATGATCGTTCAATATCGGCAGGAACTTACGCCGATGGACCGCGAGTTTGACGGGCACTGGACGCGAACCCAATGCGGTCCCGGCGATTTCTCGCTTCTGTCACGCGCCATGTCATCGGCACTACCAAACTCGCATTCGGGGAGTGGCCGACCGTCTTCGGGGATGCGAAGATGACTACCGCATTGCTCGACCGTCTCATTCCCACTGCGACATCGTTGAGATCGGCAACGACAGCTGGCACATTAAAACCCGAGCCTGAACGCCCTCGAAACGCAGGCCCGCGTCGGCTGCGCCAACTGGAAAGCTACGCCGCCACGGGCCTGCTCACACGTTCTCCAGAGGGGTCGCTTTTGGGCGCCGAGCGGGGGGCACCATTCAACGCCGATTGACAGGCAGCGAGCTGCGAAAGACCATCGGGACCTCCGACGTTGGAATATTTCCGGGAACATTCCGCTGATGCGCAGGTTGCTCCCAGCCTGAAGCTGGCCGACCCGCCGGCTGTTGTCATAAGGAGAGACACTATGGCTGAGAAGCTTCTCGACAACCTGTTCCACGATACGCTGAAGGACATCTATTATGCCGAGCGCCAGATCCTGAAAGCTCTGCCTAAGATGGCACGCGGCGCGCAGTCGGAGCGGTTACGCTCCGCCTTTGAGGATCACCGCGAGCAGACCGAAACCCATGTCGAACGGCTTCAGAAAGTGTTCGAGATCATCGGCAAACCAGCGCGCGGCAAGACCTGCCCGGCCATCGACGGCATCATCGAGGAGGGCGAGGAGGTTATGGCGGCCTTCAAAGGCGCACCAGCATTGGATGCTGGGCTGATTGCCGCTGCGCAAGCCGTCGAACATTATGAAATGGCCCGTTACGGCACTCTGCGGCAATGGGCAAAGCAGCTTGGGCTGAAGGACGCGGCGGCGCTTTTGGAACAGACGCTTAAGGAGGAATCCTCAACCGATGAACTGCTGACCGATCTTGCCGAGAGCGAGGCGAACATTGAGGCAGCAGGCTGACAAGGCCAAGTGCCCTGCCCAAAGAGGGCAGGGCACTTGGCCTTGGTGTCATCATGCTCGTCGCGAGTCAGAAGGCTGGCTCCAACGCCTGGCGTAACAACGCGCGGGCGCGATTCACCCGGCTCTTGACGGTGCCGATATCGCAGCCGAGGATCCGCGCAGTATCGAGATAGCTTTCGCCCAAAGCACCCACCAAGATAATCGCCTCGCGGTAATGAACGGGCATCTCGCGCAACGCAGTTGCCATCTCCCGGGCCTGCATATGCCACTCCTGGCCCGGTTTGACCTGCGGCAGCAATGACGCGCAATCGGCGGCTCCGGTGCGCTCTCGCGCAGCCTTGTGGCAATTCGTAAAGAAACGGTTGCGCATGATGGTCAGGAGCCAGGCCCGCATATTCGTTCCTGGCTGATAGCGATGAGCGTTTTCAATGGCGCGTAATAAGGTTTCTTGGACCAGATCATCCGCATCTGTAACAGACCTACATAGCGCACGCGCATAAGCTCGAAGTGCTGGAATGTACCCGAGTATGTCGTCCGACATTACCGTCCTACTCCCCCATGTACCGATGAGGATCCAATGTGGAGCCGGGAGGGATGGTTCCCTGTGAAATTGCGTGTCGGCGGAAAACTGCACGGCTGTCGGCTGTCAGTGCTTAAGGAGCAGGGCGATTTCGACGCTGTCGTGCGTCCTCGAGCGCTGTTTCCAAACGCTTCGCGAGCTCGCGCAGACGTGGCGATATAGGCTCTTGTTCCGTCTGCGCCAGCAGTTCGGCCAAGACCTTGTCGATTTCAGGATCGACGATGGGGCCGCGTTCACTGTTGGCCATCGGTAACTCCTTTCACTGAGCACGACATATTTTAACTCTCGCAGCCAAGTTGGCGAGCCCTGCCGACATGAATATTTGTTCAGTGTTGCATGTCTTACGCTCACATTTAGACGATATCCTTATTTCACAACGCTTTACTTCAATCTGCCAAGCTAAACACGGCGTCACGGCAGAGCATCAGAAGAAGATTACCTCCTATCTACAACCTTTCTGGGAACAATCCATGCCGTCACTGGTTCATCGGCCCCACAGCATGGAGGCGAACTCATGGCGAGGAACACCGAAGCATCGGGAGACAAGACCAAAGCGCAGGATCCGCCGAACGACCCTCTGCAGCAGGAGTCTGGAACGGCCACGACCGGAGAGGATGAAGCAAAGCCGCAAGGCGACGGGTTTGCGGATTTGCGCGAACAGAACAAGGCTCTGAGAGCCCTTCTCGGGGAATGCGCAAAGGTCAGTGATGCCGAGGCGGCCGAAAGCCTACATTCACGGTTGGCGGAGGCTTGGGCCCAGCATGTCGATGGACATCGACTGCTTTACGACGCGGCCGTGGAGTCGGGGTTGCAGGAATTCCCGCTGCTGACAGAAACCGCCATTGACACCGATCTCGTGTCCTTCCTGCTCGGGCGGGACGATCTTGATTTGGACGGAGCGCTTGATCTGGCGGTGCTTCGGGTGGCGGCCCGACTGATCGAAGAAATAATCGAACGCGAAGAGAAGCCGCGAAGCGGCCTTTTCGCCAAGGCCACGGCGGCCGGGGTTGATCCCGCCGCTTTGGGCAGGCGCATTCGTGCCTGCATGACAGCGCTGCCCGGACGGGGCGGCGATAGAAGGCCGCAATTGCGGTACCTCATGGCAAATCAGGAGGAAATCATGCCGAGGAACTCGAACATGCCTGAACGTGACGAGCGCGGACGCTTTATGAGCGATGACGACGACAGGAGTCGGAGCGGTCGCGGATCGGGTCGATATGACGACGACCGTGAGCGGGACAGCCGGGGTCGATATACCAGTAGCCGTGACGATGATCGGGGGGGACGTTCGCGTTATGACGATGACCGCGACCGTGACAGCCGTGGTCGGTTCACCAGCGATGACGATCGCTCTTCGTCCCGAGGCCGCTCCTCGCGCCGGGATGACGATGAAGATCGGCGTTATTCCGCGTCGCGGAGGGACGACGATGATCGCCGCAGCTATTCATCGCGCGACCGGGATGACAACTATTCGCGCGACCGCGGTCAGAGCGGGTGGTTCGGAGACTCACGGGGTCATGCTGAAGCGGCGCGCATGGGGTGGGAGCATCGTCGCGACGATGATGACGATGACCGGTATTCCTCGCGCGGACGTTCTTCACGTCGAGATGATGACGATGATCGTCGTTATTCTTCGTCACGCCGCTATGACGATGATCGCCGTAGCTCTTCGTCGCGCAGCCGTGACGATGACTATTCGCGCGACCGCGGGCAAGGCGGATGGTTTGGTGACTCCGAAGGCCATGCCGAAGCTGCTCGCCGCGGCTGGGACAACCGCCGCGATGAGGATGATGATGACCGCCGCTATTCTTCGCGGGGGCGTCGCTAACTTGCACAAGGGGGCCATGACTGGCCCCCTTTCGCATAACTTAGTATGAAGAGATCATAAGCGCCGCCCAAGGCAAACCGCCTGCCGCCAAAGGCGTCATTGCTGAGGTCGGCTGAGCCGTAACCAGAGTTAAACACCATGTGAATCTGACGCTGTCTTATTGAGACGGCGTTTCCGTAGGAGTTAGCGCGGGCGGTGGCAGGTCCTCGACAGGCCCAGTCACCTCACCCGGCATGATCGGATCGTTGGTCTCATTGCTAAGCCACCAGACGAACCCCAAGCCCACTAAGATCAGGATCACAATGATCGTGACAATCGGAACCAGATGGTGACGCTTTTGCTTTTCAATATTCGTTCTCGGAGCGGACATGGTTATGACTTCTTCTGCTCTGGCAAATTTTCGTGCGGCGTGGAGGCTAGGTCCTCCAGCTCTTTCTCGGTCATCGAGTCGTACATCTGCCGCGATGGGCCACGCAGCTCGCCTTTTGGCGTCTCGCCACGCTTGGCGGCCAGAGCAGCACCTGCGGCTTCCTGCTGGGCTTTCGACTTGGCGGGCATGTTCTTCTCCTTACGTTCGGACCGTCGCGATTTCATCGCGCGCCGCGGTAACAGGGAGGATCTTTAACCGCGAACTGCGCTGAATGTTCCAGCCGCGACGCCCCTATCGGTCGCAAGGCCTTACTCAATGACCGCGCAGGCCAAGCGGTCGCCGGCGGCTCCCGACGGCTGGCTGGAATAGTCATCGGCTTTGGCGTGGACCATCAAGGCGCGGGATTTGATCCCGTTCCCTCCCTGGGACAGGGTCACCGAAGGGCTGACAACCTCGAACCGCGCAAAGCCGGTGGCATCGACGCGCTGATTGGGCATGTCACCCTCATGGGGGCCGGTTTCGGAAAGATAGCCATGCTCGACCCCGGAGGGATTGAAATGCCCGCCCGCCGAGTCATGTTTGGCCGCGGGATCGCATGTGCCGGTTTCGTGGATATGGAACGCGACCCAGCTTTCGGGCGGAAGCTCTCCGATCTCGGCTTTGATCAGCACACCCGCTGCGGTGTGCGACAGGCTCGCGCTGCCGATCTCGGCGCCGTCGGTGTTCACGAATTTGGCCGTGACGTCCTGAGCCAAGACTGCGACTGGGAAAAGCGTGATGGCGAAAATCATTGAAAACTGCTTCATTTTAACCTCTTTGATACGTGGGGCATAAGTCCGGGACCCAACCGCGATGGGCGCGGTTTGTTCCTGAACGCGGGGATCTGCTGCCTGCAATCGCCGGTGGCGGCCGCTCAGGAACCTTTGGCGCTGTTCCCGGTTAGACTGCCATGGCACCCCGATATTACTGGAAAGGCTATCTGAAACTATCGCTCGTCACCTGTCCGGTGGCGCTTATCCCCGCCACGACCGAAGCCGAAAAGTTACGTCTCCATACGCTGAACGCCCGGACCGGAAACCGCGTGCAAAGCCGCTATGTCGACAGTGTCACCGGCAAGACAGTGCGCGAAAAGGACGAGGCGCGGGGCTATCCCCGCGGTGAGGATGATCATGTGCTGATCGAGGATGACGAGATTGATGCGCTGGCGCTTGAAAGCACACGGACCATTGATATCGAGCTTTTCGTGCCCGCCGACAGCATCGGCTGGATCTGGTATGACAAACCCCATTACCTGACCCCCACCGACAAGGTGGGCAAAGAGGCATTTTCGGTGATTCGCGAGGCGATGGCGACCTCGGGCACGGTCGGCATCTCGCGGCTGGTGATGTATCGGCGCGAATATGCGGTGATGCTGCAGCCGGCGGGAATGGGGATCATCCTCTGGACCCTGCGCTTTGGCGACGAACTGCGCGACACCCCACCAGTGCCAGACGACAAGCCCAGCCCTGCAGCGCTTCGGCTGGTGACGCGGCTGATCAAGGAGCGCACCAGTCAATGGGACCCAAAGATGGTCGCGGACCCGGTTCAGGCGCGGCTGCTGGAAATCATCGCCAACAAGAAAAAGGGCCGGAAATCGCCTGACAGAAAGAAGGCCGCCGAGCCTGCAAACAACGTCATCGACATCATGGATGCGCTCAGAAAATCGCTCGCAACCGAGAAGAAGGGCGGAAAGTAAGTGGGCGCGCGGCCTTGCGAAACCCCTCCCACGGCTCTGGCAGATCCGAGCGGACGGTATAGCTGGTAGGCCCGATCCGCGACAGCACTTCCCATTCCACCGGGGTCGAGACCGCCGCGCCGGGCCGGGCGCGGGTCGAATAGGCGGCCACGGCGGTCGCACCCCTCTGGTTGCGCAGATAGTCGATCAGCACCTTGCCCTTTCGTTTGGATTTGGTGATCGTCGCGACATAAAGATCGGGCGCATCGCTGGCCATCGCCATGGCCATAGCCTTGGTGAAGGCCTTGACCTCGGGCCATTTGGCATGGGGTTTCAGCGGCGAAACCACATGAAGCCCCTTGCCGCCCGAAGTCTTCACGAAAGCAGCCAGCCCCGCGTCCGTCAGCCGCTGCCGCAGCTCGGTCGCGGCCACAACGATCTGGTCCCAGCTTGCGCCCTCACCGGGATCGAGGTCCATGATGATCATGTCGGGACGCTCTAGATCCTCGAGCGTCGCACCCCAGGGGTGAATTTCCAGCGCAGCCGATTGCACCAGAGCAATGAGACCGTCGAGACCCGAGATCGCGATCTGGGCCTCGCCCTTGTCATTTGGCTGGTCGATGCAAGCGTTCATGCCCTTCCATGGGTGCTTCTGAAAAAACCGGGGTCCATCGACGCCATCGGGACAGCGCAGCAGGGCCAGTGGGCGGTTGACGATAAAGGGTGCGATCCCAGGCCAAACCCGGCTGTAGTAAGTCGCAAGCTCTTCCTTGGTCACCCCCTCATCGGGCCAATAGATGCGCTCGGGATGCGTCAGCTTGATCCTGGCCTTGGGCGTATCTTCGCGGGTGACTTCGGTGGCGGGCTTGTCCTCGCGCAGCCCGCGAAACGCGGCGTGACGCAGATGGCCATCGGCCGTCCAGGCGTTGAAATCGACCTCGGCCACCAGTTCCGGGGTGACATAGACGACCTCTCGGGCAAGCTTTTCCCCAAAGGGGCTGGTCTTCCGGCGCAGCGGCTGGAGGCGTTTGTAGAGATCGGCCGCAGCCTTGCGGGTAAAGCCCGTGCCAACCCGGCCGACATGGCGCAACTCGGCCGCGTCATGGACGCCCAGCACGAGCGAGCCGATGGCCTCTGCCTGCGCCTGCGAGGGGACATAGCCGCCGATGACGAATTCCTGCCGCGCTGAGCATTTCGACTTCACCCAGGCCCGCCCGCGACCCGAGCGATAGGGCGCATCAGCCAACTTCGACACGATCCCTTCAAGGCTCATCCGACAGGCATGGCGCAACACCATCTCTCCGGTCTCGGCGAAATGGGCGCTATAGCGGATGGCGCTGGTCCGCAGGATGCGCTCGAGCGAGGCTTTGCGCGCGATCAGCGGCTCGTCCCGCAGGTCGTGGCCGTCGAGGTACATGAGATCGAAGGCATAGAAGAGAAAGCGGTCAGCTCGACCTGCCGCAAGATCCGCCTGCAAGGCCGAGAAATCCGAGGCTCCGGCATCGCCTTCAACGACCAGTTCACCGTCGATGATCGCCGATTTCAGCGCCAGATCAGCGAATTTTCCCGCTATATCACCGAATTTCGCGGTCCAGTCATGGCCGCTGCGGGTCAGTAGCGTCGCCCTCCCCTTGTGGAAATGCGCCTGCAGGCGATAGCCATCGAACTTGATCTCATGCACCCATTTTTCACCCGAGGGCGGCTTGGATTGCAGCCGCGCCAGCATCGGCTGAATGAACCTGGGCATCTCGGCCTTTTTGCCCTGTGCGAGGGGGCCGTCCTTCGACGACCAGCCGGGTGGTTCGTCCTCAACCTCGGCCAGACCGCGCCCGGATGAGACGGAATCCGGCTCCTCCATCAGGATATCGCCCTTTTTTCGCGCATATTCGTCATCGGCCTTGATCAGCAGCCAGTTTTCGCGTTTTTCCCGGGTCTGCATCCGCACAAGATGCCAGCGCCCCTTGAGCTTCTGCCCCGAGAGTTCGAATTCAAGATGGCCCTTGGCATAGCCCCTCGCCGGATCGCCGATCGGTGTCCAGGTGCCGCGATCCCACAGGATGACCGTGCCCGCCCCATATTCGCCCTTGGGAATGGTGCCCTCGAACTTGCCATATTCAAGCGGATGGTCCTCGACATGCACGGCGAGCCGCTTGTCGTCAGGGTCCAGGCTTGGGCCGCGCGTCACCGCCCAGCTTTTCAGGACGCCTTCCATCTCGAGCCGGAAGTCATAATGCAGCCGCCTGGCGTCATGTTTCTGGATGACGAAGCTGTTGCCCTTTTTGCGCGCAACGCGGCCCTTAGGCTCGCTGGTGGCAGTAAAATCGCGCATCTTTCTGTAGGATTGAAGCGCCATTTCAGCCCGCCTTGCGCTTGCTCTTGGCTTTCTGTCTTGCGCTGGCACGCAGCGCATCGATCAGGCTGATGACCTTGGGCTTTTCCGCCGTACGGCGCGGCAGTTTCCGGCCTTCCTGCTTGGCCTTGACCAGTTCGATCACAGCCGCTTCATAGCGATCCTCGAAGGTCGAGGGATCGAACTTGCCCATCTTTGTCCGAATGATGTGCTGGGCAAGATCCAGCAACTCTGGCTCGATCCTGGTTTTGCGAATGCTGCTGAAAACCTCGTCAGCCGCGCGGACCTCATAGTCGTAATTGAGCGTCGTCGCGATCATTCCCGCACCGTAAGGCCGGATGAGAAGATTGCGCATCCGCCGAAACAGCACGGTTTGCGCCAGCGCGGCAACCTTCTGCTTGACCAGGCCCTGCCGGATCAGCCCGAAAGCCTCGGCGGCCGAGCGGTCGGCGGGGGCCAGATAATAGGGGCGGTCGAAATAGACCGGATTGACCTCATTGCAGCGGATGAAATCCGTGATCCCCAGCGTCTTGTCGCTGTCCGGTACGGCCGAGGCGATCTCCTCATCGGAGAGCATGACATAATCGCCACCCGAGACTTCATAGCCTTTTACCTGATCGTCACGGTCGACCAGTTTGCCGGTCTGGCCGTCGACGAACTCACGCCTGACGCGATGGCCGGTGGCGCGGTTGATGGTATGAAAGGCAATGCGGTCTGAGGTCGAGGTCGCGCTATAAAGCGCGACCTGACAGCTGAGATCCGCAATCCTCAGCACGCCTTTCCAATTTGCGCGCGGGGCCATAGGCCGGCTCCTTTCTCCGTTCATGGTGCGGGTCGCAAACCCTCCTCGCGGTCCCAGGCGCGGTCGGCCAGTTTGGCGACGACGCCCTTTGCGTCCTTGTGGTCCAAGGTGAACGCGTCCTGGCCGCCATTGGCCTTGTCGAGAATCTTGCGGCCCCCCGGGCAGAGGCCCAGAGCCTTCAGATGGCTCCAGGCCAAGGCTGCAAATTCAAGCGCTGTGGGGTCATTGATCAGCGCGTCGTAGCCTTCTTTGCCCGTGGTGATGACCACCGCGTCGAAGATCAGTGAGGGCGTCCCGGCAAGCTGGCCGTCCGCTGGCAGAACCGAACAGTCCGACAGCCTGGCGCCGCCGACCTTCTGGCTGACGATCATGCAACTTGCCCCAGCCGTCCTTGCCTCGTCCTGCAGCGCCTTCACGACAGCGGCATCTGCGCCGTCGCCCACCAGAATTCCCAGCTTGCGGCCCTTGGGTGCCGGCGACGCCTGCTTCAGGATCGCCAGCGCCGGCGAAGGTGGCAGGTCCACCGCTTTCCTTGCGGCAGGGGCCGCGGCGGGCAGCTTGTCGATGCCCAGACCGTTTGCCACCCGCTTCGCCACCTCGTCGTCGATGTTGCGCAGCTGCGCGAGGACGGCTTCACGGATGGCTTTGATGCTGACCTTCGACAGCTCGAACACCAGCGCTCCTATGACATGATTGAGCTCTGGCTTTGACAGCGAACGCAGAAACATGCGCGGTTGGCTATAGTGATCGGCAAAAGTCTCCGAACGCAGCCGAACCTTCTGGGTCGCATCATTGCCCAAGGCATCCGTGTCGGTGGTGCTTTGAAAGCCGCCCTTCGCATCGGCCCGAGGTCCGCCGATTTCTCCAGCCTTGGCAAGCGAGTTCGGCTCGTAATTGGCGCGGCCTTTCGGGACCTGCGTTTGCATCATACCGTCGCGCTGGAAGTTGTGCATGGGGCAGCGCGGAGCATTGATCGGGATCTGATGGAAGTTCGTGGTCCCCAGCCTGGATTTTTGCGTATCGAGATAGGAAAACAGCCGCCCCTGCAGCAGAGGATCTGCCGAAAAATCCATACCGGGCAGGATGTTCGACGGCAGAAAGGCGACTTGATCGTTTTCGGCAAAATGGTTGTCGGGGTTGCGGTTCAAGGTCATCGTCCCGATCAGCTGGACCGGCACTTCTTCCTCGGGGATCAACTTGGTCGCATCGAGGATGTCATAAGGCTGTCTGGCCGCCCAATCGGGGTCGATAACCTGAATGCCCAGATCCCATTCGGGATAGCTTCCCGCATCGATCGCCTCATAGAGGTCGCGGCGGTGGAAATCGTTATCGGCACCCTGAAGTTTCGCGGATTCGTCCCAGATCAGCGACTGGATGCCCAAACGCGGCTTCCAGTGATAGCGGACGAACGACCCTTTACCCTCGGAGTTGATCAGGCGGAAGGTGTGGATGCCAAAGCCTTCCATGAAACGCAGGCTGCGCGGAATGCCACGATCGGACATGGCCCACATCACATTGTGAAGCGTTTCCGGCATCAGCGAAACAAAATCCCAGAAGGTGTCATGGGCTGAAGCGGCCTGCGGATAGCCGCGGTCAGCTTCCATTTTCACCGAATGGACGAGATCGGGAAACTTCATCGCATCCTGGATGAAGAAGATCGGCGTGTTGTTGCCAACGAGATCCCAATTGCCTTCTTCGGTATAGAACTTCACCGCAAAGCCGCGAATGTCGCGTGGGGTATCGACCGAGCCAGCACCGCCCGCCACGGTCGAGAAGCGGACGAATACGTCGCAGCTGTTGCCCTTTTTCTGAAACAGCGCGGCGCGGGTCAGTTCGGGAATTGCCTTGCTGACCGTGAATGTGCCGTGCGCGACCGAGCCGCGCGCATGGACAATCCGCTCTGGAATCCGCTCATGGTCGAAGTGAAAGATCTTCTCGCGCAGCACGAGATCTTCAAGCAGCGTCGGTCCGCGCGTTCCGGCCCGGAGGCTGTTCTGGTTGTCCGAAATCGGAACGCCGTGGTTCGTCGTCAGACGCGCGGCCTTGTCATCCGTCACCTGCTGAATCTCGCCACCGTTGCCGGTGTCTTGCGTAAACGGCGCGCTGATCGGATCGCTGTTGGTGCCGTCTTGACTGGGCACAGAAGCAAGGTTCATGTCCGCAGGGGTATTCGATTTCGCCATGGCTTCCTCTCCTTCCACTCCTTCGGGGTGCTGAACGCATGCAGGACCGCCGAGGTGTCAGCGGTACCGGGTTCGTTGCTGCGGCTCAACGCGGGCGCAGCCGATTTCGTTCACTTGCGGGTTGCAAACTGCAGATGACTTGCCCGCAAGCGACCTGCCATTCGAGGAACTTTCCGCGTCTATCCCGTGTTCATCGAGGACGAAACGGACGACGAATCTGCCGTCATGTCACTGCGGAGCCTGCTTGTGGAAGGGTATTGTGCGTGGCCGATTTTGATGCAGAGACCCGGAAGGATGACTTGCGTGTCGGCACGCCGCTTTGGGTCAAAACGCGGCACTCGACATTGGCGGCGAAAAGGACACTCGACAGAAAACACGCCGATGTCGTTGTGGTTGGCGCCGGGATCAGCGGGGCATTGGTGGCCGAAGCCCTGACGCGCCAAGGCCGCAATGTGCTGATCCTTGACCGTCGCCCGCCGGTGCGCGGATCAACCGCCGCCTCGACCGCAATGATTCAGCATGAAATAGACGTGCCCCTCACCCGGCTGCAAAAGCAGATCGGCAGTCGCGCGGCCAATGTGGCATGGCGACGGTCTGTAAAGGCCGTTTACGATCTGGTGGATCTGACCCGAAGGCTTGGCATCGAATGCTCAATGGAAAGCAAGCCCGCAATCTACATCGCGGGCAATCTGCTGGGCGCTCGCGCGCTGAAATCCGAGGCAGATGCCCGTAACGCCATAGGCATCGAGGCGCAGTACCTGGGAACGTCCGAACTGCTAAAGCGCTACGGAATGCAGCGATCCGGCGCGATCCTGTCGCCCGCCTCCGCGTCGGCCAATCCCGCTCAGCTTGCGACCGGCCTTCTGGAGGCTTCCCTGAAGCGCAAGGCACAACTCATCAGCCCGGTTGAGATCACGGATATGGCAGAGCTTGCGGGTGGCGTGGCCCTGGCAACCTCTGACGGTCAGGTCATCACCTCGGATCACGCGGTTTTCTGCACCGGATATGAATACCTGCACCAGATGAACACCCCTGCCCATCATGTGACGTCGACCTGGGCGTTGGCCTCTCGTCCGATGTCCGGCCTTCCAGAATGGATAAAGGCCACGATCGGCTGGGAGGCGGCGGACCCTTACCTTTATTTCCGAACAGACGCAGCCGGACGGATCATCGTCGGTGGCGAAGATGAGGATGCAGGGAACGCGAACAGCGATCCGGCCAAACTGGCAAGCAAGACCAAGCGGATCGCCGACAAGTTCGAGGATCTCACCGGCATCCGCATCGGCAGGCCTGCCTATGGATGGGCGGCACCTTTCAGTGTGACGCGAGATGGCCTGCCCATCATCGACAATGTTCCGGGCTTTGGCCGGATTTTCACGCTGATGGGCTTTGGCGGCAACGGCATCACGTTCTCGATGATCGGCGCGCAGATCATTGCCGCCCGCATCGCGGGCGATACCGACCCAGATCAATCTGTCTTCCGTTTTCGCTAGAAAGGGGGAAGCAAATGGAGAATATCGTCCCTTTTGAAGCTGGCCGCATCTGGTTTGACGGAGCTCCAAGGCTGTTCCTGCTGGAGATCGTCTTCCGCAGCACATTCGCCTATCTTTACTGCTTCCTGCTGATCCGGCTTTTGAATGCGCGTGCTGTCGCGCAGATGTCGATGACGGATATGATCCTGGTCATCGCGCTTGGATCGGCGGTCGGGGATCTCACATTCTATGAGGATGTCCCGATTTTCCATGCGTTGGTGGCAATCACCGTGATCGTCCTTCTGACCAAGTTCGCCGATCGAGCGATCCACAATCAGGACTTTCTCAAGCGCGCACTGGCCAATTCGCCGGTCCTGCTTGTCCGGGACGGCGTGATCGCCATGGAGGGCGCCTCTCGCCGGGATCTGAACACGCTCGAAGTCATGGAGTTGTTGCGCATTCATGGCGTCCGTAACCTTGGCGAGGTCGAATGGGCCTTCATGGAGGCGGGTGGTCAGCTTTCTGTCTTTCTGTTTGATGCCGCCCGCCCGGGCTTACCCATCGTCCCCCCACTGGACATGCAACCGGCTTTCGCGTTTCCCGCGCCGCCGCAGGTCGGCGCGCAAGCCGCCTGTCGCTGTTGCGGGCTGACCACCGCCACGCTGGCGCGCAAGGACGCCGACTGCCCGAACTGTGGTCAAAATGAGTGGTTGGCGGCGTCTGTGCGGTAGGCCTGCGCGTGTCGCGGGTGGAACCGATCAGCGAATTTGCCAGTTTCGATCGTGACGAAAGTTCAACTTCGCCGCCACGTTTCAAGTGGCGCCCATCAGAGGAGAACCGAATGGCCGATTCACAGCGCGAGGAATTCTGGGACCGCCTTGAGGACGTCCGCGCCGGCATGCTGGAAATCGACGGTGCCTTCCTGCCCATGTCGCACAACCTAGAACCGGAAGACGGAAACATCTGGTTCATCACGGCCAGGGGCACGTCGATGGCAAGGGCCGCCGGCGAAGGGTCCCGAAGCCGCTATATCGTGAGCGACACCGCACAGGGCATCCATGCCGAGATCAAGGGCCAGTTGGAAATCTCGCAGGACAAAGAGAAGCTCGACGAGGTCTGGGGCACCGTGGCGTCCGCCTGGTTCGAGGATGGAAAGAACGACATCGACATCGTTCTCATTCGGCTGATCCCTGCCTCGGCTGAGGTATGGCTGGGCCCAGAGAGTGGCCTCGCATTTCTGTTCGACCTTGCCAAAGCCAAGATCTCTGGAAAAAAGCCGGATTACGCCCCGAAATTTTCGCTGAGTTTCTGAGCTTGCGTTGTGGGTGGGGGATAGAAGGGCGCGCGATGGAAGCTGCGTCATGCGTCAGAAGAGTGCCAAGACCACGCACGCCGTGCGATCAGAATTGACGAGGGTTGCGGGGCATCGGTTCGAGCTCTCCTTCGAACGACCGCAAGCTCAGACCGTATAACTCGGGCGTAAACTGGGTGCCCTCTTCAGCAAATATCAAAGCGCTGCAAGCGGGTCTTCGCCCCACGTCGAGATCGTAGAAAGGCTTATGTCTAATCCTGCTGTCCGTTTATGGAGGGGAGATATATGGCGGAACGGTTTGGTCGTCCTGTTACACCATCAGGCACAGGTTTTTATTATCGTGAGACCGATCTTTCTGGGCTTAGAATACTGCTCTATCAAGATGTCAGTATAGAAGACCAAGATGTGGAGATTCATATCAGAGGCGGTGGCGCCAGCTTGTGTCGCATCGCGTGCAGCGACGGCCTGCCGGTCGAAACGTTAATGGAAAAGGACCAAGATATCTACAGGTTTGATATCGGAATTGTATATACATCAGATCCACACCCCATCTCGGATATGCTGGCGTCATGCAACTTTCCCTTTATCATTTTTACTGATCGCCCCGAACACTGTCTTTCATGGTACCCTGCCGCGTTGTGCGTTCATACCGAAGATGGTCCCGAAGCACTGGCTTCGTCCGTTCTTTTCCAGCTCGCAGTCCGCAAGGCAGAGCTTAATAGCATACCGGCCGACATGCCCGTAATTGATTGGATCCCACGGCTACGCGCAATGGCGCGGTTTCTGGTTAAAAATCACAGTGTGGCCGACGACATTCTTGAAAAAGCAATGACCGAAGCCGTAGATTATGTAAACGATCTAGGGTCTGACAGAGAAGTGGGCGCGCTTCTAATAATGCTGATTGAGCGAATATGGCATCGTGAAAAAATGTCGCGCCTGACCTGATATGCGGAAAATAAAGACTAAGGAAACGTGGGCAACGACGCCAAGATCCATCGCCTTTGCCCACGGCTAGCCGGATGTAGAGAGAGGTTGGGGACTGGCGCCCGGCTTGTGGTGACCGGCACTGAACCAGCCTTTTTCTGGAACAAAGCTGAGACTTTCCGGTTGATGCGACTCAACTGTCGTGTCCGCTATGACAATATGCTCATCGAGACGACTGCAAGGGTTGGCGTTTTGGCCCGAGGGGCTTGCTGCCACGGTAGACAGCCTTTGCATCTCCCACTCGATTGTGTCCAGGCCGAGCTTTGACGCTGTCTACGTCGGAACGGCCTAGACGGTGGCGGCATCAAAGCTGTCAGGAACGAAATCAGGAAGAAAGGCAATGCCATGGAGACCTACCCCAAGCCACCGTTTCCAAAACAGCATCAATCCTTACCGGGCAGTTTCCGGGACATGGACCCTATGCCAGATCATGGCGAGGGCAGTTGGGTGGGGCATGGGCGACTGAAAGGCATGGTCGCGCTGATTACGGGTGGCGATAGTGGGATAGGTCGGGCCGTGGCAATCGCCTATGCACGCGAAGGGGCCGATGTGGCGCTCTCCTGGCTGAACGAAACAGAGGATGCGGCTGACACAGCGGACATCGTGCGCAAGGCGGGCCGGAAATGTTTATCGATCGGTGGCGATATCGCCGATCCAGACCATTGCCGCAAGCTGGTGGACGAGGTCGTCACCCATTTTGGACGGATCGACATTTTGGTAAACAACGCTGGACATCAAAAACTGTTTGATCGGATCGAAGATATCTCTGACGAGGAATGGCGCAAAACCTTCGCAGTCAATATGGATGCGGTCTTCTATATAACCAAAGCGGCCGTTCCCCATATGACCCGAGGCGGATCCATCATCAATACAGCCTCTATCAACTCTGACGTGCCCAACCCAAAGCTTCTTGCATATGCCACGACCAAGGGGGCAATCCAGAACTTCACAGCGGGATTGGCGCAGCTTCTTGCAGATCGCGGCATTCGCGTGAATGCGGTGGCGCCCGGCCCTGTCTGGACACCACTGATACCCGGTAGCTTCTCGCCTGATGAGGTGGCGGAATTCGGCATGAATTACCCTCTGAAACGGCCCGCGCAACCCGTCGAACTGGCAGCTGCCTACGTGATGCTTGCGGAGCCTATGTCAAGCTACCTGACCGGTGCAACAGTTCCAGTAACCGGCGGCAAGCCGATGCTCTGAAGGGAACAAGTTATGAATAAGTCTTCACTAATATTTTTGTTCGGCGTCGCGCTAGGTTTAAGCCTTGCTTCCTTCTCCAGGGCTGCGCGCGAACGAAAAGATGACAATCGGTCGAGGCAGTATATTCGTCCTGCGGGTCGTTCCCAAATGCAGAATCCGCCCAAGGAATGGGACATGGTTGATGAACAGGCCGATGAGTCCTTTCCTGCCAGCGACCCCCCTGGCAACTACTGACCAAGTTTACCCCAAGGTGAACAAATCTAATCGGCTCTGCTTGCGAATTCACCGAAGGTAAGAGCTGACGTTTGGAGGCTTTCGAACTTCCCCGGTGATGCCGCTTATGGAGGAGCTTACGTTACCCATCAACGTGTCATTCGCAGATCGCAACAATATGCTTGGAGGAGACAGAATGAACAGCATTATCTATTTGGTTGGACTGGTCGTCGTCGTCCTATTCATTCTTAGCGTGTTAGGATTACGCTGATGTCAGATCTCATCGTAGAAAAGTCTCCTGCGTACAATGATCGCAGTTATGTTGATCTTGGCGCTGTCATTGCGGGAACTGTCGTTGCGGTCGGGGCGTCAGCGGTATTGAGTGGGTTTGGTGCCGCAATTGGACTTGGCTCGGTCTCTTTTGATGAAGGATCGATTAGTGCGTTCGGCTTGATCTTGACAGCACTTTTCGTCGTCATCTCAATGGTTCTCGTTTATATGCTTGGCGGGTATATTTCGGGGCGTATGCGGAGACGTGCTGAGAGTTCCACCGTCGAGGAAGTAAGGGTTCATGACGGGCTGCATGGACTGTTGGTTTGGGGGCTTGGAACCATCCTTAGCGCCTTCGTTGTAGCGGGTGCGATCACGGGGACTGTCAAGGCGGTGGGCAGTGCAGCAAGCACGACCCTGGAAGCTGCGGGCGCCGCCGTTGGCGGCGTCGCGCAAGGCGCAGGACAATTGGCAGGAGGAATTGCCTCGGGCACCGGACAGGTCATCGGCGGGGTGGCTCAAGGCGCGGGTCAGGCAATGGCCCCAACGCTGGAGGATACCCTGTCGAATGGCATGGACTCTCATCCGATGGATTACATTTCCGGGGCCCTGCTTCGCCCTGCGCAATCTGGATCTGGTCCAACGACTGCAGAGACTGGAGATGTCCAGCAGGAAGTCGGGACAATTCTTGCCCAGCTTATCCGCACGGGCGAGATTAATGAGGCCGACAAAAATTATCTTCGTCAGGTTGTGGCTGCACACACCGGCCTAAGTCCTGCCGAGGTCGATGCGCGGGCGAGCGAGGCCGAGCAACGTGCCCTGGCAATTCGCGAGGAGGCCGAGAAGAAGGTGGCAGATGTGCAAGCAAAGCTTGAGGAAATGAAGGCCGCGGCCCAGAAAACGATGGATGAGGCAAAAGAGCAAGCCGAACACGCAGCTGAGGAGGCCCGCGTGGCTGGAATACTCACAGCCTTCCTGCTTGCCGCGTCCGCTCTTGTCGCTGCTGCCGCGGCCTATATCGGCGCAGTCAGGGGCGGTGAGCACCGGGATGAGGGGCGCATCTGGCGCGGCCTGACCCACAGCCGGCGCTGATTGCGGGCATCTCAAGCCTAATCATGGAGCAACCCCGGCATTGGCGCATGAATGCCGGGACTGCGTCAAATTTCTTTTTTATTGTTAAGTGTCAATTTGCTGGGCGCTTTGTGAGGCTGATCTCTGAGCGCTATTTTTTCGTTAGAAACGGGCAGGGGCTGCAGGCGCCGGAAGCTCATTTGAGTTTGGAACAAATCTCTCTTTCAGTTGTTCTTGCCCCTCATCAGTCAATCACGCAACCAAGGAGGAGACCCCATGAACTGGGACATCATTCAAGGCAAGTGGGACCAAATGAAGGGAAGCGTCAAAGAAAAGTGGGGCGACCTCACCGATGACGAATTGACCGAAATTTCCGGGCAGCAGGACAAACTCTCGGGCAAGCTGCAAGAGAAGTACGGCTGGACTAAGGAGCAGGCAGAGGACGAGATCAATCGCTTCTTTGTCGACAAGGATAGGGTCTGATTCACCGCATATCACCATTGAAATCTGGAGAAACACGATGAATATCTATGTTCTTTCTGCACTGGTGGTCAGCGCGATGATGGCAGGCCCCGTGATGGCGCAAAACACCGGCGACTCTCAGGCCGTCAATCCGTCCACTGAAGTTGATCCAGCTCCGCCAGAGGTTGCGCCTGATCCAACGGCAGAGGTCCCTGCGGCCACCACCGAAGCGCCCGCCGCAAGCACGGCCGCACCGTCTGCCGGATCTGCGGACATTGCTCTAGTCGTGCCTGAGGGCTACATGATGACCGAATTGACATCGGTGACCACAGATCAACTCAAAGGGGTCGATATCTACGATCCTGCCGATGCAAAGATCGCGGAAATTGCTGATGTGGTGATCGGCAGCGATGACAAGGTCACAGGCATCGTGACAGATGTGGGGGGCTTCCTCGGACTGGGTGAACACCGGGTTTCCCTGTCCCCGGACCAAGTCGCCATCTACAAGAATGCCGACGACGATATTCGCGCATATGTTTCGCTGACAAAAGACGAACTCAAGGCGTTGCCAAAGTACGAGGCACCGAACCAGTGACCCTTCGGCGGGGCGAGGCAAAAAAACCTCGCCCTCATTAATCCCAACTCGCATCGAGCGGAGCGCGGACTTGGCAGACCGTCCCGTCGGGCTGATGGTGCAGTTCGACCTCGCCATTCAACTCGGCCGCCAATGCGTCGGTAATCAACATCGAGCCGAAACCGGTCTCGGTTGGTGGCGTAACGGTCGGTCCGCCGCGCTCTTGCCAGGTCAGCTGGAACGTGGCGGTTTCGCTCCAGCAGGCCCAATGGATCGAAATATTTCCGCCAGGCACCGAGAGTGCACCATATTTCGCGGCGTTGGTCGCCAGTTCGTGCAAGGCCAGCGACAAGGTGACGACGGCGCGCGGGGGCAAATGCAGATCCGGGCCCTCTATCTCAAAACGCTCGTGGCCAAATGCCGAGGCAACACCGTCCACGACCGACGCCAGGCTTGCGCCTTCCCAACTGCGCTGGATTAGAAGGTCATGAGCTTGGGCCAAAGCACGCAGTCGATCAGAAAACGGCTTGAAGCGTTCCGGTTCGTCGCGGCCAAAGCTTTGGTTCGCAATGGCCTGCACTGTCGCCAGCACGTTCTTGACCCGATGGTTCAGCTCGCCCATCAACAGCCGCTGCAACCGTTCGGCCTGTTTCTTGCTGCCGATATCGCGCGCGATCTTGGACGCCCCGACGATCCGGCCCTGCCGATCATGGATGGGCGAGACGCAAAGCGAGACATCGATCAAGCTGCCGTTCTTGTGCCGGCGCTGCGTCTCAAAGGTATCGATCAGTTTCCCCGCTATGATCTGCGCCATGATCAGGTCTTCCTCTTCGGGGCGGTTATCCGGGACCAGTAGAGTCACCGCCCGGCCCAGGATCTCATGCTCGGCATAGCCGTAAAGCACCTCGGCACCGCGATTCCAAGCAGTGATATTGCGATCCAGATCCATGCCCAGGATTGCATCGGTCGACGAGGAAACGATGGCAGACAGGCGTCGCTCGGCCTTCAGGGCCTTCACGCGTTCGGTGGTTTCGGCGACGATGCACAGCACGGCCTGGATGCAGCCATCCTCGTCGCGGATCGGCGAATAGGAAATATCGAAGTGGACGGTCTCGACATAGCCATAGCGATCGATGTGGAACGGTCGGTCCCGGGCGGATACGGTATTCCCCGTCGTCCTCACCTCGTACAGCAGCGGCTCGAGATCGGCCCATAATTCCGCCCAGCCTTCACGCGCAGGCCGACCCAGCACCGTTGGATGCTTGTTGCCGATGGTCGTGGCATAGGCATCGTTATAGAGCGCCACATAATCATCGCCGGCAAAGATGGCGATCTGCGCATGAGCCGGAAGCGCAAGCTCAATGGCCGCCCGCAAACAGGCAGGCCAGTCGCGCATCGGTCCGAGCGCGCAATTGTGCCAATCCAGAGCCGCGATCAGGCGTGCCATCTCGTTGCGGTCCGAAATACTCCCTGTCGCCATGCCTCTTCCCTGATCTCTGATTCCTCCCGAGGGTGCATCGTGACGCAGGCCCTTGACGCCATAGTCATCAAAACCAGCCACAGCGCAATCAAGATGCAGAAATCCTGCTTCAGGCGGACAAAAAATGCGGAAACCGGGCTGATCAACAAGATAGGACCTTCAATTAATGTTGAGATAGGTGGGAACATTTTTGCCGTCATCTGGTTCAGCACGCGGATCTTTTTTGCTTCTTCAAAACGAACAAATAGGAGACTGCCATGAAAAACGCTGCCAAGACGCTTATCCTCACGGCAACTTTTGCTTTGAGTTCTTCGATGACGTTCGCAGATTGCGCTCAGGAGATCTCTGCTCTCGAAGCTGAGATGGCTGACGGCAGTCACGAAGGTATAGCGAAAGACGGCACTCTCGCTCCATTGCAGAAGCCAACAAGCGGGGCGAGCGGAACGGCATCCAACGACCAGACCTCTGATGAGAGGGCGAAGGAGGGAGAATCCGCCGCATCTGAAGAGACTGCAGTTGCGCCTATGGATAGCACCCAATCTGAAACTTCAGGGCCAGATACTGATCAGGCGATGTCAGGTCAGGATGCGCAATCTCAACAGAGTGGCGGAATGACCGCGGCTCAGGAAGCTGAAGACACTTCCAAGGATAACCGCCCTCCTGAAACGACAGCACACTCGGAAGCCTTGAGCAAGGCGCGCGCGGCCTTGGAAAAGGGCGATGAAGCAGCGTGTTTGAAGGCTCTCGAGGGCCTGTCCTAAACTTGGCGCTACGCCTCTTCTGGGAGCTGCTCTGCCCGAAAGAGCGGCTCTCCTAGTTGAGCGCAACAATGCTGGCATTCAGTAGGGCCGCGAACGAGACTCAGGCTGCATATGGGAGAAACATCAACGCGGAGGCGGGGTCAGCCTTTCTTCCTCGCACGGTAAACAAGACAATAGCCGCCAGCAGTGGAAGAGTGACAATAAATCCCAAGATAGGCTTCTGCGCGCCGAAGAAGGCTGGCGACCACAAAAAGTTCAGCACCATCTGTGCCACCCATAGCGCTTTAAGGTCGGTTTTGTCGGTGATGAACCACGTCCGCCAGCCCACGACTCCAATCAGAACGTAAAGTAGCGTCCAGACAGGCGCAAAAATCCAGTTTGGCGGATTGAACCAGGGCTTCTCCAAGCTCGCATACCACGCTCCTGGCACATTCAGGTAGCCGATGATCAATCCAATGCCAACGACACCAAGGATGAAAAATGCCACATACTTCAATCCTGACATGAGTGCGTCCTTATGGATAACAGTCAAATGCGGGAGCCCGGTCCTACAGGCGCGAGCTCCAGCAACGAAAAACTGCCCCCGGTGCAGGCCGAGGGCAGGATTGAAGCCTTGTTCAGAAAAGCGGCACCAAACTTTGAAACACGCCTTACTCGCCACCATTTGTGGCACGGTCATTTTGTCGGGCCTTCCGATCGCCAGCCTCTCTATTCTGACCGCCAGCGTTTGGCTCATTGGAGCGCTTCATCTGTTTCGGGTTCAAAACAGGTTCAGCATTGGCCATCTTGTCGCGCTGCGCGTCGCGCGCCACGTCATGCTTCTCGTTTTCCACTTTCGGGTCGAACTTGGTACTCACGGCAAGCCTCCTTCCTTCGAGCAGTTAAGGAATATTGCGCGGCGTATACTCGGGCAGTTCCTTGAGTTGATCTTTCGTCCAGCGAGTATGGCCATGCACCACGCCGTCTTCGCTGCGCATCAGGTCGAGGTCTTTTGCCCAAAGCTCCACCGGCTTTGCCTCCATGCCGAGAAAGCCACCTACGTCTACGACGATAGTAGTATCAGCACCCGCACCGTAAACCTCAAAAATAGTGCCTAACCTGTCATCGTCAGGCCCATAAATCGGAGCTCCGTTCAGAACAGGCTCCGTAAACTCGCTATCGTTCAGGCGGACATGATTGGTATGATCCATTCTCGTTCTCCTTTCTCGATGATGACAAAGCAACCAACCTTTGCACGGTTTGGTTGTTCCATAATGGTCCCGTGAGGGCTTTGCACCACTCGTGAACACCCATCTTTGGAACTGTGACCATGCATAACGTTTCGCAGCCGAAACGGAGAGGCTGTTCAACTATGCTGATACCAGTCGAAGTATTCCGCATCCAGTTCGGCAATCACCGCATTAATGATAGGCTCGGCCTCTTCCTCCATTAGCGTAGCCGGGGACTGCGGCTCGGTGAAACTCAAGACGGTTCGCAAATGACCTAGAGATTTCAGGCTAGTCCTCGTTCTCGAAGGGTGCTCTCCAAGAATGAGTTGTGATTGGATATCCGATAGTATATACAAGTGAAAAACATGGAGGCCGCGATGATCGAGACCAAGATCCGCAAGGTTGGCAATTCTGCTGTTATGACTCTCACCGCCGAAATGTTGACGTTGCTCGATGCCAAGGAAGGCGACACCCTCTTTGTCGTGCGCACAGATGACGGTGGGCTGAAGGTCATACTTGAAGATCCGAACCTCAAAGCTGCGCTAGCAGCAGCTGAGATCGTGATGGATGAAAACCGGGATCTCCTACAGGCCCTTGCATGAACGACTGGATCTGGGTGCCTTTGGCGGCGCTGTCAGTGATACACGACCGTCAGATTTCACGGCATGGCGGCGCCTCTGGTGTGCGCGATCCAGCGCTTCTGGAGATGGGCTGCGCGCGAGCAATGAATTTGGCAGCATATGGAACGCCGGACGTATTCGACATCGCTGCAGCCTATGCTTTTGGGATCAGCAAGGCACACGCGTTCGTTGATGGCAATAAGCGCACGGCCTTCGTTGCAGCTTTCACGTTCATGCGACTGAACGGCTTGGCTCTGCGCCCCGAACCTCGACAAGGTGTTCGGATGATGGAGGACCTTGCTTCGAGCGTAATTACCGAGGCAAGTTTTGCGAGCTGGTTGCGGGCACTTTCTGTCCAACAGGGAAATGCGACAGGGAACGGCTGACTTCTCGCAAGTCCCCGTTGCCGACAGGCTTCGGCGACATCGCCTAGGTGTTTGATCCCACGGTTTGATGGTGCGATCCTTTCTTTGGAATGGATGGATGCCCTATGGCACAAATTCGTCACGGCAGTGACACGACCACGCACGCTGTCAGAGCAGCAATACAGCGATCGCAGGCTTCGCTCGCGCAACTGAGCCGAGAACTTGGCATCAACCCCAAGACGGTCGCAAAGTGGCGGAAGCGGACAACCGTCGAGGACATGAAGACCGGGTCACGTCTCGACGGAAATCAACAGACCGGGCCGTCAAAGCCGCGCTCGACGGTTCTGTCCGAGGATGAGGAGGCGGCGATCGTGGCATTCCGCCGCCACACGCTGCTGCCACTGGACGATTGCCTTTACGCGCTGCAGCCCTCGCTCCCTCACCTGACGCGATCTGCGCTGCACCGATGCCTGCAACGGCATGGCATCTCGCGTCTGCCTGATGTTGAGGGAGACAAACCGAAGCGGTCGAAGTTCAAGCGCTACCCCATCGGCTTCTTTCATGTCGATATCGCCGAGGTTCAGACTGCGGAAGGGAAGCTCTATCTCTTTGTGGCAATTGATAGAACCAGCAAGTTCGCCTTTGTCCGCCTTGTCCATAAGGCGGGCAAGATGGCTGCAGCCCAGTTCCTGCGCGACCTGATCGCAGCTGTGCCATATCGGATCCACACGGTGTTGACCGACAATGGCGTGCAGTTCGCAAATCGAGGCGTCGATACCAACGCCTTCGAGCACATCTTTGGCCGCCTATGCCGTCAACACGACATTGATCACCGGCTGACGAAGATGAAACACCCTTGGACCAACGGCCAGGTCGAACGGATGAACCGCACGATCAAAGAAGCGACCGTGAAGCGCTTCCACTACGACGATCACGACCAACTGCGAACGCACCTCGATGACCTCCCCGCCGCCTATAACTTCGCTCATCGGCTCAAGACCCTCAAGGGCCTTCCCCCTACGAATACATCTGCAAGATCTGGACTTCAGAGCCCGACAGATTCATCCTAAACCCGATCCACCAGATGCCGGGACTGAACACCTAGTATGAACAAAGTGGCCTAGCTTGGAATTTCCGAGCCTATGAAGTAGATGCTAACGAGAGAAGAGTAGCCATGTACAAGATTATATCTTGATACACTCGATATAATCTTGTACACCGATGCTAGAAGTAGCGTCGGACTCATGAAGCTGGAGAGACCGACAGTGCACGACATTAATGGAAAACCAAATGATGTGGTCACGGTCGCAGGGTTGCGGAAATATTTGTCAAAGGGCTGGGAGCTTCACGTTCTCAGTCGCGAGGACGCAGAGCTTCGCGGGCCACAGTGGCACGGAAGTTGGTACCTCATGGGAGTTGATCCCAAGACGCTTCAATGGGTTGTTCTTGTCACAACCCGAGACGAACGACGGCACCGCGCGCGCGCTGCTGGCCCTAACTCCGGTCATACAATCGAATACCGCGAGGTTAAGACAGTCTCTGGCCTCGTTAAGGTGCTCAAAGAACTGGGTTTTTCAGGTGTTGGCTTGGAAACAGAAGGCGGCAAGAGCATTGTGCTCCGCTATGCAGACACGGGCGCAGCGTAAAAAATCCTCTTGGACAGCGTGCATCAGCACGTTCTGCACTCTCACAGTTACTAGCTCGATGTCTATCGGATCGGTTTCTGCGGAAGTGATGCGTTTCGGGGCTGATGGTGCGCAAGTTCTGACTGTCGGCTCATCGGTTCAACGCTTTGATGCGAAGGGCCAGCGTCGCAACATTTCGCCGCCTCCCCCCGAAGCGGAACATACGCCGCTGCGCGAAGAAATCGCCAAGCAGTCCGGTGAGAGCGTTATTTTGGGTGTGGGCGTAACTGAGCGTTACGCAGGTGCGCGACCGAGCGTGCGGCAGACGGCGCTACGCTATCAGAACCACCCAGCGATCAAGAGCGCTGGAATGACGCCAAAGCAGTGGGTTGCGACCTTCGAGGCTTTGGTCTGGCAGGAATCGCGGTTCAATGCGCGTGCGCTTAGCCCAAAGGGAGCGGTAGGGCTCGCGCAATTGATGCCAGGGACTGCGAAGATGCTGGGCGTCAATCCTCATGATCCCCTGGACAATCTCGATGGGGGGGCGCGGTATTTGCTGACGCAAATGCAGCAGTTCGGAAATCCGACACTTGCGCTCGCGGCTTACAACGCGGGGCCGGGTGCGGTGCAGAAATACGGTGGCGTTCCGCCGTATCGCGAGACTCAAAATTACATAAAACGAATTATCGTGGAACGAGACAGACTGCTCTCCCACTAGAAAATTCAGGAGAAAATCTATGAACAGGACGTACGCCCAGACCGCTTTTGCGGTTCTGGCGGTGGCTTTGCTCACCCTCAACGCAAGTGAAGTGCTGGCCCAAGCGAGCGGCACGGTGGATTTTTCCAAGGTCGATAAGGTCGGCACAGGGTTCATCACTTGGCTGAAAGGCAACATTGCCATCGCCATTTTCACTGGCGCCTTCATCATCTGCGGCTTCATGGCGGCGATGAACCGGATCAGCTGGTGGTGGGTCGTGATGATCTTCGTGGGCGGCTTCTTCGTCTTTGGCGGCTCGTCCCTCGTCACCCAGATGAAATCGGCGCTGACCTGATGGAACGGAGCGCCGTCATCCTCGGGTTGTCGCGGCAGGCCCGTTTGATGGGATTGCCGATGCCCTACATGCTTGGTGTCGGCGCTCTGACTGCCCTGCCATTTTTCTGGACCCAGTTCATCCCTTGGGTGCTGACCGGTCCGGTCTGGTACATCGCGGCGCGCATTGCCGTCGCCATGAACCCCAACGGCCATAAGGCCTTCGCGGTGGTCCTTCGCCGGACCCCGCCCTCCCTTTCGCGCCAAAAAAGAAAAGAGGGTCGCCGCTATGTTTGATGCCAAGCATGATCACAAGATCAGTGCGCGCGCGGGAGCCGTCCGGCCCAAGGTGCCGCAGCTCTACCCGCATATGCCCTATGTGCTGGAGGTGGACGATTTTACGGTGCGCACGCGCGACAACGCCCTGATGATGTCGCTGGAAATCTCGGGCAAGGACGGCTTCACCTCGGCCGATCGCGACCTTGAGGATTTGCGCCGCGGCTTTGCCTCGATCCTTGACGGGCTGGACGAGCGGTTCAGCTTCTATGTCCACCGCATGATGAAGCCCGCCGCGCTCGGCCTCACGCCGATCTACGGCGAGAGCTTCGAGGCGGATCTCGACCAGTGCTGGAACGCCCATCTCGAGGCCCAGAAGCTGCGCGATTTCGTGGTGGTTCTGACGGTGGTGCGTAACCTGCAAGCCCCGCTCAAGCTCCCGTTCTTTGCCCGCAAGGCCAAGCAGATCTTTGATGGTGACACCGCTGCGCGCCATGCCGAATTGCGTGAGGTGGTCGCCATTTTGGAAACCAGCCTGCCGGTCGGAACGCGTCGGCTGAACATCAGCGACGGCTCGCTTCTGGGTTTCTACAGCTCGATCAATTCCGGAATTCTTCGCCCCGAGTTTCGCGGCGATCTGAGTCTGATTGCCGAGGATGTGAGCAACGTCGGGCTGCGTTTCAAAGGCAGCGTGATCACCCTTGAAGAGGGGCTGGACCGCCCGCGCTATGCGGCTGTGCTGGCCGTCAAAAACTATCCGACCATGACCGAGCCGGGGATGCTCGATGCCCTCGATACCGGCATGGATACGCTTTTGACCCATAGCTATACGCCGATCGCGCGCCAGAAGATCGCCGATCTCGCCAAGCTGCGCATCCAGCAGATGCGCGCGGCCGATGATGCGGCGGGCTCGATCGAGGATCAGCTTGGCGCGACCTATGACGATGTGGAAAGCGGCCGTCTCGGCTTCGGCGAGCACCAGTTTACCATCACGGTTTTTGCAGATAGCCCCGATGCGCTGGAGCAGCGGGTCTCGCAGGTGCGCGGGGTGGCCGAGCAAGCCAAGCTGCGCCTGACGCGGCTGACGTCCACCATGGTCGCGACGTTTTTCGCCAACCATCCCGGCAACCGTGACTATCAAGCATGGGAAACCATCGTCAGCTCGATCACCTTCGCGGATCTGTGCAGCCTGCATATGACCGACAGCGGAACACCCGCTGCACGCCTGCCTTGGAAGTCCCCGATCACGGTCTTCCAAAGTGTGACGGGCGCGGCGCACCGCTTTTCCTTCCATGATGCGGGTGATCCGAAGTCGGAGCCGACGATTGGTCACACCCTCATTCTCGGCCCCTCGAACAGCGGCAAGACCGCGACCATGGCCTTTCTGGCAGCGCAAGCGCGCCGGACCGGCGCGCGCATGGTGCTGTTCGACAAAGACCAAGGCTTGCGCATGGCGGTCGCGGCGCTCGGTGGCCGCTATGCAGAGATCAAAGCCGGTCAGCCCACGGGGCTCAATCCGCTCGCGACCGAGAACGGCCCGCGCGGCGAGGCATGGCTGATGGATTGGCTGGCAACACTGGTCGAGCGCGGCCATGGCGCTTTGAGCCCGCATCAGGCCGAGGCACTCAAGAATGCGGTGCGCCAGAACGGACAGGCCGCGCCGGATCTGCGAAGCTTCGCGCATTTTCCCTCCTTGATCGGGGATGCGCGCGATGACCGCGCCCTTGCGACAAGGCTTGCTGAATGGGGGCCGCAGGGCCGCTATAATTGGGTATTCGGTCAGGCGAATGCGCCGGTGGTGGATTTTGACGGGCTGGATGTACTCGGGATCGACCTCACGGAAATTCTCGGCCTGCCGACCGAACGCTCGGCGCTGCTGTCCTATATCTTCCGCCGTCTGGAGTTGATGTTCGAGGCCCGCCAGCCGATGCTTCTGGTCATTGACGAGGCTTCTACGGTCTTTGACGACGAGTTCTTTGCGCGCTGGCTCCCGAAGTGGCTGGTCACGGTGCGCAAGATGAATGTGGTCGTGGTTCTGCTGACGCAGTTTCCCTCCCAGATCAGGAACAGCAAATCCCGCTCGATCCTCGAAGGGCTGCCGACCCAGATCCTTTTTCCGAACCGGCGGGCCCAGCCCGCAGATTACGAGGGCTTCGGCCTCACGGATAACGAGACCGACTTTCTTCTCGCCGGCCGGACCGGCACGCGTCAGGCGCTTTTGCGCAGCCATAACGGCCAGACGCTTCTTGACGTCGATCTGTCGGCGCTTGGCCCGCTTCTGACCGCGCTCGGCGGTGGCGAGGCAGGCCGCGCGGCCTTCGGGTCCGATTTTGAAACCATCCCGTTTTTTTGGAGAAAAGACCATGCGTAAGTCCCTTTTGCTGCTTGCCCTTCTCCCGCTTGTGTCGGCCTGCGCCAGCGAGGCGCCGATCAAGAAGGCCAATTGCTGGTCCAGCATGAGCTTTGTCGAGACGCGCGATTGCGCGGCGCAGCGCTGAGGACGGGCGGATGCGTCTCTCGCCCCTGCTTCTCGGCAGCACATTTGCCCTGACGGCCCTGCCGGTGGCCATCTGGTCGCATGGCGTGCCGGCTGTGGACATGAAGAAAGTCGCGCTCGAAGTCATGACGATCGACGCCGAGCAGTCAAAGACCGGCGCAGATGTGGACGAGAATGCCAAACGCTCCGAGATCGCGCGCTATCAGGCCGATCAGATTGCCGCTCTGGACGAGACGCTGAAGCTTCTGAACGGCACCAGCGCCTTCATTCCCGATTTGGAAACGGGCGGTGAGGGTGGCGCGGCTTACGCCAGTGCGGCGGTCTATGCCATCGAGGACGACAACCCCTATGCCGAGCGGCTGTTTGGGGATGCGCCTGCCACGATCGAGCAGATGATTGCGGAAACCGTGGTCAAATACAACAATCATCCGGCGCTGGCGAAGGCGGGGATCAATGCGGTCGAGTTCCGCTGCTGGTTCCAGGGATTGGTGAAAGCGGAATCCAACTTCTCGATCGGGGCCAAAAGTCCCGTTGCGGCCTTCGGCCTGACCCAGATCATGCCGGGAACGGCGAAGGAGCTGGGGGTCTATCCAGCCTATTACGACGATCCTCGCGCCCAACTGGACGGTGGCGCGCGCTATCTTCTGCAACAGCTGAACAAGTTCGGTTCGATGGAGCTGGCGCTGGCCGCCTATAATGCCGGTCCCGGCGCGGTCCAGAAGTATAACGGCATCCCGCCCTATAAAGAGACGCAGGGCTATGTCGTGCGCATCCGCCGCTATTACCAGACCTATGCCGCACGGGTGAGCGGTGCCGACGATCTCGGCACGCTCGACCCCAAGGATATGGTGATTGCGGAAAGCTCGAACGTCGCGGACGCTGGTTGGCATTACGCGGCACATTCGATGGATACGATGGAGGGGGCGGCAACCCGTTTGCGCTCCATCGTCATGCAGATCGAGGGCACGGCTTCGGTCAAAGAGGCCATGGATCTCAACACCTATGCGCGGGCGGAAGTCGCGCGCATGGCGATCATTCAAACCCGTCTGAAGGCGGTTCGGCAACGCATCGACGCGGCGCGCTACGCGCTCTTGCTGCAAGCCTATGCCGAAGACGAGGACTTTTTGCGCGTCTCGATGGAGGATTAATGATGAAGCAGTTTTTTGCAGCGGCAACACTCGCGCTTAGTTTCGGCCTTCAGGCCGGCGCGCAAGGGGTTCCCACGATCGACGTGACCAGCCTCGCCAAGCTGACCGACCAACTGGCGGAAGCGCGTCTCCAGCTCAAGGAGCAGATTGCCGCGAACCTCAAGCTGGACGACCAGACGCTGAAGATGATCGAGCAGATCGCGCTTCTTCAAAGCCAGATTGCGGCGCTGACGGAGGGCTTTACTCTGGCCGATCTCGGCTTGGACCCTGCATCCTTCCTCAAGGACATTCTGCCGCAATTTGCCGATCTCTCGCGCTCGCTCGATGCTGCCAAATCCGGAAATTGGGAACGCGCGCTTTCGGGCGGGATGCTCGGCGGCGGGACGGTTGCCGCCCATGTCGATCGCACCTTTGCCTCGGCGGGCATGAGCCGCGAGCAGGTCAAAGCCCTGACGGAGAGCGAGAATGCGGCTACGGCGCGGATCGGGACGGCGGCAAACGTCAATGCCTTCATGTCGGCAGCGGCGGAAAGCTCGTCGCAACAGGCCAAGGAAAGCCTGACCCGCATCGACGGGTTGGTGGGCAAGATCGAGGAGAGCGAAAACCTCAAACAGGCGATCGACCTCAATACCCGCGTCACCGCCGAATTGGGCATCGCGCTTGCCAATCTCTGGGCTATGGAAGCGGTCCAGACGGTGGGGATGGGCGAGGCCGGCGTGATGGATGCCGCCACGGCGGCCGAAGAAGAAAAATTCTTGCAAATCAAGATGGAGGAATGAGCAATGAATAAAGTGGTTTACATCTCCATCGGGGCTCTGGTCGGGGCACTTGCGGCGAGCGCTGTGTTCCTTGCCCTTCCGCAAAGTGCGGCAGATCCGCTGGCTGACATCACGGGCACACCGGCGCTGACCGAAGCGGAGCTTGATGCCGAGGACGATTTCCTGCGCATTGATATGGGCAAGGAAGACGCGCCAGAGGGCAAAGTCGAGCCGCTGAAAAACGCGGGCAATGTGCGCTATAGCACCTGCGCAAAGACGCCGGAACTGGTGGCCTATCTCGGCAAGCCAGGCAATGCGACCTACGCCCGTCGCCGCGACATGAATGACTACCTTGTCACGATGAGTGTTCTGTCGACGCAGGACTGCACCTGTACGGGCAAGATGATCCCTGTGGAAACGCTCATGGCCTTCGAAGCGCGGCTGATCGAGGAGACAAAAGTCACCAATGGGCACCTCGATTTTTCCTTGTTTTCCGCCGTTCAGGGCCGATTTGGCGGCCTG
>NZ_DALZMB010000015.1:0-52172 GCF_032007265.1 Paracoccus sp. (in: a-proteobacteria) | reverse complement strand
CGCGCCCATAGATTTCAGCGCCGACGAATAAACCTTTGTTCGCGATTTCAGGGTCAAATCCGCAGCTGGTAAGCACATCGCGGATAACTTCGTCGTCCGAGATGTCGCGATCCTCGACCCAGCGCGCGCGCAGGAACCCTTGGACCAAGGCGCCGATGTTGCCCTGACCGGCCTCTTGTGCAGCAATCACCGCGTAAGACGAGGGCGCCATATTGACCTGAGGAAGGGTCGGATTGGGATTCATGGGCATGCCAAGCCACTTTGACCAACGCAGGATTTCCTGCATGCGATAGGCCACGCGGTTGGGGTGACGCGCCGGGGGGCGGGTGCCGCCAGAGCGGTCAAAAAGCTGCATCACATCCAAGGGGCGATAGCGAATGGTGGCGCCGTGGCGGGCTGCAATCTCTTCCAGCCGGTTGCCAGCGAGGTAGCACCAGGGGCTAAGTGTCGCGAGGTAGTAGTCGATATGCGCCATCTGCATTCCTTCCGGGTTTGCGGGCAAGCTAACCGGGTGCTAAGGCGTGTGCAATCGCGCCAAAACCAACGGAGTCTGCCATGCCGGCTATGACCGAACCCAAGCTGATTGCAGGAAATGCCAACCGCTCGCTTGCCAATTCCATTGCCCGCCGCATGTCCATGCACAGAGGAATGAACGTCGCACCCATCGAAGCACGGGTCGAGCGGTTCAACGATCAGGAAGTTTTTGTCGAAGTCTACGAAAACGTTCGTGGCGAAGACATGTATATCATTCAGTCGACGTCGAACCCGGCCAATGACAACTTGATGGAGCTGTTGATCATGACTGATGCGCTGCGCCGTTCGTCGGCTGCGCGTATTACTGCCGTGATCCCCTATTTTGGTTATGCGCGTCAGGATCGCCGCGCCAAAGCCCGTACGCCGATCTCGGCCAAGCTGGTTGCAAACCTGCTGACCGAAGCCGGGGTTGACCGCGTGTTGACGCTGGATCTGCATGCTGCTCAGATCCAAGGCTTTTTCGACATTCCGGTGGATAACCTTTATGCCGCGCCGATCTTCTCGTTGGATATTCTGCATCACTTCCGCGAGAAGCTAAGCGATGTCATGGTGGTCTCGCCAGATGTCGGCGGTGTGGCCCGCGCGCGCGAGATCGCGCAGCGCATTGGCGCGCCGCTGGCCATTGTCGACAAGCGCCGCGAAAAGGCTGGTGAAGTCGCAGAAATGACGGTGATTGGTGATGTTTCGGGCAAGATCTGTATCATCGTCGACGATATTTGCGATACGGCAGGGACGCTGTGCAAAGCCGCCCAGACCCTGATTGACGGCGGCGCCACCGAAGTTCACGCCTATATCACCCATGGCGTTCTGTCGGGACCGGCCATCACCCGCGTCGAGAATTCGGTGATGAAATCGCTGGTGATCACCGATTCGATCGAACCAACCGATGCGGTGAAAAATGCGCGCAATATTCGCATTGTTCCCACCGCACCGATGTTTGCTCAGGCGATCTTGAACATCTGGAACGGCACCTCGGTCAGCTCACTGTTCGAGCTTGATACCCTGGGGCCGATCTACGAAGGTCTTTATCACACCGAATAAAGCGCAGCGCCAAGGCGGGGAAGCTCGATTTTCGGGCAGCGGTCCTCGATGACCGCGATCCCCGCCTTGCGGGCCTTGGCGCTGGCTTCGGCGTGGCGCACCCCCAATTGCATCCAGATGGATTTGAGGTCGGGCAGATATTGCAGCGCCTCATCGACGATGCCGGCGACGGCCTCGGGGCGACGAAAGATGTCGACCATGTCGACCTTGACCTCGGCGGGGATGGATTTCAGATCCGCATAGACGGTTTCATCCAGGAAAGTCGAACCTGCATGGCCGGGATTGACCGGGATGACGCGGTAGCCTTGCGATTTCAGAAAGCGCGCGACGCCCCAGCTTGGGCGATCCTCTTTAGGAGACATGCCGACAATGGCAATGGTGCGCGCTTGTTTCAGGACACGTGCAATATCTTCATCGCTCATGGGACCTGTTCTCCTTTCGGCCAGAAATTCGGCCTTGGTCTTTCTTGGTCACTCGCATGGAAAAAGCGCCCGGTCGAGAATATCGCCGGGCGCAAGTCGCGGAACGAGGGACAGTGATCTGAGCAAGACCGTTCCGTGGTCAAGCTCAATAATTAAATAGTTGTGTAGCATAAAAGTTCCAGTATTCTCACGAAATAGTGAGAACTACCGCGGCATTTTCGAAAAAGCCGTCTCGGCGGCGCGCAAAATCGCGTTGGGGTTATTCAAAAGTCGCGACCGCGCCGCTGCTGATTGCGTCAGATAGGTGCGATTGTGAATGACCACGAAATAGCGTGGGTTTCCTGGCTCGGCGCGGCCCTCGGATAGGGCGACGACACAGCGGCCCCCCAATCCCGGCGCATAGGCATGGGGGTCGGCCTCGAACGAGGCGCGGCTTTCCTCAGAGACAAAGTGCCAGCTTTTTCCATGCCAAAGCGTGACAATATCCTGACGGCCCGCCCGCGCCGCGCCATCATGTTGATAGGCGACCGGGTCCATCCCGTCCAATGCCCAATCCTGCGCCAGCGCGAGCGAGGGCATCAAGTAAACCGCAGTGGCGGCGGCTCTGACAAAGAGACGACGGATCATGGCTCTCACGGCTGTTGGAACAGGGTAGCTAGATGCCCAATACGGCCCCTAGCCACCCGTGATATGTGGCAGTTCGCTTGGCGATTCTCAACCATTCATGGGGGATGATGGCGGGGATGTGAAATCTGCCCTCACGCCTGTGAAGCAGCGTAAAGCGCGATGGCGGCCGCATTCGAGACGTTCAGCGAGCCGAAATCCGTCGCATAGGGGATGCGCGCCAGCTTGTCGCAGGTTTCCAGCGTACGCTCGCGCAGACCCGGCCCTTCGGCGCCCAGCACCAGACAGATCGCGCGGCCTTTGATCGGTGCCAGAACCTCGGACAGATCCTCGGTGGCGGTGCCATCAAGGCCGATGACGATATAGCCCATGTCCTGCAGTTCAATCAGCGCATCAGCAAGGTTGCCGACCCGAAGATAGGGCTGACGCTCTAGCGCCCCCGAGGCGGTTTTCGCCAAGGCGCCGGTTTCAGGTGCGGAATGGCGGGTCGGGGCGATGACGGCGCGCGCGCCAAAAACCTCGGCCGAGCGCAGAATGGCGCCGATATTATGGGGGTCGGTCACGCGGTCTAGCGCCACCAGCAAGGGTTTGCCCTCGCCCTCAAGCGCCAGATCCGCCAGCTTGCCCCATTTAAGCGGTTTAACCTCAAGCGCCGCACCTTGGTGAACGCTTTCAGGTGGCAAGGGCACTTTCTTGTCGAAGACGCGCACATCGACGATCTCGGGTTCGATGTCGGTACCGATGTCGCCCAAGCGATCCAGCGCATTTTGCGAGACCACAAGGCGAATTTTCTCGCGGCGTGGGTTGGCCAGCGCGTCGCGCACCGCATGCAGACCAAATAGCCAGACCGTTTCGGCGGCGGCTGCGCGCTTGGCGCGCTCTTTATCGATGACCCAGGTTGGTTTTTTGGCCTTAGGCGGCTGGCTCATGGTGGCAATCCTTCTTATTTCGCCCTTCCTGCGACGATGTCATCAACTTCGCAACCAAAAAGCTGAAATCTGCTCTTGACCCTCCGAAATGCTGCGGCTACTTACCCCCCAGCGTCGGGCGACGTGCTGCAAGGTGCGGCAGCGGACTGTAACTCCGCCGGGGAGACCCATGCCTGGTTCGATTCCAGGGTCGCCCACCATTCAACCTTTTCAAAGGGTTGGATGGTGGAGCCCAGCTTTTCCATATCAGAACATATCGAAGCCAGAACACCAGCTAGGTGGCCGCGTCTTGATCAATTTGCGCGTGGTTTCGTGACCTCTTTGCCGAATATCAGGCATGCGCTTTTTTAGTCAGCAGGGCAGGAAGATCCGCCTTGGCTTGTGGCTTTGCACAACAGATCCATGCGCGGCGGGGGAAAGCTGAAACACCGATTCTTTGGCCATGTTTTTGAAGCAGGGCTTTTCGCAAAGCGGTGACTTTAGAGCGTCCTTCCACGCGCTAGTGACCGGCAAATGACAGTTTGCTCGGCCACCAAACACGATTACTTGTTAATAACGAAAACTCACTCATTACCGGATATGAACGTTCGAGTGCCGCTCTGCGTTTCCTGTCTAATTCGTCAGGATCGCCAAAGCGTTTTAGCCGGCCCGAAACTCAGCCAGCAGAGCTTTGCCGCGTCGCCAACTTGGGCGAATGCAGCGGTCGGTCAGCCGACCGATTCGGCGCGATTGACGTAGCGGCGATCAACCAATTGCGCGAATAAGAGGCAGTTGGCCAAGTTGTGGTGTTTCCTTCATCATACAATCGTATGAGTTTGCGGATTGTTGCAGGCTGTTGAAGCGCTTGAAGATCATTGGATTTCTAAGGATTTTCACGCCTTACGTACCCTCGCCAAGGCTGATATGGAGAGGGCTGCGACTGAGTTTGGAAAAATAAAGTCTATACATATTCCCCCCGATCCCTAAGGTTTGCTTTCAAGAGGACGCGGAATCGGAACTTGGTTTCCTGCTGCGCTAGAAGGAGAGGGAACCCATGCCTAACGTGCCGACCGGCAAGCCCTATGCGATCGATTACCAAACCATGCGGCAGGAATTTCTGGCGGCAGCGCAGGTCGCTGGCGCAAGCATTTCTGCCTATCCACATCCGTTGCGCGGTCCCGCCGATGAAGAGCTGGCGACCGATGTCGCGTTGATCGGGCGGCCCGATGCCGCCAAGCTGATTGTCGTGAATTCGGGAACGCATGGGGTCGAAGGGGCCTATGGCTCGGCGTGTCAAAGCCAGTGGCTGCGTGATCACCAATCCTGGTCGCTGCCAGAAGATGTGGCGATTCTGTTTATCCACCTGATCAACCCTTGGGGCGCGGCGTGGTCGCGTCGGGTCAATGAGGATAACGTCGATCTGAATCGCAACTTCATCGATTGGAACGGCACCCCGCCGCGCAATGACGCATATGGCGATCTGCACGAGGCCTTTACATTCACCACGCTAAGCGGCCCTGACCGCGACCGCGCTGATGCCCATCTTGAGGCCCAAAGCCAGGCGCGCGGCGGCTTTGCGGCGCTGTCGCCGATCATCGAGGCTGGGCAATACGACTATCCCGCAGGCATGTTCTATGGTGGGGCAGGCCCGGTTTGGTCCAACCAGACGTTGAACCAGATCCTTCAGGATTTTGGTCAGACCGCCCGCGACGTGGTCGTATTTGATCTGCATACCGGAGCGGGCCCTTACGGCTATCCGGCGCTGCTTTCGGTCGCGCAAACGGCTCATGATGGCTTGGCTTGGGGGCAATCGCTGTTTGGCCCGGCCCTTTCAGTCGTATTGACGGGCGCCAATCGCACCACCGACACCGGAATTGCCGCCACTGCGACGGGCTATGTCTCGGCGGCGGTGATCGATGCGATGCCCCAGGCGCGCGTCCTGCCTTTGGTGGTGGAATGTGGCACCTTGCCGGGCGCTCTGGTGACGGCGGCGGTGCTTGCTGACAACTGGCTGCATCTGCATGGCGAGTTGGCCTCGAGCGAAGGCCAGCAGATCAAAGAAGATCTGCGTCGCGCCTTTATTCCCGACGATGCAATCTGGCAGCAGCATTGCCTGAACGTCACGCTTGGCTTTTTCGATCGCGCCTTGACCGATCTTGGCGGTGTGCAGGCTCAACCGGTGCAGGCTCAACCAGAGGCAGCGCAACCCGTCGCGGCCAAGCCGCGTGAAACCGCGCGTCCGCTGGCCGATGTTTCCGATGAAGTTGCCGCCGTCGAGGTCCATGATCTGCACAAAAGCTATGGCAGCCACGAAGTCCTGAAGGGCGTCGGTCTGGTTGCCCGGCCCGGTGAGGTCGTGTCGATGATCGGCTCGTCGGGTTCAGGCAAGTCGACCTTCCTGCGCTGCATCAACCTGCTAGAGCAGCCGAAATCCGGCCGTATCATCGTTGATGGTGAAGAAATCCGGATGAAGCCGGGCAAAGATGGTGCAGCGGTTCCGGTCGATCACAAGCAGGTCGAGCGTATCCGGGCGCGCGTCGGCATGGTCTTTCAGAACTTCAATCTGTGGCCGCATATGTCGGTCGTGGACAATATTATCGAAGCGCCCGTGCATGTGTTGAAAGAAAACCGTGCCGATGCGATCGAGCATGCCCATGCGCTGCTGAAAAAGGTCGGGCTGTCGGATAAGCATGCTCAATATCCGGGCCAGCTTTCGGGTGGTCAGCAGCAGCGCGCGGCGATTGCCCGCACACTTGCCATGCGCCCCAAGGTCATTTTGCTGGACGAGCCGACCTCGGCGCTTGACCCCGAGCTGGTCGGCGAGGTGCTGCGCGTCATTCGCCAGCTGGCCGAAGAAGGCAACACCATGATTCTTGTGACGCATGAAATGCAATTTGCGCGCGAAGTCTCGCATCGCATCAAGTTTCTGCATCAGGGCGTCGTCGAAGAAGAGGGCGCGCCTGCTCAGCTTTTCTCCAATCCTCGCTCCGAGCGTCTGCGCCAGTTCCTGTCACGGACCAATTAACTGGCCAGATCTTGGAAGGAGCCGCATGATCACTCGGCAAAAAATGTGACGCCAATCAAACCCAGGGAGACCACCGAATGAAACTTAAACTTCTGAGCCTCGCTGCAGCTATGACGCTTGGCATGAATGCCGCCTATGCCGCCGAGGGCGAGCTGGTGATCGGGACCGAAGGCGCTTACCCGCCCTTCTCGATGGCCGATGCCAATGGCAATGTCACCGGCTTTGACGCTGATGTCGGCAATGCGCTTTGCGCCAAGCTGGAACTGAAGTGCCGCTTTGTGGTTCAGGCGTTCGACGGCCTGATCCCCGCGCTGAACGCCAAGCGTTTCGACGTTATCATTTCCGGCATGTCGATCACCGACGAGCGTGGCAAGCAGATCGACTTCTCGAACAGCTATGCGGAATTCCCCAACCAGTTCGTCGCCAAGAAGGGCTCGCCCCTGACCGAAGCAAACGATCTGGAAACGCTGAAGAAAGACCTGAGCGGTCTGCGCATTGGCGTTCAGGGTGGCACCACCCACGCGGCCTATGTTGAAAAGAACATGCCCGACGCGCAGCTGATGACCTATGACACGCTTGACCAGATGCAGATCGATCTGGCCAGCGGTCGTCTGGACAGCTCTTTCTCGGATAGCTCGGCCCAAAACGACTTCCTTGCCAAACCCGAAGGCGCTGACTTTGCCCTGGTTCCGTTTGTGATCGATTCCGCTTCGGACAAGACGCTTGGCGACGGTCTGGGCATCGGTATCCGCAAGGATGAAGGCGATCTGAAAGCCAAAATCAACACCGCGCTGTGTGAACTTGGTGCAGATGGCACGCTGAAAGCGTCCTCGGAGAAGTGGTTCAAAATGGACATCTCGCGCAACTGCCAGTGAGCGCGTGACAGCTAAGGAAGGGGCGCGCCGCGCCCTTTCCGATCGGACGCCAAAGATTGGCGGGTCGAAAACTCCCACCTGACGAACGGTAGGTAAGACGGATGCAATTCGGGCTATTGCAGCTTTGGGAGGGCGGCTGGATCAGCGCGCTTCTTCGGGGCGCGACAATCACGGTACTGGTCGGCCTTTGCGCGATGTTCGCGGGGCTGGTGATCGGTATTATCTGTGGGCTGATCAAATGGGGCAGGCTCAAACCCCTGAGTTGGCTGGTCGATATCTACACGACCGTTGTGCGCGGTGTTCCCGAGCTATTGATCATCTATCTGCTGTTCTTCTCGTCGGTCGAATTTGTGACCCGCGTGGCCAATGCCTTTGGCTGGTCGGGATTGGCGGATACGGGCTATGCATTCATCATCGCTGTGATCGCGATTGCTGCCATCTCGGGGTCGTATTCGACCGAGGTCGTGCGCGGTGCATTGTCGTCGATCCCCAAAGGCCATCTTGAGGCTGCACGTGCCTTGGGCATGCCGGGGCCGCGGATTTTCCGCAAGATCATTCTGCCGCAGATGTTGCGCATTGCTGTGCCGGGCATGAACAACGTGTGGCAAGCCACCATGAAAGATACGGCGCTTGTGTCGGTTGTCGGCTTGCAAGAGCTGATGCGCGCGGCCTCGGTCGGGGCAGGATCGACGCGAAATCCGTTCATCTTCTACCTGATTGCTGCGGTTGTTTACCTCTGCATCACCTTTGTCAGCCAATTTTTCTTCAAACGGGCCGAGCGCTCGCTGATGCTTAAGGGAAGGGGTTGAGATGGATCTAGATCTTGCTCAACGCGCGTTCGCGACAATTACCAAGGGCGTATCGGTTACACTGACCCTTGCCGCGACCTCGGCCGTGATTGGCTTTTGCCTTGGGCTTTGCCTGGCGATGATGCGCGTCTCGTCCAACCGCTTCCTGCAGAAATTCGCGGAATATTACAGCGCGGTCTTTCGCGGCACGCCGCTTTTGGTGCAGCTGTTCCTGTTCTATTACGGGCTTGGTCAGTTTGAATTCGTACGCAATAACGCGATCTTATGGTCGGTTATTGGCGGCGGCATGAATTGCGCGATCATGGCTTTGTCGCTGAACACGGCTGCCTATACATCGGAAATTCTGCGCGGCGGTTTGATGTCAGTCCCCGTTGGGCTGATCGAGGCGGCCAAGGCAGCCGGCATGTCGCGGATGATGCGCTTTCGGCGTATCGAATTCCCGTTGGCGATCCGTCAGGCCCTTCCGGCCTATAGCAATGAGCTGATCCTGATCGTCAAAGGGACCAGCCTTGCCTCGACGATCACCGTGCTGGAGATCACCGGACATGCGAAACGGTTGATGAGCCAAACCTATGCAATCTTCGAGATTTTCGCGATCGCGGGCGTGTTTTATCTGGTCATCAACACGATTCTGGTCTTGCTTGTGCGCTATTTTGAGGGTCGTTTGACGCGCTATCAAACCGCCTCGCGCTAAGGCGCGGCGGGATTTGCGGGCGGCGCTGACAAAAGCGTCTGGCGCCGTCCGATCTGCAAAAGCCAATTGTGAAAAGCCGGGCCATTTGGCTTTTCCATCGCCGCCCTGTCCCAAGCAAGATAATAGCTCTCGGGCAGCTGCAGGCGAATATCAAAGGGCACGACCAGCGTTCCTGCCGCCAATTCCTCGCCAATCATTGATAGCTGAGCTAAAGCAAAGCCGCGCTTGTTGATGGCCGCGTCAATCGCACTGCTGGACAGGGTGAACGACAGCGTCGACAGCCTTTGGCCGCGGCTTGCGCCGACATGGCGCGCCCAGTCCGACCATTGCGGCGGCGGCAGGTAATGCTTCTCCCATTCGACATTCAGCAGGGGAAATTCCAGCAGATCTGCGGGTTCGCGCAGCTTATGATCTGTGATCAGCATAGGAGAGCAGACAGGCACCGACCAGTCCCGAAACAATTCGGTATAATGGCGATGGGCCTGAACCCCACGGCCATAGGTGATGCGAAAATCCACCTCGTCGTGACCCAAAAGCGGTTCTTCGTCCTTGCCGATAATGCGCACATTCGCGGCGGGATGCAGGCTTTGCCAGTCAAAAATGCGGCGCGTTATCCATTTATTCACAACCGAGGTCAGTGCGCTGAGCACGATTGCGGATTGATTGCGCGCGCGTTCCAGCGCATCTGCTGCCAGCTCGAACTGCCTAAAGCCTTTCGCAATTTCCTCGTAATAGATCCTGCCCCAGCTGGTCAGCTCGACCCGCCTGCCACGCCGTTCCAACAGCGTGACGGCAAGGTGATCTTCAAGATTGCGCACCTGCTGGCTGATGGCGCCGGGCGATACAGCCAGATCGCGGGCGGCGCCGCTTACGGTGCCTGTTCGGCCAATCGCCTCGAATGCTTGCAGGGCGCGCAGGGAAGGAAGGGGCATAAATACACCTGTTTTTGTCAGGTTAATTGTTTAGCTAATCTAAAATAGAACGCAACCCCCGGCTGCTTGCGACCGACCTCAACCAGGCGGATAATCATGCAAAGAGAACGCAAGGGGTATCCAATGTTTTTGAAGAATGCCTGGTATGTAGCTGCATGGGATCACGAAGTCGGCCGCGAGCTGAAGCCGGTGACCATGCTTGGCCAGAATCTGGTGCTCTATCGCACGCAGGATGGCCGCGCGGCTGCGCTTGAGGATGCTTGCCCGCATCGCAAGCTGCCCCTGTCGATGGGACGGATCAAGGGTGACGAGGTCGAATGCGGCTATCACGGCCTGACCTTCGACACGACGGGCACCTGTACCCGCGTCCCCGGCGCCGAGAAAATCCCGCATGTGGCCTGTGTGCGCTCTTATCCGATCGAAGAGCGTTATGGCCTTTTGTGGGTCTGGATGGGCGATGTGGCCGAAGCTGATCCTGCCAAGATTTTCGAGGTCGAAAACTGGGGCGATCCGGCTTGGGGCGTGAACCGCGGCGAGTCGATGACCCTGCGCTGCAACTATCTTTACATGACCGACAACCTGCTTGACCCTTCGCATGTCGCTTGGGTTCACCAGTCGTCCTTTGCAAGCTCTGCCTGCGAGGAAACCCCGCTGGAAACCACCGTCAAGGATGACGGCGTGACCGTATGGCGCTGGATGCTGGATTCCGAGCCGGCACCTTTCTATGCGCCCTTCCTGCAGTTCGAGGGCAATACCGACCGCAAGCAGCATTATGAAGTGCGCTATCCGTCGAATGCCATCATCAAGGCGATCTTTGCACCCGCGCATACCGGTGGCGAAGGGGCGGTGTTGCCCGACAACACTTTCCTGATGGACAGCTACAACTTCATGACCCCGGTCGATGACAAGCACACGAAGTACTATTGGTTCCAGATGCGTAACTTTGCGCCGAACGATCCGGAAGTTTCGGCAAGCTTTGCGAAATCGGTCCGCGGCGCCTTTGAAGAGGACCGCCTGGTTCTTGAGGCCGTCCAGAAGGGGATCGATGAGATGATCACCCCGAACCTCGATCTGAAAATCGACGTTGGCCCGATGCGCTTCCGTCGCAAGATGACCCAGTTGATCGCAGCCGAAGAGGCCGCGGCCGCCAAGGTTGCAGCCGAGTAAAGGTCCGCCATGAAAGACAGCCAATCCTCTCGTTTTCGTCCGTTCAAGGTGGTCGATAAAGTGCGCGAAAGCGCGACGATTACCTCGTTCCATCTCGAGCCGGTCGACCGGCAGGATTGGATGCCTTTCGAGGCCGGTCAGTTCTTGATCCTGCGTGTGCCCGAGGGATCGGGCCACGCTATTCGCAACTATACCGTCTCATCCGCACCGCAGGACGAGGGGCGCTATCGCATCACGGTCAAGCGTGAGGGTGCGCCACAGCCGGGGCTGGCCGAGGGGCTAAGCTCGACCTGGTTGCATGACCGCATCCAGCCGGGCGATGAGATCGACGTGCAGGGCCCGCGTGGCGGGTTCAAGCTGGACCGTGATAGCAAGCGCCCGGTTCTGTTGATTTCGGGCGGGGTCGGCGTCACGCCGATGATCTCGATGCTGAAGGTGTTGGCCGAGACATCCGACCGTCCTGTCTGGTTTATCCATGCCTGTGACAGCCGCGAGGTTCATGCGCTGCGCGACGAGGTTGCGCTGCACGCCCAGAAGCGCCCGGGCATCCATGTTCACTATTGCTATCGCAATGCCACCGACGAAGATCGCGCCGAAGGCCGCCATCACTCGGAAGGGCTGCTGACGCGCGAAGTGTTGCAAAGCATTTTGCCGCTGGATGACTATGAGGCTTATCTTTGCGGTCCGCCGCCCTTCATGCAGGCGCTTTACGGGCTGTTGCTGGGGCTTGGTATCGCCAAGGATCGCATCGCTTACGAATTTTTCGGCCCCGCCAGCCTGCTATCTGATGGCAGCGCTCCGGCGGCTGCTGCGGCCCCTCGTGATGCCGCCGCAGCACCCGCCGTCGCCGAAGCAGCCGCAGGCGATGGCCCGCAAATCGTGCTGAACCGCTCGGGTCGCGTCATTCCCTGGCAGGAGGGGGCAGAATCGCTTTTGTCGCTGCTTGAGGATGCCGGGCTGACGCCCGATTTCAGCTGCCGGGCAGGGGTCTGCGGGACTTGTGTGCAGGGCTTGGTCTCGGGCGAGGTCGATTACTTTGAAGAGCCGCTGGACGAGCCCGAGGCCGGCAAGGTGCTGCTGTGCTGCTGCCGTCCAACCTCGAATGTGGTGCTGGACCTTTAAGCACCCTGATCCAAGAGAAAGCAAATGGCCGGGTTGTTGCCCGGCCTTTCCTATTGAATGATGATGATCTGGGGCAGACGGATTTATTCGGTCACAAGCGCCGCGGTTTGTTCGCGCGGGGGGCGGCCAATCGTGTCGCGCAGGGCATCCAGCTCGATGAAGTTGTCGGCCTGACGGCGCAGCTCATCGGCGATCATGGGGGGTTGGCTGCGGGTGGTGGAGACGATCGAGACGCGCACGCCCTGACGCTGCAGCGCCTCGACAAGCGGGCGAAAATCACCATCGCCCGAGAAAATCACCGCATGGTCCATACGCGGCGCCAGCTCCATCGCGGTGACGGCCAGCTCGATGTCCATATTGCCCTTGATTTTCCGGCGGCCCAAACCGTCGGTATATTCGCGCGCCGATTTCGTCACCATCGAAAAGCCGTTGTAATGCAGCCAGTCAACCAACGGGCGAATGGGTGAATACTCGTCATTTTCCAGCAGGGCGGTATAGTAGTAAGCGCGTATCAACTTGCCACGGCGCTCGAACTCTTGACGGAGAAGCTTGTAGTCGATGTCGAAACCGAGTGACTTTGCTGCGGCATATAGGTTAGAGCCGTCAATGAACAAAGCCAGACGATCGTCCTTATAAAACATAATCTTCTCCAAAAATAACCAACAAATGGAATACCAAGCACACAGTTTAGGCCTGCTCGCACTTGGAGCAAACCTGCCAACTTCGGCAGGTAACCCTTCAGACAGCTTGCGCATTGCATTACAGCAATTGACGCGCGACGGGGTCCAGTTGCGCGGGGTCAGCCGATTCTGGAAAACCCCAGCATTTCCAGCGGGATCCGGGCCAGATTACATCAATGCTGCCGCTGTGGTTGCAACCAGTCTTCCCCCTCGTGAGCTGCTTGATTGGCTGCATCTGATCGAGGCGGGGCTGGGCCGCAAACGCGATGGCGGCCGGTGGCAGGCGCGCGGCATCGACATCGATCTGATCGCCTATGACGGGATGATCTTGCCTGATTTGGCCACACAGGACAGCTGGCGCAATCTGCCGCCCGAGCGGCAATTGCGCGAAGCGCCCGATCAGTTGATCCTTCCCCATCCAAGGATGCAGGAACGCGGCTTTGTACTTGCACCGCTGGCCGAGGTCGCTCCGCTCTGGCGTCACCCGATCATAGGTGCTAATGTGCAAGAAATGTTGGCGGCCCTGCCGTCAGCCTCGTTAGAGGGGATGCAGCTTGTGGAAGCTTGACTTTAATCCGTCGAGCAACCATTTAACTGTACTCGCCTCCCCAGCCGATTCGAAATCATAGGTGACCGATGGCCCGCGTTACAGTCGAAGATTGCGTCGACAAGGTTCCCAACCGCTTTGATCTGGTGATGATCGCTGCACATCGCGCACGCGAAATCGCTGCCGGCAGCGCTTTGACCGTTGATCGCGACAACGACAAAAACCCGGTCGTCGCCCTGCGCGAGATCGCTGACGAAACTCAGTCGGTCGATGAGCTGCGCGAGCGCATGATCGAAACCACCCAGACCCAGATCGAGGTCGATGAGCCCGAAGAAGACGCGATGGCGCTGCTTCTGGGTGCCGAGGTGGATCGTCCCAAGCCCGCCGATGAGGAATCGGAAGAGCGCATGTTGCGCATGATGCTGGAAGCGCAGGGTCGCGAGTAACGAGCGGAGTCTTCGGCTAGAAATGATTGACGTCGAAGACCTCATTGCCCTTGTTCGCAATTATAACCCGCGTACCAATGCCAATCTGATCCGCGACGCCTATGAATATGGGCGTCGCATGCATGAAGGGCAGTTCCGCCATTCTGGCGAGCCCTATTTTACCCATCCTGTTGCCGTCGCCGCCATTCTGACCGAGATGCGGCTTGACGATGCCACGATCATCACCGCGCTATTGCACGATACGATCGAGGATACCCGCTCGACCTGGAGCGACATTGCCGAGCAATTTGGCCGCGAGGTCGCCGAGCTGGTCGATGGGGTCACCAAGCTGACCAATCTGCAGCTGTCGGGCGTTCACTCCAAGCAGGCCGAGAATTTCCGCAAGCTTTTCATGGCGATGTCGCGTGATCTTCGCGTGATTTTGGTCAAGCTTGCCGACCGTTTGCACAATATGCGCACCATCAAATCGATGCGCCCCGAAAAGCAGCTGCAAAAAGCCCGCGAGACGATGGATATCTTTGCCCCCCTTGCCGGACGCATGGGGATGCAGGGGATGCGCGAAGAGCTGGAAGATCTGGCTTTCAAGGTCATCAATCCCGAGGCGCGAAACTCGATCATTCGCCGCTTTGTCACGCTTCAGCGCGAGACGGGCGATGTCGTGCCCAAGATTACCGCTGACATCCGCACCGTCCTAGAGGCGCAGGGCATCGAAGCCGATGTCTATGGCCGGGCCAAAAAGCCGTTCTCGGTCTGGCGCAAGATGCAGGAAAAGCAGCTGTCCTTTTCGCGGCTGTCCGACATTTACGGCTTTCGCCTGATCACCCGCAACGAGGCGGATTGCTATCGCGCGCTTGGCTGTATCCATCAGCGCTGGCGGGCAGTTCCGGGGCGGTTCAAGGACTATATCAGCCAACCGAAATCGAACGGCTATCGCTCGATCCACACGACAGTGTCGGGTCGCGATGGCAAGCGCGTCGAGGTTCAGATCCGGACCCGCCAGATGCACGAGGTCAACGAGGCAGGCGTCGCCGCCCATTGGGCCTATCGCGACGGCGTGCGCACGCAAAACCCCTTTGCTGTTGATCCGGGCGAATGGATCACCAATCTGACCGAGCGTTTTGGCGAAGAGGATCACGACGAATTCCTCGAACATGTCAAACTCGAGATGTATTCCGATCAGGTTTTCTGCTTCACGCCGAATGGTGACGTGATCCAGCTGCCCAAGGGGGCGACCCCGATCGATTTTGCCTATGCAATCCATTCGCGGCTTGGCCATTCCTGTGTGGGCGCCAAGGTTGACGGCATTCGCGTGCCGCTGTGGACGCGCCTGAAAAATGGCCAGTCGGTCGAGATTATCGCGGCCTCGGGCCAGCGCCCGCAAGCGACATGGCTGGATATCGTTGTGACCGGGCGCGCCAAGGCGGCGATCCGGAAATCCTTGCGCGACGAGGACCGCGATCGCTTCATCCGGCTAGGTTCCGAGCTGGTGCGCGTGGCCTTTGAACATGTGGGTCGCAAGGTGACGGACAAGGCCCTGCGCACTGCCGCACGGACCATGGCTCTGCCCGATACCGATGAACTGCTGGCCCGTATCGGCAGCGCTGAAATCGCAGGCCAAGAGGTTCTGGCCGCGCTTTATCCCGAGCTTGCAAGCAGCCCCCAAGGCGAAATCGACGCCAAACGGGCCGTGGCCGGGCTTGAGGCCGATCAGGAATTCACACGCGCGCCTTGCTGCTCGCCGCTGCCCGGAGAGCGGATCGTGGGCATCACCTATCGCGGTAAAGGCGTGGTGATTCACGCGATCGACTGTCCGGTTCTGGCGGATTTCGAAGATAGCCCGCAGCGCTGGGTCGATTTGCATTGGCGTCAGGGCCAGCATCCTGCCGCCTATTCGACAACGCTGTCGCTGACCATTCGCCATGATGCGGGTGTTCTGGGCCGCATTTGTACTTTGATCGGTCTGCAAGGCGCCAATATCTCGGATCTGGAGTTTCTGGACCGCAAACCCGATTTCTATCGCCTGCGCGTCGAGGTCGAGTTGCGTGATCGCGAACATCTTCATGCCCTGATGACGGCATTGGATGCGGAAAGCGATGTGGCGCAGGTCTCGCGGATCCGGGACGTCAGCGCGCGCCTGCAATAGGGCCGATCGGGGGAAGCCGTGTTCAAACGCCGGACGCCACGCAGTTATAGCCAGCTGGCGACCGAGATGGTCTATCCACGGGGCGGCTGGAAGCGCGCTGCGCGCTATGTTCTGCACCGCATCCGTCGTCTGCCGGATCAGCCCAGCCGCATCGCTTTGGGCTTTGCCTGCGGTATCTTTATCTCTTTCACCCCGTTTTTCGGCTTTCATTTTCTGGGCGCTGCGGGGCTTGCCTGGTTGTTTGGCGGCAATATTATCGCGGCGCTTCTGGGCACATTCGTCGGCAATCCCCTGACCACGCCCTTCATGGCCTTGGCCTCGATCTCAACCGGGCGATGGCTGCTAGGCAGCAGTGAGGCGATCTCGATCAAGATGGTGCCGGTCGAATTCGCCCGGGCAGGCGGCGAGATCTGGCACAATATCCGCGCGATTTTCAGCGATGAGGTCATGCATTGGGGGCATCTGGGTTGGTTTTACCATCAGGTGTTTTTGCCCTATGCCGTCGGCAGCATCATCCCGGGGATCATCGCGGGTGCGGTGGGATATGCCATTACGCTGCCGCTGATCCGCGCCTATCACAAGCGTCGCGAAAAGAAGATGGCGGCACGCATTGCCAAGCAAAAGGCGATCCAGCAGGCGCGTGAGCAGGCCAGCTTTGAGGCAAGCCTGACTGCGACGGTAAAGAAACCCTAAGGGGCGGCGCTATAGCCCCAATTTGTCGCGCAGCGAAAACCACGACATGCCGGCAATCAACAACGGAAAGCGCAGCATCCCGCCGCCCGGAAAGGGTGGGGGCGACAGGCTGGCCATTGTGTCAAATCCCGCGGCCTGACCCGCAATCGCCTGTGCCATCAACTTGCCCGCCATGCTGGCCATGGCAACGCCGTGGCCGGAATAGCCGCTTGCAGACAGGCAGTTCGGGGCGGGGCGTGCAAAGCACGGCATCCGGTTGCGCGTGATGGCCAGCGTGCCGCCCCAGGCATGGGTCAGTCGCACATCGGCAAGGCTTGGATAGATCTCGAGCAAGGGCTTGCGCACTTTGGCGGCGATATCGCTGGGAAAGCGATAGGTGATGGTCTCGCCACCGCCAAAGATCAGGCGCTTATCGGGCGACAAACGCCAATAATTCACCACGAATTTTGTATCATGCACCGCAATGTCACGGGTAAGCACTTCCACCGCGCGCGCGCCCAAAGGCTCGGTCACGGCGATGTAGTTGTTGATCGGCATGACACGCGCAGCAATTTTGGGCTCGAGGCGGTCCAGATATCCATTGGCCGCAAGGATCACGTGATCGGCCCGCAGTTGGCCCTGTTCGCAGTGCAAGATGCTTGGCTCTGATGCGGTTTGGCCGTGATCAATGCGTAAAACCGCGCTCATTTCATGCAGCACGGCACCCGCGTCGCGCGCCAGTCTGGCCATGCCAAGTGCCAAGTTCAGCGGATGCAGATGGCCTGCTCCGTGATCCAGCTCGCCGGCCATATAGGTTTGGGACGGCAAAATCGCGCGGAAGTCAGCGCCGTGAAAGGCCTCGATCTGATCATAGTCATAGCGGCTTGCCAAAAGATCGATATGGGCGCGGGCATGGTCGAATTCGCGCTGATTGCGAAAGGCATGGGCGATACCGGGGGTAAAGGGCACGCCGCTTTCGGCTGCAAGGTCTTTGACCAAAGCCTTGGCCTCTTCGGCCAGGTCCCACAGCTGTTTCGCAGTCTCGCGCCCGGCCAGACGCTCGAGCTCCTCGACATCCAGACGCTGGCCCGAGCCGACCTGACCGCCATTGCGTCCCGATGCCCCAAATCCCACGCGATGGGCCTCGAGCAGGGTCACACGAAATCCCGCCCGCGCCAGATGCAGCGCCGCCGAAAGGCCGGTATAGCCGCCCCCGACAATGGCCACATCACAGCGCGCCTCGCCCTGCAATGGTGCAAAGGGCGCTAATGCATCGCGGGTATCGGCGTAAAGTGAGGGGGGGTATTCCCCCCTTTTGTCGTTGGCAAAGAGCAGGTTCATACGTTTAACAGCAGATGCTCGCGCTCCCATGGGCTGATGACTTGCAGGAACTCTTTGAACTCGTTGCGCTTGACTGACACGTAAACATCAACGAATTCCGAACCCAAAACGTCGCGCATCGCCTGGCTTTCGGTCAAAAGATCCAGCGCATCGCCCAGGTTATAGGGCAGCTCATCATCGGACATATAAGCATCGCCCAGACATTCCGAGCGCGGCTTTTCCTGTTCGATCAGGCCCAGATAGCCACAGGCAAGGCTTGCGGCCAGACCCAGATAGGGGTTGCAATCCATCCCCGCCAGCCGGTTTTCAAGGCGACGGGCCTCGGGGCTGGAAACGGGGACCCGCAATCCGGTCGTGCGGTTGTCGCGACCCCATTCAAGGTTAATCGGGGCCGCAAAATCAGGAACATAGCGGCGATAGCTGTTGACGTAGGGGGCCAGCAAAGCGATCGCGGCAGGCAGATGCTTTTGCATGCCCGCGATGAAGTTCAAAAACTCGGGGGTTTCGCGACCCTTGCTGTCAGAAAAGATGTTCTTTCCGGTTTTCACATCCACCACCGAATGGTGAATATGCATGGCCGATCCCGGCTCGTCCTCGATCGGCTTGGCCATGAATGTGGCAAAGCAGTCGTGGCGCAGTGCTGCCTCTCGGATCAGGCGCTTGAAGTAGAAGATCTGATCAGCCAGATGGACGGCATCGCCATGGTTGAGGTTGATCTCGATCTGGCCTGCGCCGCCTTCTTGCAAGATGCCATCGATTTCAAAGCCTTGCGCTTCGGCGAAATCATAGATGTCGTCGATCACCTTGCCATATTCATCGACCGCCGACATCGAATAGGCCTGTTTGGCAGCCGCGCGACGGCCGGTGCGGCCCATGGGCGGAATAATGGGCTGGTTGGGGTCGATATTGCGCGCGACCAGGAAAAATTCCATCTCGGGGGCCACGATTGGCCGCCAGCCTTTATCCTCGTATAGTTTCAACACGCGCTTAAGCACGTTGCGCGGCGCAATCGGTACCGGATTGCCCTGCTGATCGCTGACATCATGGATCACCATCAGCGTGACATCGGCGGTCCAAGGTGCCGCAGCCGTCGTCGAAAAATCGGGCGTCAGGATCATATCCGGCTCGGTGAATGCACCCGCAGGGTTATCGGCCCATTCCCCGGTGATCGTCTGCAAAAAGATCGAGTTCGGAAGGTAGAAATGCTCTTGCTTGGCGAATTTCGACGCGGGCATGGCCTTGCCGCGCGCGACGCCGGCAATATCGGCGACGATACATTCGACCTCATCCAAGCGGCGGCCAGCGACAAAATCCTGTGCGGCCTGCGGTGTGTCTTCCAGCCAGCGGGGTTTCATGCGGCACCTCTTTGCAGCGCCCGTGGCGCTTTGAAAAATTCTTCGATGCGGTCAGCCAGCTTTTGCGAGCCCAAATCCGATCCCATTCGTCCCTCGGCGCGGTTGATCAGCTCGGGGGGGACGACGCCTTTGGCGCGGTGATCGATCAGCGCCTGTACGAAACTGTCGCTGAATTCGGGATGGGCCTGAACGGTGAAGGCACGGTCGTCATAGACCAGCGCTGCATTCTCGCAAAAGTCGTTTTGCGCCGCGACGCGAGCCCCTGTGGGCAGTGCCACGACCTGATCCTGATGCCAGGCATTCAGGGTGACATTCTGGCCTTCAAACTCATAATCCTGCGCGCCAACCGACCAGCCTTTTGGGCTTTTGATGACGGTGCCGCCAAGGGCCTGGGCGATGATCTGATGGCCAAAGCAGATACCGACCATCGGAATATGGGCCTCATAGGCCTGACGGATAAAATCTTCGAGCGGCGGGATAAAGGCGTGATCCTCATAGACGCCATGACGCGAGCCGGTCAGTAGCCATCCATCTGCTTCGCGGACACTGTCGGGAAATTCCATTTTCTCGACATGCCAGCTTTTAAAGTCAAAGCCGCGCCCGCCAAGAAGATCTTCGAACATAGAATCGTAGTCGCCAAGCTCGCCCCGGATGACTTCGGGGGATTGGCCGCATTTCAGAATGCCGATACGCATTGAGTTGCCTGTGGTTGTGCCACACCAAGGTAGATGGCCTCCGGGATTGCGGCAAGAGGGGCAAGCGCGTGAAAGCGCCGCTCACCCCGCAGTCAATCGCATCTTTTGGCCTTTTTACCCAAGGTTTGGGCATCGTGATATGTCGGCTTGACCTTGGGCCTTGCAGGCGGCCTAAGCATTATTGGCGGGCTGACCTTTGCGCAGCCTTCATGCTAAATCGCCCAAAGTGATAATGGAGAATGACATGCCCAGTCTGCGCCCCGAAGTCGATCCCGATGGTTTGCTTGAATATTCGGTGGTTTTTACCGACCGTTCGCTGAACCACATGTCGAAGCGCTTTCAAAAGGCGATGCGCGATATTTCCGAGACGCTGCGCGAGGTCTATAGCGCCGAGCAGGTCGCATTGATCCCCGGCGGCGGCAGCGCCGCGATGGAGGCCGTCGCCCGCCAGTTCGGCCGTGACGCCCATGCCCTGATCATCCGCAACGGGTTTTTCAGCTATCGCTGGAGCCAGATCTTTGAAGCCGGTGGTTTTGCGCGCGAGACCACCGTGGTCATGGCCCGTGCAACCGGAAACGAGGCGCAGGCCAGCTTTTCGCCGCCCCCCGTCGAAGAGGTCGTGGCCCGCATCCATGAGGCCAAACCCAATGCGGTTTTCGCCCCCCATGTCGAGACGGCAGCAGGCATGATCTTGCCCGACGATTATATTCGTCAGGTCGCCGATGCCGCCCACGAGGTCGGTGCGATCATGGTTCTGGATTGCATCGCCTCGGGCGCGATCTGGGTTGATATGAAAAAGACCGGCGTTGATGTGCTGATCTCGGCGCCGCAAAAAGGCTGGTCGGCTGCGCCCTCTGCAGGGATGGTGATGCTTTCCGCCGAAGGCGCCGCGCGGATGGAGGCAAGCACCAGCGATAGCTTCTTCCTTGATCTCAAGAAATGGCGCGCCATCATGGCGGCCTATGAAAACGGCGGTCACGCCTATCATGCCACGGTTCCGACCGATGCACTGATTGGTTTGCGCGACGCGATGAACGAAACCCGCGAATTCGGCTTTCAGAATGCATTTGATGCGCAGTGGAAGCTGGGCAACTCGGTGCGTGCGTTGCTGCGCGAAAAGGGTATCCGCCTGCTTGCCGCCGAAGGTTTTGGTGCACCGGGCGTCGTGGTTGCCTATACCGGTGATCCCGATTTCCAAAACGGCAGCAAATTCGCGGCTGAGGGGCTGCAGATTGCGGCGGGGGTACCGCTGCAGGTTGGCGAGGGCGCAGATTTCCGTACCTTCCGCCTTGGCCTATTCGGGCTCGATAAACTTAAGGATGTCGATGCGGCAGTCGGACGGCTGAAGACGGTGCTCGATAAAATCGCCTGATCTGAACTGGTTCATTCAGGATAAGAAAAGCCGGCGGATACGCCGGCTTTTTGTTATGTCGATCAGCTTGCTAAGCGGCGAAAGGGTGATGCTTAAACCGTATCAAGATAAAGCTCGACGGTTTCATCATCGGTCAGTTCGGCCATGTAGCGCAGCTCTTGGCGCTTGGTCATGACGAAATTCTCGATCAGATGTTTGGGGAAAATTCGCGCGATTTCAGTTGAGGCGGCAAAGGCGTCGATGGCCTCGCCCCAGCTTGCGGGTAGTTGCTCCAACCCTTGCGCATAGGCATTGCCCTTGATCGGTTCCGGGGCGGGCAGTTGATCCTCAAGCCCGTTCAGGGCGGCGCCCAGAACGGCTGCAACTGTCAGATAAGGGTTCACATCGCCACCCGCGACGCGGTGCTCGATCCGGCGTGCTTTGGGCGAGGATGAGGGAATTCGAATTGCCGAGGTCCGGTTTTCATAAGCCCAGCCGATGCCGGTAGGGGCATGGGCGTTGGGCACCAGACGGTCATAGCTGTTTTCATGCGGCGCGAAAATCAGTGTGGAGCCTGGCATGGCAGCCAGACAGCCCGCCACCGCATGACGCAGCGCCTGCGAACCTTCGGGGCCGCCATTGTCAAAGATATTGTTGCCATCGCGGTCGAGGATCGAGAAATGCATATGCATGCCCGAGCCATTCCACTCTTCATAGGGCTTGGCCATGAATGAGCCCGCGAAACCATATTGCCGCGCCAATCCCTTAACCAGAAGTTTGAAAAACCACGCATCATCTGCCGCTTTCAGCGGGTCAGGCTGATGCATCATATTGATCTCGAACTGGCCCGGCGCTGCCTCGGAAATGGCGGTGTCGGCGGGAATATCCATCGCCTCGCAGGCATCATAAAGCGCGGTAAAGAAGCGGTCGAAACCGTCAAGGGCGCGCAGTGACAGCGTTTCGGCGCCGGTACGGCGTTTGCCCGACCGCGGAGAGGGGGGCACGCGCAGCTGACCGCCTGAATCGTCGATCAAAAAGAATTCCAGCTCGGTCGCGACGACGGGCGTTAATCCGGCGGCCTTGTAGCGGTCCACCACCCGAGCCAGCGCCTGCCGCGGATCGCCATCATAGGGGCGGCCGTCATCATGAAACATCCATAAAGGCAGCAGGCCGGTTGGCGCATCAAGCCAAGGCATCGGCATGAAGCCGCGCTCGGTCGGTAATAGCACGCCATCAGGATCGCCGGATTCAAAGACAAGGGGGCTGTCTTCGACATCCTCGCCCCAGATATCCATATTCAGGACGGAATAGGGAAACTTTGTGCCCTCGGACAGAAGCTTATCTGCAAATCGGGCGGGGACGCGCTTGCCGCGCGCCACCCCGTTCAGATCTGCCGCAGCAACGCGGATCGTCTTGACGTCGGGGTGGTCACGCAGCCAGTCCATGTTTCACCTGAAAAGGTTGGGCCGGTAGCGCAGCTTTTGCGGCGCATCCGGTAAGTGTCGGTTCAAACGACGGTTCATGACGCCAAACAAGCCAATCAAGATCAGCGTCATCATGATGAAATATCCCGCAACGATCGGATAGGCGACGAAGGGGTTAAAGGTCTTGTCGGCCAGATAGCTGGCGTAATAAAGCGCATCGCCGCGCTGCTGGAACGCGGGGAAGCTTGAGAAATAGACCAGCGTCGTTGCATGGAACAGAAAGATCGCCTCATTGGTATAGGCGGGCCATGCCAGCCGCATCGAAATGGGCCAGATGATCTTGCGATAGCGCCGCCAGCCGGTGAAGCCATAGGCATCGGCCGCCTCGATATCACCTTTCGGGATATTGCGCAGCGCGCCGTAAAAAATCTCGGCGGAATAGGCGGCGGTATTCATGGTCAAAACGATCAGCGCCCCGGCCCATGCCTTGGTCAGCCAGCTGGTGTAAATCGTGATGCCAAAGACATCTATGCCCGCGCGTGGCAGCTGGACCAGCGCCTCATAAGCGACGAAGAACTGGATAAAAAGCGGGCTGCCGCGAAACAGAAAGATGAACCATTCGGCGGGTTTGCGCAGCCACGGATTGTTGCTTGCTTTGGCCTGCGCCAGAAGATTGGCCAGGATAAATCCAAAGAACAGCGCAAAGACCGCGAAATAGATATTCCAGATCAATCCGGACCCGATCAACGTCACCTGCTCGCAAAGCGAGATGTCGCTTTTAGGCAGCATCCGCTCGCCCAGACCGATGGAGCGCAGGCCGAAGTTCTGGATGGCTTCAAGACACTGACCCATCACGCGGCCCTTCGCATGGATTCGCCAGCCATCGTTGCCTGACCACGGGACAGGCGCATTCTAAGGCGGTTAAAGACGCGCTCGGACACCCAGGTCATCAGCAAATAGAACACCAGAATCCCCAAGAAATAGTAAAGCCGCCAATCCGGATGGGGATAGGCATAGGCGCTGGTCTTGGACCCACCCAATTCGCGCGCCCAATAGACGATATCCTCGACGCCAAGCACAAACAAAAGCGGCGTCGATTTAATCAGGATCATCCACAGGTTAGACAGGCCGGGCAGGGCATAGGTCCACATCTGCGGGATTAGAATGCGCCAGGTGACCTGTTTGCTGGACATGCCATAGGCCTCGGCCGTTTCCAGCTGCGCGCGGGGCACGGCCTTCATTGCGCCGTAAAGCACATTCGCGGCGAAGGCGCCAAAAACGATGGAAAAGGCGAGGATGGCCAAGAAAACCGCGTAAACCTGATGAACCCATTCCGGCGAGCTGGAGAGGGGCAATTTGGCCGCAGCGCAGACAAGGAACTCATTGCCCTGGCGCACGGGGACCGAAGGGTCGCAATAGACCCTGCTGCGCAGCCATTCAAAGGCCTGATCCAGCGCGATCGGCACGAAAAGAAAGAAGATGATGTCGGGCACACCGCGCACCATCGAAGTATAGATCTTGCCAAACCAGCGCAGCGGCGCAATCCGCGAGCGCGACGCCATAGCACCGCCAAACCCGAAAAGCAGCGCCACCGGGGCGGTGATTGCCAGCAGTAAAAGCACCGTTCCAAATGACAGATAGAACAGCAGATGCTTGCCCGATGTGAGGTAACACATCAGCCAAGCGAGCCCTTCAAGGGCTTTGGGATCGGTGCATTGAAGGAACATAGGGCCTCGATACCGCCACCCGCCCCAAGGCAGGGTGGCGGCTGTCAAATCAAATCAGTTTTGTGCCGGGAAGGTCGCGGCCTCGGGGCCAAACCATTTTTCGATCAAAGTATTGATGCTGCCATCTTTTTTCATCGAGGTGATGGCGGCGTCGAACTTGTCTTTCAAAGCGGTGTCCGATTGGCGCAGACCCATGCCGATTCCGTCGCCAAGCGGGACATCTGCACCCACCCAGACGAAGCCTTCATTGCTTTCCTTGACCAGCGGCACAAGGAAGTCCTTGTCTGCGAAAACCGCATCGGCCTCACCGTTGCGCACGGCGGCGGCGGCTTCGTCGAAGGTGCCGAATTCAACCAGTTTCGCGCCGCTTTCCGCGACATAGCTGGCCTGAATCGTGCCGGTCTGCGAGGCCACCACAGCGGTTTTGACATCCACATCCGGCGTCAGCGCCATATAGGCCGAGGGGACCGGCGGAAGATAGTTCTGGGTGAACTGGATCGCTTTCTTGCGCTCATCCGTGATCGACATGCCCGCCATGATCGCGTCGAAGTTTGCGCTGACCAGGTTCGGGATCATCGAATCGAAATCGTTTTTGACCCAGGTACAGGTCAGCTCAGCGCGCTTGCACAGCTCATTGCCAAGGTCGATCTCATAGCCGTCCAGCTCCCCCTTGTCGTTGATCAGGTTATAAGGGGCATAAGCACCTTCCGACGCAATCCGCACGGTTTCTGCAAAGCCCGCGCCGCTGGTCAGAGCAAAAGCAGTAGCAGCAATCAGCAACTTTTTCATTTTTAACACTCGCTGTTGGACAATCAATGTGCATTGCCTGCACTGAGGAATTGGCGGAGCCGTTCTGTGCGGGGCGCGCCAAATAGCTGATCTGGGGAACCCTCTTCTTCGATAAGTCCCTGATGCAGAAAGACGACATGGTCACTGACATCGGCGGCAAGGCGCATGTCATGCGTGACCAAAAGCATGGTGCGATGTTCAGAGGCCAGATCCTTGATGACCTTGACGACCTCTTGTTGCAATTCGGGGTCAAGCGCCGAGGTCGGCTCGTCCAGCAGCAGGGCCTTTGGCTCCATGCACAGGGCGCGCGCGATCGCCGCGCGCTGTTGCTGACCGCCCGATAGTTGCGCGGGCCAAGCGTCGGCCTTGTCGCCGATGCCGACTTTTGCCAGCAGGGCACGGGCCTTTTCCTCGACCTCCTTGGGGTCGCGGCCAAGGACGGTGACCGGGGCCTCCATGACGTTTTGCAAGATCGTCATATGCGACCACAGATTGAACTGTTGGAACACCATCGACAGATTGGTCCGAAGACGGGCGACCTGGGCGCGGTCAGCGGGGCGGCGGGCCAGACCATTGCCGGCCCATTTCACTGCCTCACCCTCAAAGATCACGTCGCCCTTTTGGCTGTCCTCTAGCAGGTTGCAGCAGCGCAAAAGCGTCGATTTGCCCGACCCGGAAGAGCCGATCAGGCTAACCACATGCCCGCGCGGTGCCACAAGCCCGACCCCTTTCAGGACCTCGTGATCGCCATAGGATTTGTGAAGTCCGCGAATCTCGATGACCGGGCCCTGGGGGGCGGTCGCGGTGGCGGAAAGGGAGCCGCCAGAGGCGGTGAGATCTGAGGTGTTCATCTGCTCATGAGGCGATATTTGCGGCGCGATTGCAACGATTACGTCACATCCGTCGCGGGGTCAAACCTCGGATAAGCCCAGATTTACCATGACTTTTTGACGAATGAGGCCCGAATCAACATCGGCAATCCCCAAAAGTCCCGTGACCAGACGCACCAATGCCTCTTCGGCGGGGGTGCGACGGCCGTCGGCATAGGCCACTTCCCACAGCGCTTCCAGCACGCCAAGGCGGTCCTCTAGCAAAATGCGCTCTTTGATCGAGCGGGTAAAGCGCACCGTATCCGGGGCCTCGGCCTCGATCATTTCGGCGGCAAGGCGGCGTGCGGCGGCCTCGTCCATATCCAGACCACGGCGGCGCGCCAGAACCTGATCGATCCTGATCTTTTCCGCCTCGCCATAGTGATCATCGGCACGTGCAAGACGGACCAAAAGCGCGGCAATCGCGACTTCGGAATCCTGACTTGTCAGAGATGTCGATTGAGCCTCTTCGTTGAAGAGACGACTTAAAAGATTTCGGAACATGGCGCTACAATCGTGTTTGTCGGTTAACAATAAGTCATTCTGTTAGACTGACAAGGTCAAACCATTGAGCAGAGCGAAAGCTTGAGCCCTCTGGCCGGGCTTTGTCTTTGGCCCTGCAAATCCAGCCTCAAACCCAACCTTCGACAATGATCAGATCGCAAAGGCTGCAGCTGTCGCGCAGAGCGCGCGCGGCGCGATATTCCGGGCTGTCGTAGCAGGCCTGAGCAGTGGCCAGATCCGCAAATTCGATCACGACGCAGCGCGGCCTGATCTGTCCCTCGACCACCTGCTGCGCCCCGCCCCGGACCAAAAAGCGCGCGCCATATTTATCAAAAGCGGCCGCATTGGCACGGCGATAGTTTTCATAGGCAGAGGGATCGTCGACCGTCACATGGCCGACCCAATAGGCTTTGGGCATCATTTGTCCTGCAAAGGGCCGGAAAATCTCCGGCGCGCGATTGTCCCGCCCACAGCCGCTTTTTGCAAGCGCTGGGGCGGAGGTTCACGATGCCGCAGACGAAGTTAGAACCTTTGGGGCACGAACAGATCGCGCGGCAGGACATCGCGTTCGTAATCGGGGTTGAAGACACGGTCGGGCAATTCGACCTCTTCATGAGGCACCGGCGCATAGGGTATTTGGGTCAGCAGATGCGAGATGCAGTTCAGCCGGGCGCGTTTCTTGTCGTTGCCGGGGACGATATACCAGGGGGCCTCGGGGATATTCGTGCGCTCAAACATCTCTTCCTTGGCTTTTGTGTAATCCTCCCAGCGGACGCGAGATTGCAAGTCCATCGGTGAGAGTTTCCATTGTTTCAGCGGGTCATGGATGCGCATTAAAAAGCGCATCTGTTGCTCTTCATCCGTGACCGAGAACCAGTATTTCACCAGACGGATCCCCGAGCGTACCAGCATCCGCTCGAATTCGGGGACATCCTCGAAAAATTGCTGGACTTGCTCTTCATCGGCGAAACCCATCACGCGCTCGACGCCGGCGCGATTGTACCAGCTGCGGTCAAACAAGACGATCTCGCCGCCCGCTGGCAGGTGAGGCACGTAGCGCTGGAAATACCACTGGGTTTTCTCGCGATCCGAGGGCGCGGGCAGGGCAACGACGCGGCAGACGCGCGGATTAAGACGTTGCGTAATGCGTTTGATCGCGCCGCCTTTGCCCGCGCTGTCGCGCCCCTCAAAGATCACCACGACCTTTTCCTTGTGATAGCTGACCCAATCTTGCAGCTTGATCAGCTCGGCCTGAAGGCGCAGCAATTCGTGGAAATAGACCCGGCGATCCAGCTGGTCAGGATGAGTTTCACGATAGATCCGGGCAATTTCCTCGGACAGGACCGCATCCTCGAGCTCGATCTCGATGTCTTCATCCAAGGTGTTGTCAAGTTCGGCACGCAGCCACGGATTTTCGATATTCATACTCATTTACCTGTTCCCACGTCTCCACGCGCGATTATAGCCGAGTATATGACGTTAATGTGGCAAAGAGGTTAACGAAACAGCCGTGACGCACATTTGCGCGTGATCCCAAAGGCAAATCCCGTCCCTTGGGCCGCCGCAACCGTGCCGCACCAGTCGCCGGTGTTCGAAAACAAGCTTTTGGTGCCGCGCGGGCGGTAAAAGACCCGTTGTCCGTTGACCGAAAAGATATTCAGCGTTCCGCTGCCGTTTTCGGCGTAATAGCCCACAACCTCGCCGTCGCCGGTAAAGATGACCCGCTTTTCATTGGCTGGATTGCGCGGTGAATTGGCATAGTTTGACGCGGAATTGGCGGCATTCGCGGTGGAATTCGACGCCGCTGAGGGCGCGTTTTTCTGCGCAGCAGGCGAGTTCGCAGGCGCCCCCGGACCCAGATCGAATGGCAGCTGACTTTGGTCCAGCACGAAGATCGGCGCGTCGGCCAATCCTGCAAGCGGATGAAGGCACAGGCCAATAACGGCCAGGGTCAGGCCAAAGCGAGGGCGGGTCATGCGCATTGGCGGTCCTTGCGATTGGGGCAGGGACATGGTCGCAGAAAGACACTGCGGGCTCAATGCCGCTTGCCCGATCGCAAGGATCATAGGGCCATAATCGGCAAAAGGCGGCCACGAGGGCCGCCTTTCACGCATATTCCAAGCTGTGTTGGGCAGGTCACCCGCGGCCCAACGGGTCTGGATCAGACCAGACGATCACAGGCCTTTGCGGCCCGGACGAAATCAGCAAAAAGCGGCGCGGGATCGAAGGGCTTTGATTTCAATTCCGGGTGGAACTGGACGCCGATGAACCAAGGGTGGTCCTTGATCTCGACGATTTCGGGCAAGCGACCGTCCGGCGACATCCCCGAGAAAGTCATGCCTGCCGCTTCAAGCTGCGTGCGATAGGTGGCATCGACCTCATAGCGGTGGCGGTGGCGTTCCTCGATCTGGGTGGTGCCATAGATGCCCGCGATTTTCGAGCCCGGAGACAGAATCGCCGTATAGGCGCCCAGACGCATGGTGCCGCCCTTGTCGTCGGTCACTTTACGCTCGATCTTGTGATTGCCCTGCACCCATTCCTTGAGGTGATAGACGATCGGGGTAAAGCGGGACTCGCCGGATTCGTGGTCGAATTCCTCCGAGCCGGCGTCGTTGATCCCGGCCGTATTGCGCGCAGCCTCGATGACGGCCATTTGCATGCCAAGGCAGATGCCCAGATAGGGCACCTTCTTTTCGCGGGCATATTTCGCAGCAGCGATCATGCCTTCGGTGCCGCGCTCGCCAAAGCCGCCGGGCACGAGGATGGCGTTGAAATCTTCAAGATAGGCCGCCGGATCGCCGCGTTCGAGCAGCTCACTGTCGATCCAGCTTGTCTTGACGCGGACGCGGTTGGCCATGCCACCGTGGGTCAGTGCCTCGGCATAGGATTTATAGGCATCTTCAAGCTGGGTATATTTGCCGACGACCGCGACGCGCACCTCACCCTCGGCATTATTCAGCCGGTCCATCACATCTTCCCAACGCGTCAGATCGGGGCGCGGGGCAGGGCTGATGTCGAAAGCGTCCAGAACCGCACGGTCAAGACCAGCACGGTGATAGGCCAAAGGTGCCTCATAGATCGATTTGAGGTCATAGGCGGGGATCACAGCATCGGGGCGGACGTTACAGAACAGCGCGATCTTGGCGCGTTCATTTTCCGGGATCGGATGTTCCGAGCGGCAGACCAGAATATCAGGCTGCAGGCCGATCGAACGCAGTTCCTTGACCGAATGCTGGGTGGGTTTGGTCTTGAGTTCGCCCGAAGCCGCCAGATAGGGCAGCAGCGTCAGATGCATGAAAATGCACTGGCCCCGCGGACGATCCTGGCTGAACTGACGAATGGCCTCGAAGAAAGGAAGGCCTTCAATGTCACCGACGGTGCCACCAATTTCGCAGAGCATGAAATCGACTTCTTCTTCACCTACGGCCAAGAAGTCTTTGATTTCGTTGGTAACATGCGGGATAACCTGAATGGTTTTTCCCAGGTAAGCGCCCTTGCGCTCTTTATCCAGAACATTCGAATAAATCCGCCCCGAGCTGACGGAATCGGTGCGACGCGCCGAAACGCCGGTGAAACGCTCGTAATGGCCAAGATCAAGGTCAGTTTCCGCGCCGTCATCGGTCACGAAAACCTCGCCATGTTCAAAGGGCGACATCGTGCCCGGATCGACGTTCAGATAGGGATCAAGCTTGCGCAGCCGCACACGGTAGCCACGCGCCTGAAGCAGGGCGCCAAGTGCCGCCGATGCGAGGCCCTTGCCGAGTGAGGAAACCACGCCGCCTGTGATGAAGATATAACGCGCCATTGGGCCCCCGTGATCTGTTCAAAAAACGAAAATGCGGTCCATCCTGACCGGCATCACGGGAGAAAACATATAACTGATTCTTCCCGAAGCCGCAACGGACCGCAGTAATTGGAAGGGGCGCTAGATGCGCCCCGTTTGGTGGTGGTCAGTTTGAGGCCGGGGCAGTTGCCGGGGCCGGTGTTGCTTCCGGCGCAGGCTCTGTCGCCGGAGCGGTTGCCGCCGGGGCTTCGACCGGTGCGGTTTCGACCGGTGTTTGTGCCGGGGCTGCAGGCGCAGCCGCCTCGGGTGCCGCTGCTGCCGGGGGCGTCACAACGGGTTCCGTGGTTGCAGGTTCTGTGGCTGCAGGCTCGCTTGCTGCGGGCGCTGCGACCGGAGCGGGCGGCGTGATCGGCTGACCGGCTGCCGGCGGCGGAGCATAGCTGGGCAATGCAGGCATCGAGCTTTCCGGCGCGGGCATGGCCGGACGGCTAAGGTCAAGCTGGTCGATGACCGAGCCGGTGGATGAATTGCGGGCTGCCATGATCGTCAGCGACATCGAGGTCACCAGAAAGGCAATGGCCAGGATCCAGGTCAGCTTGCTGAGCGCATTGGCAGCCTGACGGCCGGTCATGACACCGCCACCACCACCGCCCATGCCAAGGCCACCGCCCTCGGACCGTTGCAGGAGAACCAGAACGATCAGCGCCACGGCCAGGAGCAGATGAACAGTGAGGACGACGTTTTCCACGACGGGGCCTTTCTTTCAGCGACGGGTCTATCTAGTCGCCAGAACCGGAGTTGGCAAGCGCGTGTCTTGCGACTTGCCGTAAGGGATGATCGATGTGATCAGTCGGAATAAAGCGCGCTCAGGATGCGCTCGGCCTCGGTCCGGCAGGGGGAAAGCTTGTCGCGGTCCTCTCCTGGGAAAAAGCGCGCGCGCAGGGCTGTCGGCATGGGGGCGGGGGCAGCGATCTCGATTTGGGGGCCAAGCTGGGCATTTTCGGCCTGCCAGCTGCGCGCCAAAGCAATTTGCGCGGCTTTCGTCGCGCCGTAGCTGCCAAAGAATTTATGTCCGGCACGCGGATCGTCAAAGAAAAGACCACGCCCGTTGCGACCGCGCAGCAACGGCTCGATCAAGGTGATCAGGCCACTGGTTGCGGTCAGGTTCAGATCGACCGATTTGGCGAAATCGCGCGGGTCGATATGGCCTGCGGGCGAAAGAGGCGCACCGTGAATGGCGGTATGGGCCCAAAGATCGACGCCACCCCAGCGACCCATGACGGATTTCACCATCTGGATCATCGCCTCGGGGTTGGTGACATCCATTGGCGCAAGCGTGGCCGAGCCGCCAAGCGCACGGATGCGGTCGTCAAGCTCCTCCAGCGCGCCGGTGGTGCGGGCAATGGCAAGAATATGCCAGCCACGCGCCGCCAGCCCTTCGGCCAGCGCCGAGCCGAGGCCACGGGAAGCGCCGGTGATCAGCGCGATCTTATTCGGGTCTTTTGGGGCGTTCTCAGACATGGCAACCGTTTCGCATCGCTTGACCTTTCGCGCAAGCCCCGGAAAAGCACGGGGCAGGGCGATCGGGGATTTGGACATGGAAAGGCCCCGGAATTTCGTCCGAGGCCCCTGGAAAAATCTTGCGAGAAATCAGCGCGCGTTCAGCGCAGTGTAATCGCGACGCTCGGCCCCGATATACAGCTGACGCGGGCGGCCGATCTTGCTTTGCGGATCGGCGAGCATTTCTTTCCACTGGGCAACCCAGCCCACGGTGCGCGAAATGGCAAAGATCGGCGTGAACATCGAGGTCGGGAAGCCCATCGCTTCCAAGATGATGCCCGAGTAGAAATCGACGTTGGGATAAAGTTTTTTCTCGATGAAATACTCATCCTCAAGCGCGATCCGCTCGAGTTCCTTGGCGACTTTCAGCGTCTCGTTGTTGTGAATGCCCAGCAGGCCCAGAACCTCGTCTGCCGATTCCTTCATGACCTTGGCGCGCGGGTCGAAGTTCTTATAGACGCGGTGACCAAAGCCCATCAGCTTGAAAGGATCGCTTTTGTCTTTGGCTTTGGCGATATATTCCGGGATGCGGTCAACGGTGCCGATTTCACGCAGCATCTCAAGCGCCGCTTGGTTGGCGCCGCCATGTGCGGGACCCCACAGGCAGGCAATACCCGCCGCGATGCAGGCAAAGGGGTTTGCCCCCGACGAGCCAGCAAGACGGACGGTCGAGGTGGATGCGTTTTGCTCATGATCGGCATGAAGCATCATGATGCGGTCCATCGCCTTGGCCAGAACCGGCGAAACCTCGTAATCCTCGCAGGGAACGGCAAAGCACATGCGCAGGAAGTTTGACGCATAATCAAGGTCGTTCTTGGGATAAACGAAGGGCTGACCGACCGAGTATTTATAGGCCATCGCCGCAATCGTGGGCAGTTTCGCGATCAGGCGGATCGACGCGACTTCACGCTGCCAGGGATCGTTCACATCGGTCGAATCGTGGTAAAAGGCCGACATGGCGCCAACCACACCCACCATGGTCGCCATCGGATGTGCATCGCGACGGAAACCACGGAAGAAGTTGTGCATCTGCTCATGCACCATCGTGTGGCGGGTGATGCGATCCTCGAAATCGGCCATTTGCTCGGCATTGGGCAGCTCGCCGTAAAGCAGCAGATACGAGGTCTCGAGGTGGTTCGATTTCGCAGCAAGCTGGTCGATCGGATAGCCGCGATACCACAGCTCGCCTTTGTCACCGTCAATAAAGGTGATGGTCGATTCGCAGGATGCGGTCGAGGTGAAGCCGGGGTCAAAGGTGAAGACATCGGCATCACTATAGAGCTTTCGGATGTCGATCGCATCGGGACCAACAGTCGGAGAAAGCAACGGCAAATCATACTCTTTGCCGTGGACTTTTACCGTTGCGGATTTAGCGTCTGCCATTCCGTTTTCCTTTCGCCTGAAACCGGCTGATGCCGGCATTTGGTAGGGGCCTCAGCCCAGCTGGTCCTGCATCCGGGCCAGTGATTCTTCTTTCCCGAGGGCGAGCATCATATCAAAGACGCTGGGGGTGGAGCTGCGGCCGGCCAGCACCGCGCGCAACGGTGCGGCAATCTTGCCCAATCCCAGACCATGCGCTTCACCGATTGCTTTGATTGTCCCCTCAAGATCGTCTCGGGACCACGTAACATTCTGCAATGCGGCAGTCAATTCACCGAGTATACCACGGGATACCGAATCAAGCGAGGCGGCTGCTTTTTCATCAGCCACGACCGGGCGTTCGATCAGCGCAAAATGGGCCTGCTCTAGCAGGGCTGGCAATGTTTTTGCCTTTGCTTTCAATACGTCGAGGGCTGCAGACAGGCGCGCGGTTTGGATCTCGGTCAGGGCGGGTTCACCAATTTCGCCGCGGAAATTATTCAACTCGGTCAAAAGCTGGGCATTCTCCATCTGGCCGATGTGGAAACTGCTGACATGTTCAAGCTTTTTGAAGTCAAGCCGCGCCGGAGCCTTGCCGATCCCACTTAGATCGAACCATTCGCGGGCCTGAGCGTCATTGAAAAGTTCGTCATCGCCATGGCTCCAGCCAAGGCGGGCCAGATAGTTGCGCATAGCCGCCGCCGGATAGCCCATTGCGGCATATTCATGCAGCCCAACCGCACCGTGGCGCTTGGATAGTTTTTTACCATCCGTGCCGTGGATCAAGGGAATATGGGCGAAGGTCGGAATGTGCCAGCCCATCGCCGCAAAGATCTGGATCTGACGCGCGGCATTGGTCAGGTGGTCGTCACCGCGAATGATATGGGTCACTCCCATATCATGATCATCCACCACAACCGCATGCATATAGGTGGGGGTTCCGTCCGAGCGCAGCAGGACCATGTCATCCAGCTGGTCATTGCCAAAAGTTACATCACCCTGAACCGCATCGCGCACGATCGTTTGTCCATCGCGCGGCGCTTTGAGGCGGATGACATAGGGCGCGTCGGGATGGCTTGCCGGATCGGCATCGCGCCATGGGCTTTGAAACAAGGTGCTGCGGCCTTCGGCGCGGGCGGCCTCGCGGAAGGCTTCGATTTCCTCGCTGGTCGAGAAGCACTTATAAGCTGTGCCATTAGCCAGCATTTCAAGCGCGACTTCGGCATGGCGATCTTTGCGCGCGAATTGGCTGACTGGCTCGCCATCCCAATCCAGACCAAGCCAGGTCAGACCTTTCAGAATGGCTTCGGTCGCCTCGGGGGTCGAGCGAGCGCGATCGGTATCCTCGATCCGAAGCAGGAATTTTCCCCCACGGCCGCGGGCGTAGAGCCAGTTGAACAGCGCTGTGCGCGCACCGCCAATATGAAGATAGCCGGTGGGCGACGGGGCAAAACGGGTAACGATGGGAAGTTCTTCGGTCATTGGAGGCCTTGATATCGAAGTTCGATGTTAGCTGGCGAATGTTAACATTCCATAAAGGCGAACATGCCATTCTCGGCCCCAGAAATACGCAAGCGCGCGCGTAAGGACAAGGAGAGGCCGTGGTTTCCGTAACGGATCAGGATTTACCCCGCACAGGCTGGTCCAAGCGGTGGCAGCCTCTATGGCAAAAAGCGCTAGAGCGGCCATCGCCGCGAACAAACGCACAAGCTGCGCTCACGCGGGCCGGGCTGATCGTTTGGGCGCCGGTTTGGTTTGCGATGGGGATCGGCCTGTGGTTCTGGTTTTCCTTCGAGCCGGGAACCATCAGCTTTACCCTAGCCTTCTCTGCAATGCTCGCGGGGGCAGGGGCGTACCTTTTCGCAACCAAGCTTGGCGGGCGCGGTCAGATTGTGTGGAAACATTCAGATCGCGTCGCGATGGCAGCTTTGGCGACGATGCTGTTTGCGTCCGGATTTATTGCGGTCGGAATTCGCGCCCGTCTTGTTGCGGCGCCGGTGCTTGGCTTTCATTATTACGGCGCGATCGAGGGCAGGGTGATTGGGATCGATCGCTCATCCGGTGATCGCTTAAGGATTTCATTGGATGAGGTGGTTTTGCAACGAACCACATCCGAACGAACGCCTGAACGTGTCCGCGTGTCTCTTTTGACACCAAACCTGCCCCCCCAGATGGGCGCACGTGTCATGCTGACCGGCCATCTTGGCCCGCCTCCACCACCGACCGAGCCCGGAGGCTTTGATTTTCGCCGCAATGCCTGGTTCGAGCGTCTGGGGGCGGTCGGATATACGCGCAATCCAGTTATGATCGTTGCTCCGGCCAGACCTGCCGGCGCCTTGGTGATGTCCAGGTGGCGCATGCGGCTGTCTGCGCTGATCCAGGGCCAGATCGGCGGCCAAAGCGGTGCGGTTGCCGCAGCGCTGATCAGCGGTGATCGCTCGGGTATTTCCGAGGAAACCAACGAGGTGATGCGCATCGCCAACCTGTATCACATCGTCTCGATCTCGGGCCTGCATATGAGTTTGCTGGCTGGCATGGTTTATAGCGCTTTGAGGGTGCTGGGCGTGGTCTGTGTCGCGCTTGGGGGACGCACTGATCGGCCATTTCACAGATGGGCCGCATTTGGGGCGTTGCTCGCCTCGTTGGTCTATCTGGGCCTCTCGGGCGGTGGCGCGGCAACCGAAAGAGCGTTTTTGATGATTGCGGTTATGTTGATCGCCGTCATGGTCGGGCGCCGCGCGATCTCGCTTCGATCTGTGGCTCTTGCTGCGCTGATTTTGCTGACGATTGCGCCAGAGGTTCTGACCTCTCCGGGCTTTCAGATGAGCTTTGCTGCGACAGTCGCACTGGTCGTCTCTTACCGCTGGTGGACCACATTTGCCGTCTACGTGCCCAAACTCGTGGCGCCTCTGGCGATGCTCTTGTTCACATCTCTAGTTGCAGGCCTGGCAACCGGTCCTTTTGCCGCAATGCATTTCGGACGCATCGCACCATATGGTATGCTTGCCAACTTGCTGGCTGTTCCAATCGTCGGGCTGATCGTCATGCCGATGGGCGTGCTTGCCGTAAGTCTTGCTCCGATCGGGCTGGCTGCAATCCCCCTTTGGCTGATGGGGATTGGCACCAGCTTTATGCTGTGGGTCGCCAAGTGGATCACCAGCTTCGGAGGTGCGGATCTACACCTTTCATCACCGCCCGCAGCGGTCCTGCCTTTGGCTGGGACGGGTATGACGATCCTTATCCTCAGCTGCCAAAGCACGGGCAAACGACAGCCAAGAGGAAAATATTTTCTACCCACGCTGGGGGTGGGTTTGCTTGCCGTTGGTTTTCTTGCTTGGGCCACCTCGGAGCGGCCTAAAATCCTTATATCGGCCGAAGGAAATGCAGTGGGTATAATGACGCCCTCGGGACGGGTCATGTCGCATTCACAAGGTGGGGCGTATTACGCGCGAAGCTGGCTGGAAAGCGATGGCGATCAAGTAGATCCAAGAAATTCCGCTGCACGCCCACTCTGGAACGGCTCGGCTTCGATGCGCCACGCAGAGGTTGTCCAGCAGGGAGAGAAAATAAAGATATATCACCTTTCTGGGCGAGAAGACCATAATATTGAAAAAATATGCCTTGATGCCTCTCTTGTTATATCAAGCAGCGATTTGTCTCAAATGGAAACGGCGCTGAGAAAAGAATGCAATATATTTGATCGTCGAACTTTAAGAAAAAACGGTGGACTTTCAGTGAGTATGCATTCTGGGATTGTTTTAATATCATCTCTCAGTCAGGTCGAGGGTTATCGATTATGGACTGAGCGGTAGGTTGAAAAATATGCAACGGTGATTCAAATTTAGAGATATTATCAATGTTGGGTCTGATCAACAGGGCGATCGAAATATTTCTGCGTGAAACTTATGGTGAAAATTTTTGGCGAGAAGTGGCGAGGAAGTCTGATGTGGATCCCCGGGGGTTTAATAGCCTGAAGGATTATCCCGACAGGGTTACCGCAAAGATGCTTAGAATTTCAGCAGTTAAGTTGGGAAATACCCCAGCGGATATCTTGGAAGATACGGGAAGTTGGATCGTTCGCTTGGAGGCGATTAGACGACTGTTAAGGTTTAGTGGCAGCAACTTCTCAGAGTTTATTTTGTCACTGGAAGATCTCCCTGGGCGGGCACGTATGGCTCTTCCTGGCCTCCACTTTCCTCTCATATCTGTCACAAAAAAGGCCACAAATGAATTTTTGATATTTGGTCAAAATTGGCCTGACGGATTTCAATGGGTTCTTGCGGGGGCACTGCGTGGAATGACAGATGATTATGGCGTGCTCGCCCTCATCGAGGCGGGATTGGATGGAGTGGAAATGAAGATAATCGAGCAAGATTTCGCAGAATCCAAGCCCTTTCAGTTTGCCCTTGGACGTGAAGGGTAGGTTTTATGAAAGGAAATATCATCAACTCATGCGGCATTTCTCGAATTCTGCCGATGAGCATTCAAGTAAATCACGATGGTGAAGTTCTCGAAGCAGGCGCAACTATGCGCCGTCTCATTTCAAATGAGGTCAATTTTTGTGATATTTTCCTGATTGAAAGACCTTTAAAGTTTGCGGGAGAGTTTAGGGAAATATATCAAAATATCACTAATTGTGAGCGGTTGATGGTCAGATTAACGCGAAACCCTGACACAGTCTTACGTGGAAGCGGCGCCGCTTTGAGTGACGAGATATTTTTATTCAATTTTGGGTTTGGATCAGGTCTCTCCGAAGCGGTTCGTGTCTTGAAGTTGAGTGACGCTGATTTTTCGCCGTCTGATCTCGCAATGGAGCTACTTTTTCTTAATGAAGCTAACCTTGCTGTGCAAAATGAATTGGCAAGATTTAACCTTCATCTTGAGGAAGCTAAAAAAGCAGCGGAAGTTCAAGCTTACACAGATCCACTAACGGGGTTGTACAACCGTAGGGGGCTTGATGTTGCTTTGAACTCGGCAATTCGTGAGGCCGAGCATTTGCCTTTTGCCTTGGCGCATATTGATCTCGATTATTTCAAAATGGTCAATGATAAATATGGACATGCTGCCGGTGACCACGTTTTGAAAAAAGTAGCCAAAATATTAAGGCAGGAGACGAGATCTTGCGACACCGTTGCGCGAGTTGGTGGGGATGAATTCGTGCTCGTTTTGCCTGGTCAGAGCCATGAAGGCGCCTTGCAGCGGCTTGGAGAGCGTATGATATCCAGAATCGAACAGGATATAGAATATGGGGAGAGCAAGCTTAAAATATCTGCAAGTATAGGCGTTTCGGTATCAAGTTCGCGACCTGATTATGACGCGGAAAGCATGCTCAGCGACGCTGATGAGGCTCTGTACAGTGCGAAAAATGCCGGAAGGGGAAGGGTTGATATCAATAAATTGTCGGGATGGAGTTTTATGGTTCAGAGGTGATTAAGGTAGCTGTAGAAATCCCCGGCTCATAGAATTCACACGACGAATACAAAGGATTAATGACCTCTCTCGATCCAACCTGATCCGGCCTGCTTCCGACTATTCCATCCTTAGGCGCAGGCAAAAAAATATTGAGGTGTAGATGCCGCATTGCTACGGGCTCGGCCCCCTGAACGTGTTGATCGATAGCACGTAGACCAGATTTCTGGACGATTGTGAGTAGCCGGCTAGTAAGCATTGAACACATCATCGATGCCAATATCGCAAGGTCCATCTGTGAATGGATAGCGCCACCGGCGAATTCCGCGCTGTCGGGTTTACTTCAGGGGACCAACGCGACAGCCTTGTTCGTCCCTATTTTCTGGAGCAGATCGGTATGGTGACTATTGACCGCGCCTTCGGCAGCCGTTGTTGCCACACCGCGATCCTGGAGTGAGGCTGCTCCGCACGCATACCATTGCAAGAGTGGATGAGGATGGCGGTAGGAATGTCTATTCGCGGTCGCTCAAATGGAGATTCTCTGTACTGCCTGTTAGCAGGGTTAAGCCAGCTGAAAGCTCTGGACTGGCTATCACGCCCGATGTCGGACCGAACCATGGAAGAGTTTCTTGAAGGCGTTCGGTGAGCGCATCACATGACACCGACCATCAAACCGCTAAACCCACACCCTCATCGCACCCATGCACCGCTTTAACGCCCTCGGCCCTGCCGAAACTGAGCGGGTCACCTAAGCCCGCTGGCGAGAGGGGGGAGGACGGACCGGCTTGGACTTCTATCATAAAGCCAGAGACCTTTATTCCCGGTGTGTAACTGGCTAGTCAATGCAAGCCGGCAGATCACGGGTGACGTTCTGGGGGCTCTGCCGATGGGTGTCCTGAGGTGTTAGCCTTATAGGCTAGGTGTTGGGCATTCGGGGCAGAGCAGCTCATTCTCCAGCATGTACTAGTCTGCGTTCTTGCACACAAAATGCGTGAGCATTCGCCAGCCCGCCCTGGCACCTGTCGCGAGTTTGAGCTGGCAAGCGCGGCTAAGCGAATGATTCGGCGGATAATGTGCACTCCCAAATCACGGTTGCCGAACGCTTTCTTTACCTGCTCAAGCGTGAACGGATCAGGCGCAGGACTTGCTAGTTGTGCGAAGATGCGTAGCACGAATGTTCGATTGCATTGAGATGTTCGACAACTGGAACCACAAGTATGCGAGAAATGGTTTGCTGCGACCCGCTGATTACGAATGGCTGATCGGGTGAAGAGCCGTGAAGACGTCTAAAAAACGTGGTGCTATTCAATGTGAACCGCTGTGGGCATGACGCTGACCTAGGCGAGGCAGAGCATAAACAAAAACCTAAGATCCAACAGCTCTCCTACCTTTGGGGACCGGGATCGTGGTTGCTAACAACGCCAGCGCAATATAGATTTGCAATCTCAGGTTGACTGATGGCGCGATGGACGAGATTTTTCAGCTAAATGGCTGAAATTAAAACAAATATCATCTTTACTTTTGCGCAGAGGCGGGCGCCTGTCGAGCTTCTCGAGACGATCAAAATCTTCGATAGGGAGCGGAATGCTCAGAGTTCTGTATAACGCGGGTCCGGGTAACGCCTTCGAGACATTTCAAAGGTGGCAGGACCAAGAGCGCGACCTTGTGAACTCGCACGTTGCCTATTCTGGTCAAATGCTAGAGGCATGCGCCCGTCGCGGTGCGGCGTTGATGATCACTTGCAGTCACGAGGGTGGCGAAGAACAGAGGCACGGGAACGTCAAAATTGTTCCTCGAGCAGATCTTTCACGGGGAAAATCTGGGATCTCTTACCACCGTAGCATTGCGGCGAAGGCGTTGCAAAACATTAGAGATGCGATTGATTTCAACGCCGATGTTTTGATTATCTCCGAAGATAGTAACCCATCTCATTATCAGGCTTTGCTTCAACGCGGCGTGCGTATTGTGCAATCTTTGCATACACGCTTATGGATTGACGGCCGCAAGCCAAGTTTTCTGCAGCGGTTGCGCTTAAAGGGCTTTGCCAAAGCCTACTCTTCTGGCGAAATTTCGGTTCTGAGTGCATCCGATGTCATCACCGAACAGGTTGCCGCCTTAACCAAGGGTAAAATGCCGCCCGTTCTGGAGTTTCTTCCCCTTTACTATCCAGAACATTATGCAGACATCCCGCCACCTGCGTTTGATCCAAGCCGGCTTGACATCATGTTTATTGGCCGGATCGAAGAGAATAAGGGCGTTTTCGACCTGGTCTTTATCGCTAATCTATTGCGCGCCCGTAACACAGATTTTCGGTTCCAGATCTGTGGCGAGGGTTCGGCACTTGATCGAATGCGCAAAAAGGTTTCGGATCAAAATCTGGAGAAATACTTCTTGTTTCACGGTTGGTGCGATCGCGATCGGCTACGTGCAGTTATGACGCAATGTCAGGCGACGATTGTTCCAACCCGCAGTGATTTTGTCGAGGGATTTAATCAAGTCATCGTGGAATCAGTCTTGGCGCATCGGCCTGTAATTGCGTCGGACATGTGTCCCGCCGTTTCTTATGTCGGTGAGGCCGCCGTGATGGTGAAGGCTGATGACATCCAGGGGTATGCGGATGCTATTTCTAATCTTTCGCATGATATGGCTGCGCTTGCCGGCCATATTCGTGCCTGCACAGGCGCCGGGCGTCGTTTTCTAGATCCCGACTATTCCTTTGCAACAGCGTTGGATGAGGTTTTCTCGGCAGTCAAAGAAAAACGGGCAGTCAGAACGCGCAGGATCGACCCCAAGGCATTGTGATATAGGCCGTCGAGATATGAAAATATCCGTGCGTTTCTGGTTTTGAGTTACGACTGAGGGTTTGTCAGCATGGCCTATTGCTCGCAAATCTTTGATCGCGAGCAATAGCGTTTTTCAGATCGCTTAGCCCAGCAACCAATTGCCACCGAACATGACAACGATCATGCCAATCGTAAAGATGAGCCAGTTCAAGGCGATTACTTTGCGAGAGGTGTTTGCCTGGGGTAAGGGCGGCGGCTCGGACTTGGTGACAGCCGGGTCAGCATCAATCACCAGCGGAGGAAGCTCCGCAGTAGGTTGTTCATTGTACATAAAATGTCTTCCTAAGATCGTGAAATCTGCCGCGACCTCGTCGGTCGCAGCGATAAAGACCGAGTTAGGAAGCCTTTGGGGGCGCGCGTGATTGCGGGCGTAGGAAGGGTCCATCGTGATGGCGCAGCAGCACAGCTAGGAAGCTGGCAAAGCTGAAGTCGCGTCGCGAGGGGCCAATCTGCAGATCTTGCGCGGGCGAGGGAGAGGCCAGCGGTTGAGTGCTGACCGCATCGTTGCGGCCGGTGATCTGACGGTTGTTTAGCGAAACGACCGCGCTGGAAATCTGATAAAGCTGATCAGCATGACCCGTCGCGCCGTCGTGCTTGGGCCCGGGCGTCAGAGCGAGCAGAAAGGCCAGCAGCACGGCAACCCATAGGCTGACCGAAGTTGATGGGCTGGAACTGATCTCGGGGCGCGTCGGGCTCATATGGCCTGCACTAGGGATTGTGTCCCCATGGTGTCAACCATTTGCGGCATTTGATCATAGCCGGGACAGACCCTAACAGTGAAGGCCTTGGCAAGCACATTGCGGGTGATCGATGTCGCGGTGATATACGCGAAAGCCGACGATCTGAACGGGGGCTTTCGCTGGATGCCGCGTTTACGCTTGTGGCAATTGCACCCCCGAAAGGGCCGAAACCTCGCCCCATGGGGCTGGCAACCATTATGATCGGGGTCAGAAAGACCAGACACAGCCAGATCTTGCAGATGCGGTCTGCACCTCAAGCAACGATTGTGGACCATGCTCACTGCTGACGTGGTCCACAATGGGTTTAGCGTATTGAATTGTTTTTATAACCAATGGTTAATGGTAGGCCCGGAGGGACTCGAACCCCCAACCAAGGCGTTATGAGCGCCCTGCTCTGACCATTGAGCTACAGGCCCCTACCGCTACGCCACATGGATATGCGCAGAGTGACGCTTTGGTCAAGTCGCGATCCCGAACCACCTGCATCGCCTGTCATTTTTTGCAGATGCGCCGCCTAGATGCATCAACTTTCCGCCCTGCGCATTGCCTGATCGCGGGGGTTCGGCTATCGGAAGGGTGGGTGAATTCGGGGGCCGAAACATGAGCGAAGTCAAAACTGGCATGTCCTATGCCGAAGCTGGGGTCGATATCGACGCTGGGAATGCATTGGTCGAAAAGATCAAACCGGCAGCCGCCGCCACCAAGCGCCCCGGCGTCATGGATGCGTTGGGTGGGTTCGGTGCACTTTTTGATCTTCGCGCTGCGGGCTATCAGGATCCGATCCTGGTCGCGGCAACCGACGGGGTAGGGACCAAGCTGCGCATCGCCATCGACACGCAAGAGCTTGACACCGTCGGCATCGATCTGGTCGCCATGTGCGTCAATGACCTGGTGTGTCAGGGTGCCGAGCCTTTGTTCTTCCTTGACTATTTTGCCACCGGAAAGCTTTCGGTCGATGAGGCCGCACGTGTGATCAATGGCATCGCCGAAGGTTGCCGCCGCTCGGGGGCTGCGTTGATCGGCGGCGAGACGGCTGAAATGCCGGGCATGTATCATGGCGGTGACTTCGATCTGGCAGGTTTTGCGGTCGGTGCACTCGAGCGCGGGCAAACGCTGCCGCGCGATGTCAGCGATGGCGATATTCTGATTGGCCTCATGTCGGATGGCGTTCATTCGAACGGCTTTTCCTTGGTGCGCCGGGTTGTTGAAAAGGCAGGGCTCGACTGGAATGACGCGGCACCCTTTGCCAGCGGCACAGTCGGACAGGCATTGCTTGTACCCACGCGCCTTTACGTGCGTCCTGTCTTGCAGGCGATCCGTGCAAAGGGCGTGCATGCCGCAGCCCATATCACCGGGGGCGGCCTGACTGAAAACCTGCCTCGCGTGCTGCCCAAAGGCCTTGGCGCCGAGATCGATCTGAACAGCTGGACCTTGCCGGCCGTATTCGACTGGCTGGCTCAAACCGGCGAAATCAGCGATGCCGAAATGCTCAAAACCTTCAACTCTGGCATCGGCATGGTGCTGGCCGTCGCAGCTGACCGCGCAGAAGCCATCGAAGAGGTGCTGAAAGAGGCCGGCGAAACCACCGCCCGCCTTGGCACCGTCGTCCCGGGCGAGGGCGTGCGCTATTCGGGCAAGCTTCGGTGAAACGCGTCGCCATTCTCATTTCGGGGGGCGGATCAAATATGGTCCGCCTCATCGAATCCATGATTGGCGACCACCCGGCCCGGGCGGTTCTGGTGGGCTCAAATGACCCCGGCGCATCTGGCCTCGCCAAGGCCGCGGCCCTTGGTGTTGATACGTTTGCGGTTGATCATCGCAGCTTCAAAGGCGATCGGCAAAGCTTCGAGGCTGCCCTGCTTGAACATCTTGATCGGGTGCAACCGGACATTCTTTGCCTTGCTGGGTTCATGCGAATCCTGACGCCGGATTTTGTCAGCAAATTCAACGATCGGATGCTGAACATCCATCCTTCATTGCTACCAAAATACCCGGGCCTGCATACCCATGAGCGTGCAATCGCGGCCGGCGACAGCCTTGCTGGCGCGACCGTGCATCTCGTCACGCCGGAACTGGATGCGGGGCCAATTCTGGGGCAGGCTCACGTGCGGATTTTGCCCGATGACGATGCCGCAAGCCTCGCAAGACGGGTGCTTACCCAAGAGCACCGCCTATATCCACAGGTTTTGCGGCGCTTTGCATCAGGTGAGCGAAGCCCCGTCATGCTGTCAGCCCAATAACTCACTCTTCCATGTGAAAATATCCCGGGGGTGCGGGGGCAGCGCCCCCGTAACATGGCTGCACTTTGATCCGGGTGTCGTGGGGGCTATCGGATGCAGGGCCAGCGATCCATGATCAGGCCCCGCACCGATTTTTACTTTTCTGGCAGCAGCCCGCGCGGGGCAAAGCGCAACACCAGCAAAAGCACCAGCCCCATGGCGATAAAGCGCACATGCGGCGCACTGTCGATCAAATGGCTGCGCAATTCACCATCAGGCAGAAGGAAGGTCAGGGTTTCCATCAGCTTCGGCCCCCAGACCTCGGCTTTGATCCATAAAAACCAGATCAGAACTCCGCCCAAAACTGCGCCCCAGTTGTTGCCCGAGCCCCCGACGATCACCATCACCCAGATCAGAAACGTATAGCGCAGCGGGGCATATCCGCCCGGGCTCATGAGCCCGTCCTGCGTGATCATCATCGCACCTGCCAGGCCGATCACGGCCGATCCGATGACAAAGATCTGCAGATGACGGCGCGTGACATCCTTTCCCATGGCCTCAGCTGCGGTTTCATTATCGCGAATGGCGCGCATCATCCGCCCCCAGGGCGAATTCAGCGCCAGCTGCGCCAAAGCGATGATGGCCAGCAAGACCAGCGTGAACAGACCGGTGTACAGCAGCTTGACCCAAAGGCCCGAGGCCGTTGCCGGATCCATGCCAAGCGCCGAAGCGCGCTCGACGAAAGTGGCGCTGGCCTGCAGGTCGATCTCATAGGGAACAGGGCGGGGAATGCCCGACATATTCTTGACCCCGCGCGCCAGCCATTCCTCATTGCGCATGACCGCGACAATGATCTCGCCAATTCCAAGCGTTGCAATCGCCAGATAATCCGAGCGCAGCCCCAGTGCGACTTTTCCCACCCCCCAGGCGGCGATCGCCGCAAACAGCGCGCCAACCGGCCAGGACAGAAGCACGGGCAGCCCCAATCCGCCGATATTGCCGGCCGAGGCCGAGTTATTGGCCTCGATGGCAATGACGGCGGGGTCGAAAAAGCCGCGATATAGCATGAAGCCCGCGATCAGGACGGCGATCATCACCCAAAGATTCCAGGGCTTGGGCAGGCGCTTCCAAGCCTGGACCGCCAGATAAATTGCCACAATCCCAGTGGCAAAGGCTGCGACCAGCCCCCAGCCTCCGGCCTGCCAGGCCCCGTCAATCGGCTTGGTCGCGATCAATACGGGCGCCAGCCCGCCAATTGCGACGAAACCGACGACACCGGCATTGAACAGCCCGGCATAGCCCCATTGCAGGTTGATGCCCAAAGCCATGACCGCCGAGATCAGGCCCATGTTCAGAATGGTCAGCGCAGAGTTCCAGCTTCCTGAGAATACCGCGTTCCTTGTTGTCCCTTCCAGGATGAACAGCAGCGCCACGACTGCAAAAAGCAATGGAGCGCGCCAGCCAGAGGTCGTGTCAGCTTGACGAGTATTGGACATGACTTCCCCTCAGAAGGATTTGCCGCGAAACAGCCCCGTGGGCCGTATCAGCAAGACGACGATCAGGATTACAAAGCTGACCGCCACTTTATATTCGGTCGATAGCAGCTGAAGCATCCCCTCGGGGTGCCAGTAGGGGAACAGATATCCCGCAACCTTGGTCCACAGATAGGTCACCCCCACCTCGGAAAACGCGATGATGAATCCCCCCGCCAAAGCACCAAGCGGATTGCCCAGCCCTCCAACAATAGCCGCAGCAAAGATCGGCAAAAGGAACTGGAAATAGTTGAAAGCCTTGAAGCTTTTATCCAGCCCGTAAAGCACGCCTGCGGTTGTGGCCAGCGCCGCGGCAATCAGCCAGGTCAGGCGCACCACGCGCTCGGGATCAATGCCCGACAGCAGGGCCAGATCTTCATTGTCGGAATAGGCGCGCATGGCCTTGCCCGATTTGGTCCTGTTCAGGAAGCGGAACAGCGCGATACAGGCAATTGCCGTCACCACCAATGTGATGACCTGGCTAGAACGCAGCGCCAACCCCTCTTGCAGCCCGGTCAGGCGCTTGAATGTCGCGACATCGATGACAAATCGCGCGCCGTCGTCAAAGCGGATCTCGCCGACGCCGATCACGATGCGCGTTAACCCATTCATCACGAACATCACCCCGACCGAGGCCATGACCATGATGATCGGCGCCGCGCGTTTGCGGCGATAAAAGCGATAGACCAAGCGGTCAGTGCCGATGCAAAGCAGCCCCGTCAGCACGATTGCGACCGGCAAGGCCAGCAGGGCAACGGGCAGGGGATAGATCGAGACGCCAAGCGCCATCAACCCCCAGGTCACCAGAATGCAAAGCGCCGTGCCAAAGGCCATCGTGTCGCCATGGGCGAAGTTGGAAAACCGCAAGATCCCATAGATCAGGGTGACGCCAAGTGCGCCAAGGGCCAGCTGCGCGCCATAGGCTGCGGCAGGAATGACGACGAAATTAAGGACCACCACCAGGGCGTTGAGAATATCCATGCCTTAGCCCCCCAAAAAGGTCCGGCGCACGTCCGGATCAGCCATGAGGGCTTTGCCTGTGTCCGTATAGCGATTGCAGCCTTGCACAAGGACATAGCCAATATCAGCGATTTCAAGCGCCTGGCGTGCGTTCTGCTCGACCATCAGGATCGAAATTCCACTGCGCGAGATTTCGATGATGCGGTCGAACAGCTCGTCCATGACGATGGGGGATACGCCCGCAGTCGGCTCATCCAGCATCAAAAGCGAGGGGCGCGTCATCAAGGCACGCCCGACGGCCACCTGTTGGCGCTGACCACCAGACAGCTCTCCGGCATTCTGGCGGCGTTTGTCAGCCACCGCCGGGAACAGCTCGTAAACCTGTGCCAGCGTGGCACGATAATCGTCGCTGCGGATAAAGGCGCCCATTTCAAGGTTTTCCTCGACCGTCATCGAGGGAAAAATATTATGCGTCTGGGGCACAAAACCCATGCCCTTATGCACCCGCTCTTGGGGAGAAAGCGCGGTGATATCCTCGCCATCCAGCAAGACCGTGCCTTCGCGCAGCGACAACATGCCAAAGACCGCCTTCATCGCGGTCGATTTGCCTGCGCCGTTGGGGCCGACGATGACGGCAATCTGGCCCTTTTCGACGGTAATGGTGCAATCGTTCAGAATATCGGCCTTGCCATAGCCGCCGCGCATATTGGTTGCGGAAAGATAGGGTAGGCTCATGGCTGATCCCCCGTTCCACTTTGATCGCCAAGGCCCGGCTGTGCGCCGTGGCTTTCGTTCTGCACGCGCTCGTGTTCGATTTCCGAGGTGACTTTGTTTTTCAGGCCGGTGCCAAGATAGGCTTCAATCACGGCCTCGTTTTCCATGATATGCTGTGCCGAGCCCTGTGCCAGAACCTTGCCCTCGGCCATGACGATCACGGGGTCGCAAAGGCGTCCGATAAAATCCATATCGTGTTCGATGACGCAGAACGTATAGCCGCGTTCGCGGTTCAGGCGCACGATGGCATCACCGATCGTCCCCAAAAGGGTGCGGTTCACACCTGCGCCGACCTCGTCCAGAAAGACGATCCTTGCGTCCACCATCATGGTGCGACCCAGTTCCAACAGCTTCTTTTGACCGCCCGACAGGTTGCCCGCCTTTTCATCCGCAACATGTGAGATGGTCAGAAAGTCCAAAACCTCATCGGCCTTTTGGCGCAATGCGCGTTCCTCGTCGCGGATCTTGCCGCGCTGGAACCAGGCGTTCCACAGGGTTTCACCCGTCTGTCCGCCGGGGACCATCATCAGGTTTTCGCGCACTGTCATCGAGGCAAACTCATGGGCCAGCTGAAAGGTCCGCAGCAGGCCTTTATGGAACAACTCATGCGGAGGCAGCCCGGTGATATCCTCACCATCCATGATCACACGACCCGAGGTCGGCTTAAGAACGCCAGCAATCACGTTGAAAAGGGTGGACTTTCCTGCGCCGTTCGGGCCGATCAGTCCGGTGATCGAGCCGGTCTCGATCGTTAGACTTGTGCCTTGAACTGCGCGGAATCCCCCAAAATGCTTATGCAGGTCATGGACCTGGATCATGTTACTCCCCAGTCCCCGCTTTTTTGCGAGGTTATCTTATCAGCGCATTGGTCTTATTGAAAAAAGGCCCGATATGAACCGGGCCTTTTTGATACAATCAGCGGAACTTGATGACGTTCATCTTGCCGCCTTTGAAGTCTACTTCGCGGTAGACGCCAGCGGTTTCACCCGGCTCCAGCATCTCGACCGAAGTCGCGCCGACGTAATCGATATCGGTGCCTGCCGCGAGCAGCTCTAGGCCCTTGGCCAGCTCACCGGGATAGATCTTCTCACCCGGAGCGTTGGCAATCTCCATGATCTTGTCTTTATAGACTTTGGGATCGGATGATTTTGCTGCTTCCATCGCCAGCAAAATCATGGCCGCGGCGTCATAGGATTCGCCCGCAAAGGCCGAAGTGCCGTCAAAGCCACCAGCCTTGGCGATGGCATCGAACTTGTCATGGCCTTCGCCATCAGCCGACGGGTTCTGACCGAAAGAGGTTTCAAGCTGGTTGCCGAATTTATCGACCAGAACCTGCGAGATCATGCCATCGGGGAATACGAAGGTGCTGAAGGCACCCGAATCAAGCGCGCCCTGCACGATGCCAGAGCCACCCTGATCGACGTAGCCTGCCACAACCAGCGCATCGCCGCCCGCTGCGGCCAGTGCGGCGACCTCGGCCGAATAGTCGGCTTTGCCGTCATCATGTGCGGCGTTCATCGTGACCTTGCCGCCCTTGCCCTCGTAGGCTTTGACGAAACTATCGGCCAGACCTTTGCCATAGTCGTTGTTGGTATAGGTCACGGCGACCGATTTGATGCCATGTTCCAGCGTGATATCCGCCATCACATCACCCTGACGTGCGTCAGAGGGCGAGGTGCGGAAGAAAAAGCCCTTGTCGTCGATATCGGTCAGTGCGGGCGAGGTCGCGGAAGGAGAGATCATGACCATGCCATTGGGCACGCCGACTTTTTCCAACGAAGCGATGGTCTCGCCCGAGCACATGCCGCCGATGATGCCCTTGACGCCATCGGCCGTCACCAGCCGCTCGACTGCGGCCACGGCCGCTGCGGCATCGGTACAGGTGCTATCGGCCTGAACAATGCTGACGGTCGAGCCATCCAGCAGTTTGCCGCTGTCTGAAACCTCTTTGGCGGCCGCCTCGACGCTTTTCAGCATGTTGGGCGACATCGATTCCAGCGGGCCGGTAAAGCCAAAGGATACACCAAGCTTGATGTCCTCGGCCGAGGCCACGCCCGCAACCATGACGCTGGCGACAGATGCGAGAAGCAGTTTTTTCATGTCGATCTCCCTGTTCGGAATGTTATCCGAATTTCAGGCTATAAGCGCTTTGATCAAAAGAAAAGCGTCATGACATGGGGGTTATATTGGACTTTTCGCTTGCCCTTGCGGCAAGCACGGCCGCCACTTGATCGGGACGGCCCGTCAGGGCGGCATGTCCCAGCCTAACGCACCGGCAGTGCTTGCAGGCTGCGCTGACGATGGGGTGTGCTGCCAAAGGCCGCGCGATAGCATTTGGCGAAATGCGAAACGCTGTTGAAACCGCAAGCCAGCGCAATCTCGATGACGGTCATTTCGGTTTGCAGCAGCAGGTTTCTTGCCCGCTCCAGCCGGATATCCATGTAATAGCGTTTGGGCGAGCGACCAAGGTAGCGCCCGAACAGACGCTCCATCTGGCGCGGTGAAATCCCAGCATCATTGGCCAGCTGCACGGGGCTGACCGGGTCTTCCAGATTTGCCTCCATTCGGGCGGCGATCGCGGCCAGTTTAGGGTGGCGCACGCCGATCCGAGAGGGGATGGACAGGCGTTGCTGATCGCCCTCGGTTCTGATTGCGGTGTGGATCATCTGGTCCGCCACGCGTGCCGCCAGATCCGCCCCCTGATCGCGCGCAATCTGGCGCAACATCAGATCAATGGCAGCAGTGCCGCCGGCTGCGGTCAGAAAAGGGCCATCCTCGACGAAAACCGAGCGGATCAGGTTCACATCGGGAAAATCCTCGGCAAAGCCATCCTGATTTTCCCAGTGAATGGTCGCCCGGCGACCGTCCAGAAGACCGGCCTCGGCCAAGGCGCGCGCCCCGGTGCATAGCGCGCCAAGGCGCGCACCCTGACGCGCGGCGCGGCGCAGCCAGCCCAGAATCGGGCGCGTTGTGGCCCGCCGGACATCGATGCCTCCGCATACAAGAATGGTATCCTCGCGCTGCGTTTCCTCTAACCCGCCATCCAGCGCAATGCGGCTGCCGTTCGAGCAGACGGCCTCGGTCCCCTCGGGGCCAAGAAGGCGCCAACTGTAAAGCTGACGACCCGAGATACGATTGGCCAGGCGCAGGGGCTCGATCGCGGCAGCAAAGGAAATCAGGGTGAAGCGGTCCAGCAACAAGAACAAATAGCGCTGGACCCGCTCGGGGGCGGCATAGGCGCGGGGGGCTGGTGCCATTTGAGGGGAGATAGCTTGGTCGGACATGGTCTTTGGCCCTGAAACGAATGTCTGAAGAACATCAGCCCTTCGGTGCAGGCGCAAGTCCCTCCCTTAGGCTTTCCCTTTCGAGTCTGGGCCTCTATATATTCGGGGCTGAACATGAAGGACCAGACCATGGCAGATACTACGCGTCACACCGCGACCGCAACTCAGGCCTGGGACAAGCGTGGCTGGCGTTACCGCCCGCGCGTCCAGATGCCTGATTATCCCGATGCCGCCGCACTTGCGGGTGTCGAGGCTCAGCTTGCGAAATATCCGCCTTTGGTTTTTGCGGGCGAGGCGCGTCGCCTTCGCGCACATTTGGCTGATGTCGCCCAAGGGCGTGCCTTCCTGTTGCAGGGCGGCGATTGCGCCGAAAGCTTCAGTGAATTCTCGGCCGACAATATCCGCGACACCTTCAAGGTGATGTTGCAGATGGCGGTTGTTCTGACCTGGGGCGCACAGCTTCCTGTGATCAAGGTTGGCCGTATGGCTGGCCAATTCGCCAAGCCGCGCTCGGCGCCGATGGAAAAAATTGGCGATGTTGAGCTGCCCAGCTATCGCGGCGACATCATCAACGGCTTTGACTTCACCGCTGATGCCCGCATTCCCGATCCCCAGCGTATGTTGGCGGCTTACACGCAGGCTGCGGCCTCGTTGAACCTGCTGCGCGCGTTTTCGACCGGCGGCTATGCCGATATCCATCGCGTGCAAAGCTGGATCTCGGACTTCACCGGCGGCGACGAGGCTGCGCGCTACCGCGATATTGCGGATCGTATCTCTGATGCGATGGCATTCATGGCTGCGGCGGGCGTCACCGGAGAAACTGCCCATGAACTCGCGCAGGTCGAGTTCTACACCAGCCACGAAGCGCTGCTTTTGGAATATGAAGAAGCACTGGCACGGATCGATTCCACCACCGGTCTTCCGGTGGCAGGTTCGGGTCACATGATCTGGATTGGCGACCGTACGCGTCAGGTTGATGGCGCGCATGTCGAATTCTGCCGCGGCGTTCAAA
>NZ_DALZMB010000014.1:0-53281 GCF_032007265.1 Paracoccus sp. (in: a-proteobacteria) | reverse complement strand
CGGCATCTGCGGGCGATACGATCAGCGCGCCCGCATCCGGTTTGGCATAAAAGCTTTCACCGACCCCCAACAACATCGGCCAGCCCGAGACATCCATGCCCTCAGGCGCCGGGATACGCGCCATCGAGCGCCGGTGTGGTACGATCCCCTTGGGCGCGACCCCGGCCATGATTGCAACCTGATCGGCCCAGGCCCCTGCGGCATTGACCAAGATACGCGCACCAAAGCAGCCCTTGGGGGTCGTCACCTGCCACATGCCATTCTCGCGCCGGATCTGGGTCGCGGGCGCTGAAAAGTCGGTAACAGCGCCGCGCGATCTGGCCGCTCGCAAATAGGATTGGATCAAAAGATCGGTATCAATATCCTGTGCCAGCGTCCCCATCGCGGCCCAAGCCAGCCGCGCCGGATCCAGCGCGGGAAAGGCAGCAACCGCAGCTTCGGTTGTGATCTGCTCCATCTGCATGTCCTGGGCCTCGGCGGCGAAGGCTGCGTGATCCTCGGGTCCGGCCACCAGCATCACACCACGCGGCGACAAAACCCCGGCCTCGCGCAGCCCCTCGCCCGAGGCCAGGCTAAACGTGACAATCGGGGCCGGGCCATAGAATGGCTCGTAAAGCGCGGCAGAGCGCCCTGAGGCGTGATAGGCAGGCTGGGCCTCGGCCTCGATCAGGCGCAGACTGCCCAGGCCAGACAACTCGGCCGCGGCCGATACGCCGGCAATCCCGCCACCAATCACCAGAAAATCCGTCGTCATGCTTTTGCGCCCCGATCCAATTTGCAGCGGTGTGACCTGTTGTGCCGTGACCTTCAACAAATACCGACAGCAGGTTCAACCTTTTCCTGAAACCGTAAAGGCGCATTAGCGCGGGTCATTCCGTTGACACTGGTTTAGGTTCGCGAAGCTGACGCCCGAAGGAGACAGATCAATGACCAAAGCCAACCGCCCGCTTCTTTTGGCGATCTTGCTGCTCTCGCTCAGCTTGCGCCCGGTCATGGCTGTGCTTGGCCCGGTGATTGATCTGATCGAGGAGCATGCCGGGCTAAGCTCGGCTCAGGCGGGCCTTTTGACCACATTGCCCATTTTGGTGATGGGTCTGGTCGCTCTGTGCGGCTCTGGCGTGCGGCGACTGATGGGCGAGAAGCGTGGCATTGCGTTGGGGGCCTTCTGTTTGACGGTGGCCTGCGCAATGCGACTGCCCTTTCACAATGCGGCGGGAATGCTGAGCAGTGCAGTTCTGGGCGGGTTGGGCATTGCGCTGGTTCAGACGCTGCTGCCTGGCCTGATCAAGCGCCATTTTGGCATGTCGACGGGCACGGTCATGGCTCTTTATACCACCGGCATCATGACCGGATCGGCCTTTGGCGCGGCCAGCTCGGCGGATCTGACGCGGGTGCTGGGATGGCCCGGCGCGCTGGCCCTGTGGTCGTTGCCCGCGCTGATGGGGTTGCTCGTATGGTGGTGGGTTGCCCCCTCAACCCCGGTGGGGACGGCAAGTCACAGCGCAAACCGCAAGGTCTCGCTTTATACGATTGCGCGCGCCTGGCAGTTGATCGTCTTTTTCGGCCTGGGGACCGGATCTTATACTTTGGTGCTTGCCTGGCTGCCGCCCTATTATCAGGACCTTGGTCTGGGCCGCGAGGCCAGCGGCTATATGCTGGCAGGTCTGACCATCACCGAGGTCTTTGCAGGCCTTGCCATCGCTGCCCTGATCGGGCGCTTTCCCGACCGCCGGGGCCCGATTTTTGCGGTGCTGACCTGCCTGATGCTGGGACTGATCTTGTTGGTGGCGGCCCCGATCAGCATGGCGGTTCCGGCAATGGTGCTTTTGGGCATCGGCATCGGCATCGGCTCGGTCTTTCCTTTGGGCCTGATCGTGACAATGGACCACGCCTCGAACCCCGAAATCGCCGGTGATCTTGCAGGATTTGTTCAGGGCGGGGGCTATATTCTGGCCAGCGCGCTGCCCTTTGTTGCGGGTGCGATCAAAGACCATTTCGCATCCTTGACGCAGGCTTGGTATCTGATGATGGCGGGTGTGGTCATCATGGCGCTGGTAACGCTTGGTCTAAGCCGAGCCAGCTATGCCCGCTTTGAGGCGCGCACCTCCACAACGCGCTGACCGCCGCCCCTGCTTTTTCTGACCCCTGTTTTCCCGGTCTCTGCTTTTCCTGCACCCGCGCTTTTCCTGCGGGTTAGCGACCCGTGGCCATTCGCCCACGCACTCGGCCCCCCACGCCGCCGCCATCCCCCTGCCCCTGCCCCTGCGCGCGAAGGGTTGCGGGGCAAGGTCGCGCCAGACCAAACAGTTTCCGACAAACAAAAAGGGCCCCGTCATCGGGGCCCTTTTCTTACTCGTGTTCGCTTGTGGCTTTAGGCTTGCAGCGCGCGCACGCCCACTTCGCCTTCACCGCGCGATTTGATCGCGGCAACAGCGGCGATGCTGCCCGCTGCGGTGGTGAAATAGGGCGTCTTGCCGTAAAGCGTGACCGCGCGAATTTCGCGGCTGTCGGCAATGGCCTGCGTCCCTTCGGTCGTGTTCAGAACCATCGTGATCTCGCCGTTCTTAAGGCGATCCACGATATTGGGGCGACCTTCGTACAGTTTGTTGACCAGCTCGGTCTGAACACCAGCCTCGCGCAGGAATTCCGCCGTGCCGCGGGTGGCAATCAGCGTAAAGCCCATTTCGGTCAGATCCCGCGCGGCCTCGGCCAGCTCGGGGGTCTTATCGGCATCCTTGACCGAGATGAACACACGTCCCGAGCTGGGCAGCTCGACGCCCGCACCCATTTGCGCCTTCAGGAAAGCGCGTGCAAACGTACGGTCCCAACCCATCACTTCACCGGTCGAGCGCATCTCCGGCCCAAGCAGCGTGTCGACACCGGGGAAGCGGGCGAAGGGCAGCACGGCCTCTTTGACCGAGAACCAAGGCGTATTGGGGTCTGCCAGCGTCATCGGATCGGCGAAGGGCAGCGGATCATCCATGCCAACGCCTTCAGGATAGGCTGCGCGGGCGGGGAAGTTCGCCATCGGCTCACCGGCCATCAAACGTGCAGCAATCGACGCGATCGCGCTATCGGTCGCTTTTGCGACGAAAGGCACGGTGCGCGACGCACGCGGGTTCACCTCAAGAACATAGATCGTCTCGCCCTTGATCGCGAATTGCACGTTCATCAGGCCGACCACGTTCAAAGCAAGCGCCATCTTGACGGTCTGCTCTTTCAGCTCGGCGATGATTGCCGGGCTAAGGGTGTGGGGCGGCAACGAGCAGGCACTGTCGCCCGAATGGACCCCTGCCTCTTCGATATGTTCCATGATGCCAGCGACATGGACGGTTTTACCATCCGACAGCGCATCGACATCAACCTCGATTGCGCCCGAAAGATAGCTGTCAAGCAGCACGGGGCTGTCGCCCGAAACCTTCACGGCCTCACGGATATAGCGGTGCAGCTGATCCATGTCGCGCACGATTTCCATCGCGCGACCACCCAGAACATAGGACGGGCGGATCACCAGCGGGAAACCAATGCGGCCCGCGATTTCAATGGCTTGCTCATCGGTATGCGCAATGCCGTTGATCGGCTGCTTCAGGCCCAGATCATTCAGCAACTGCTGGAAACGCTCACGGTCTTCGGCAAGGTCGATTGCATCCGGCGTGGTGCCAAGGATCGGAATGCCTTCCTCTTGCAAAGCATTCGCCAGTTTCAGCGGCGTCTGGCCACCGAACTGAACGATAACGCCGTGCAGCGTGCCGTTTTCCTTTTCGATGCGCAGGATTTCCAGCACATGTTCAAAGGTCAAAGGCTCGAAATACAACCGGTCCGAGGTGTCGTAATCGGTCGAAACCGTCTCGGGGTTGCAGTTGATCATGATCGTCTCGTAGCCGACCTTCGACAGCGAGAAGCACGCATGGCAGCAGCAATAGTCGAATTCGATCCCCTGCCCGATCCGGTTCGGGCCGCCACCCAGGATGACGACTTTCTTACGGTCCGAAGGACGGGCCTCGTTTTCGACATCGCCCATCGCCGGGGCCTCATAGGTCGAATACATATAAGGCGTCTGTGCCTCGAATTCGGCGGCACAGGTATCGATGCGCTTAAAGACCGGGTGCAGTTGCAGCGCACGACGCGCCTTGCGAACAGCGGCCTCGGACTGCTTGCCAAGGGTCGCCAGACGGGCATCGGTAAAGCCCATCATTTTCAGGCGGCGCAAACCATCCACATCGGCGGGAACACCATTGGCGATCACATCGGCCTCGACCTCGACCAGCTCGCGCAGGCGCGACAGGAACCACGGATCGAATGCGGTCGCTTGCTGGATCTCGTCATCGCTAAGGCCGTGACGCATCGCTTGTGCGATCAGGCGCAGGCGGTCAGGGGTCTGGGGCGAGATTGCCTTGATGACAGCTGCCTTTTCCGGCGCGCCGGGGATCTCGATATCGTCCAGGCCGGTCAGGCCGTTCTCCATCGAGCACAGGGCCTTTTGCAGCGATTCGTGGAAGGTGCGGCCAATGGCCATAACCTCGCCCACCGATTTCATCGCCGTGGTCAGCTCGGCCTTGGAGCCGGGGAACTTCTCAAAGGCAAAGCGCGGGATCTTGGTCACGACATAGTCGATCGAGGGTTCGAACGACGCGGGGGTGACTTTGGTGATGTCGTTGTCCAGCTCGTCCAGCGTATAGCCAACAGCCAGTTTCGCCGCGATCTTCGCAATCGGGAAGCCCGTCGCTTTCGAGGCCAGCGCAGACGAACGCGACACACGCGGGTTCATTTCAATCACGACCATGCGGCCGTCAGCGGGGTTCACCGCCCATTGCACGTTCGAACCGCCGGTCTCGACGCCGATCTCGCGCAGCACCGCGATCGAAGCATTGCGCATCGCCTGATATTCGCGATCCGACAGCGTCAGAGCCGGTGCGACAGTAATCGAGTCGCCCGTATGCACGCCCATCGGATCGATGTTTTCGATCGAGCAGACGATGATGGCATTGTCGTTGCGATCGCGCACGACTTCCATCTCGTATTCTTTCCAACCCAGCAGCGATTCATCGACAAGAATCTGTGCCACGGGCGATGCGTCCAGACCCGAGCGGCAAATCGCCTCGTAATCGTCGCGGTTATAGGCCACGCCACCGCCGGTGCCGCCAAGGGTAAAGGCGGGGCGGATGATTGCGGGCAGGCCGATATCTTCAAGCGACTTCATCGCTTCGGCAACGCCGGCGCTGACATCATATTTGCCATTGGCCAGCTTCGGAGCCGAGATAATCGTCGCGCGTGGGTTTTCCAGGCCGATACGGTCCATGGCCTCGCGGAACAATTTGCGGTCTTCGGCCATTTCGATGGCCGCGCGCTGTGCGCCGATCAGTTCGACGCCATAACGGTTCAGAACGCCTGCATCAGCCAGCGCCAATGCGGTGTTCAGGCCAGTCTGACCGCCCATCGTCGGCAAAAGCGCGTCGGGGCGTTCCTTGGCAATGATTTTCTCGACGATTTCTGGGGTGATCGGCTCGATATAAGTGGCATCTGCCATTTCCGGGTCGGTCATGATCGTCGCCGGGTTCGAGTTGACCAGAATGACCCGGTAACCTTCTTCACGCAAAGCTTTGCAGGCCTGGGCGCCCGAGTAGTCAAACTCGCAGGCCTGGCCGATGACGATAGGTCCCGCGCCGATGATCATGATGGATTTGAGATCGGTTCTTTTCGGCATGGGATGTTCCTCGGGCGGTTGGCGGCTGATAAATCGTCCGGGGTTATAGCTATGGCTGAAAGACGCGCAAGTGCAGACACAGCTTTTCGGCAAGGAAAAACTGCGACCCCACGGCAGAATGCGAATTCATTTCGACTTTGACAAGCGCCGATAGAGCCTGCCCCGCGTCATGCCGGCAATCTGCAACTGCCCTGGGCCAAGCTGGCCAAAACCTCTGGGATCAGCGTGCAATGCCGGTTGACTTCCGGTCGTGGTTGCTTTCGACGGAACCAAGCTTTTGCGGCGCTGGAGGGGGGCTACGTTGTAATCGCTTCTGCGTCAGGCGGCCAAAGTAGGCGAATCCTTGGACGCACTTTCGCAGAGGCGATCACTGGAATTGTAAATAAAAACAAACTCGTTACGTTAGGCATACGCTAAAAAAAACAAACCACCACCTAAGCCTCACACGACAACTCTACTTTTTTTGCTTTCGTTGTAAACAATGATTACATTGAGCCGCCATGTTTCCCCCACCGGTTGAGAAATCCACAAATTTGCCCTCGGACGATTCATTGCAGTCTCGCGGCTATCATCATGGAAATCTGGCCGAGGCGCTGCTGCTGGCCACGGTCGAGGTGATTGCAGAATCCGGTCTGGAAAAACTTTCCGTGCGTGAGGTCGCCAAACGGTTGGGGGTCTCGCCGGGCGCGCCGTTTCGCCATTACCCGTCCAAGACCGCGCTGCTGACGGCTGTCGCCGAACAGGCATCGCAACTGCTCCGCCAAGCGGTTCAGGTCGCGATGGCCAAAGAGACTTCGGACGATCCGATTGCCTCTTTGACTGCGATTGGTCGTGGGTACCTAAGCTGGGCGATGAACAACCCTACGCATTTCACGGTGATCAGTTCGCGTCAGTTCATCGAATTCGAATCCTCGGAACTGTTGTTGCGCAACAATAGCGAGCTGCGTGCGCTGATGCTGCGGCTGCTGGCTGATGCGCAAAGCAAAAAGATCCTGCGTGCGGATGCCAACCCTGACCACATCATCCTTGGCGCGCGCGCCATCGTTTACGGCTTGGCGCGCATGGCAACGGATGGCCATATCGAGGATTGGCACCCCAATGAGGGGATCGTATCGGCACTGGATAATGCGATGATGGTCTATGTCAGCCATCTGCGCGCCCCCTAATCCTAAGGGGGCGGCGCGTTCGTACAAGGCATCCGGGCGGTCAGATCCGCGTCAGGCGTCGATGAAGCTGCGAACGAATTCGGTCGCCGGACGGGCGCGAATGTCCTGGGGACGGCCGATCTGCTCGATCCGGCCCATCGACATGACCACGACCAGATCGGCCAGTTCCATCGCCTCTTCCTGATCATGGGTCACAAAGATCGATGTCAGCCCGGTCGAATCGTGAATGTCACGCAAACCGGCCCGCAACTCCTTGCGCACCCGCGCATCCAGCGCGCCAAAGGGCTCATCCAACAGCAGCATGCGCGGCTCGATGGCCAAGGCGCGGGCCAGGGCCACGCGCTGGCGCTGGCCGCCTGACAGCTGGCTGGGATAGCGCTTGCCGATGTCGGGCAACTGGATCAGCTCAAGCAGCTTGTGGACACGGCGGTCGATCTCGGGGCCGGTTGGGCGGGTCTTGCGCGGTCGCGCCCGCAGCCCATAGGCGATATTTTCAAAGACCGTCATATGGCGAAACAAGGCATAGCTTTGAAAGACAAAGCCCGCGCGTCGTTCCTGCACCGTCAGCCCGGTCGCATCCTGGCCATCAAACAGCACCCGCCCCGAAGTGGGAAATTCGAGCCCGCCCAGAATGCGCAGCAGCGTCGTCTTGCCCGAGCCCGAAGGCCCCAGCAGCGCGACCAGCGCCCCCGATGGAATCTGCAAGCTGACTGGCATCAAGGCCGAGGTTGCGCCAAAGCTTTTTGCGATTTCGTCGATTTCGATATGCATCTGCAAACCTTTCATCTGGCGTTTAATGACGACGCGCCGAGGCAAGCTGATCGGCATAACGCCATTCCAGCAACGTCTTGAGCAGCAAGGTGACCAGTGCCAGTGCCGCCAGAACTGCGGCCATACTGAAGGCCGCAACCGACAAATATTCGTTATAGGCCATTTCGATGGCGATCGGCATGGTGGCGGTCTGGCCCCGGATCTTGCCCGAAACCACTGCAACCGCACCGAATTCACCCATGGCGCGCGCGTTACACAACAAGACGCCATAGAGCAGCGCCCATTTGATATTGGGCAAGGTGACAGTCATGAAGGTGCGCCAGCCCGATGCCCCCAGGGTCAAGGCGGCTTCCTCTTCGACGCGGCCCTGTTCGACCATCACCGGGATCAGCTCGCGGGCGACAAAGGGAAAGGTCACGAACATCGAGGCCAGCACAATCCCCGGCAAGGCAAAGATCACCGGATAGCCCATGCCAACAAGCCAGCCCCCGATCAGGCTATTGGTCCCAAAGAGCAAAATCAGCGCCAGCCCCGCCACCACGGGCGATACGGAAAAGGGCAGATCGATCAGCGTGATCAAAAAGGCTTTGCCGCGAAAGTCGAACTTGGTGATGGTCCAGGCTGCGGCAACCCCGAAAACCGCGTTCAACGGCACCGAGATCCCCGCGACAAGCAAGGTCAGCCAGATCGCGGATCGCGCCTCGGGCTGGCTCAGCGAGTCAAGGGCGGCTTGGCCCCCTTTTGCCAGCGCCTCGGCAAAGACCAACATCAAGGGCGCGACTACCAAAAGTGCCAGCACGGCAAGGCAGATGATGATCAGCGCGATGCGAACGGGGCGCCGCTCTTCGGTGACGGGCTGCCAGGTTGGGGCAAGGGCAACGGGGTCGAGTGAGGTCTCAGACATTGCCAATTCTCCGTCTGCTCCAGATCTGGATAAGGTTGATGACCAGCAGCATCGTGAACGAGATGGCCAGCATCGCGATCCCGATGGCCGAGGCACCGCCATAGTCGAATTCCTCGAGGCGGATGACGATCAACAGCGGGGCAATTTCGGTCTTGAGGGGAATATTGCCCGCGATAAAGATGACCGAGCCGTATTCTCCAACGGCGCGCGCCAGCGACAGGGCAAAGCCCGTCAGCGCAGCCGGCATCAGCATCGGCAAGATCACCCGACGCAACGTATAGCCACGGCTTGCGCCCAATGTGGCCGAGGCCTCTTCGACCTCACGTTCGATCTCGGCGATGACCGGCTGAACCGTGCGCACCACGAAAGGCAGTCCGACAAAGATCAGCGCAATCAGGATACCCCATTGCGTATAGGCAATCTTGCCCGAGAAATGCAGGCCAAAGGGGCCAAGCAGGGTATTTCCCAACGGCGCCAGATAAGCCTTGGCAAAGCCGCCAAAAAGACCGTTCGGCGCATAAAGCGCCGTCAACGCGATGCCTGCCACAGCCGTCGGCAGGGCAAAGGGCAGATCGACGATCGCATCGACGACCCGCCGGCCGGGAAACTCATAGCGCGCCAGCACCCAGGCCAGTACCACGCCGAAAATCAGGTTGAATGCCGCCGCAAACAGCGCCACGCGAAAGGACAGAAACAAGGCTGCCCAGACACGTTCAGTATTGACCACTTTCCAAACAGCGCCCGGACCAAAGCTGAACCCTTGAACCAGCAGCGCCGCGATCGGCAACAGCACGACCAGCGACAGCATGGTCAGGGTGATGCCCATGCCAAGGCCGAAGCCTGGCATGGGGGATTTCTGTACTAGCGCCCTCATCAAACGACCTCGCCTTATTTCGCCGTATAGATCTGGTCGAAGGTGCCGCCATCGCCGAAATGCTCGGCCTGCGCTTTGCCCCAGCCGCCGAAATCGGCAATCGTCACCAGGTCAAGTTCCGGGAAACGCGCCACATCAGCGGGATCGGCCTTGGATGTGTCCCAACCGCGGTAGAAATTCTTATAGATGATGGCCTGCCCCTCGGGCGAATACAGAAAGTCGAGATAGGCTTTGGCCAGCTCGCCCTGTTCCGGCGAGGTGATGTTTTTATCAACCACGGCCACCGGCGGCTCGGTCAGGATCGAAACCGAAGGTGCGACGATGTCGAATTCGCCCTCGCCCAGCTCGGCCAAGGCCAGATAGGCCTCATTCTCCCAGGCAAGCAGCACATCACCGATACCGCGCTGGGTAAAGGTCGTGGTCGAGCCGCGCGCCCCGCTGTCCAGAACCGGAACGTTCTGATAAAGCTTGCCGACGAATTCCTTGGGATCTTGGTTGTTTTTCTGCGCCCAGGCCCAAGCCGCCAGATAGTTCCAGCGCGCCCCACCCGAGGTTTTCGGGTTGGGTGTGATCACCTCGACCCCGTCCTTGACCAGATCGCCCCAGTCCTTGATGCCCTTCGGGTTACCCTCGCGCACCTGAAACACGATGGTCGAGGTATAGGGCGAGGAGTTATGCGGCAGGCGTGATTGCCAATCGGCAGGCAGCAGCCCCTTGGCCGCGATCTGATCGATATCCGCGCCCAGCGCCAGCGTCACGACCTGAGCGGGAAGCCCATCGATCACCGCACGCGCCTGCGAACCCGAACCACCATGGGATGCCTCTAGCAAGGGGGCCTCATGGCCCTCGGTCTTCCATTTGGCCGCGAAAGCTTCGTTGACGGCGCGGTAAAGTTCGCGCGTGGGGTCATAGCTGACGTTCAGCAACTTGTCGGCCGCGCTTGCGCCGTGCCCGGCCAGAGCCAGACCAAGCGCCGTCATCACCACCGCGGCACGTCCGCGCAGACCGCGCAATCTTAGGGTCTTGCCGAAGAAAAGATCAGTGCCGTTCATTTCCACATCCTTCCTGCTGTTCCTATCAGGCGGCGGCTTTTGATCCCGCGACCCTTATCCGTCGCAAATATCGACAGTGTTAGTCGTAATTAGCAAGGAAAAAATTACGATAAAGTCACTAGACTTTAAGTCTTTCTGATTTCACTGCCGCAATCAGGAAAATTTACCTTGATCCCCATTCCTGTCGGGAAACGGTTCGCATCATCGCAACCAGATAGGCCGGATCAGAAGAATATTCCCGCGAATCGCAAACGCCGCCCCAGTGTGGGACGGCGCTTTCAGGTTCAGGTCATGGATTAAAGCGGTGCTGCGGCGACTGGGCCAGCAAGATCACTTGCCCGCCAAGCAATCCTCAAGCTTCATGGCCAGTGCCTCGGCACGTGCGGTCATTTCGGCCAAGGCCTCGGCGACATGCGGCGGCACGATCGGGACTTCGACTTTGGGAGGGTTGGCTTTCAGTCGGGCGACCTCGCGTTCGGCGGCCATCGCGCGATCTTCAAGGGCCGAGGTGCGGTCTGCAAGCATGAGCCCGGTCAGCAACAACAGGCGCGGCTCGGGCATCCGTCCTGCCTGCGACAGGATCTGCTGGGCTTCTGTATCCAGCATACCGGCGGCACGCTTCAACAGACGTTCTTCGCCCTCCTGACAGGCCACGACATATTGCTTGTGCCCGATGGTGAATTCGACCTCAGCCATTCTTAGCCCCTCTCGCTTTCTTGCGCGTGTTGCACCTGCTCAACACCGTTGCTTGCGGCTGGTTGGTGATGCGGATCGGCGTCATGCCTTTGCGGGCGTGGCGTACCGATCATGCGATCCAGCGCATCAATGATGCCCGTGATTCGGCCGATTTCGGCGCTGCGCACGGAACGCAGGGCGTCAAGTTCAGCCTCGAGTGCCGCGCGAATATCATCAGCCTGTGCGCCACCACTATCGGCGCGCGACAACAGCTGGCGATTGGCCTGGGTCAGTGCCTCATTGGCAGTTGCCAGCGCCTCGGCCTGCGCACAAGCCGCGCTCAATTGCTTGTGCATCTCATCAAGCTGGGCTTGCAGCTCGGCCTGACGGGCCAAAGCCCCCTCATAGCCCTTGCGCAGCTCATCCTGCTCGGCTGCCAGCGCCTCTAGCACCTCATCGTCGGATAACGATCCAGAGGTTTGCGGCGCAGCAGCGGGCTTGCTCAGCGCCTCGGCCGTGCGGGAAATGGCGTCATCGATCCTGTCCAAGGCCGCATTCAGACGTTGCTCGCTGGCGGTCAGGTTACCGATCATGTCTTTGCGTCCTTTTCAGTCATTGCCAACTTTTGGCATCCCAAGACCCTCATGACAAGGTTGCGATGAAATCCGAGGCACTTTCACGCAGCAATTGCGCGTAAAGCGCGGCTTTCCAGCAAGAGGAAGCCGACCTATAAGGCCTTGTCACATGATGAGGGATTGCCGATGCGCCGCGCCACGATCACCCGCGAGACGGCCGAAACCAAAATCGAGGTTACCCTCGATCTGGATGGAAGCGGTCGATACGACAATCAGACCGGGGTCGGATTTTTCGATCACATGCTTGATCAGCTCTCGCGACATTCGCTGATCGATCTGACCATTCGCGCCACGGGCGATCTGCATATCGACGATCACCACACCGTCGAGGACACCGGCATTGCGATTGGGCAGGCATTGGTTCAGGCTCTTGGCGACAAGCGTGGCATTCGCCGCTATGGCTCATTCCATCTGGCGATGGATGACAGCCTGATCCGCGCGGCACTGGACCTGTCCGCACGCCCGTTTCTGATCTGGAACGTGGATTTTCCGACCCAGAAAATTGGCGCCTTCGACACCGAGCTGGTGCGCGAATTCTTTCAGGCGCTGTCGACACATGGCGGGATCACGCTGCATATCGATCGCCTGCACGGCTTTAACAGCCATCACATTGCCGAGGCCACCTTCAAGGCGGTGGCGCGGGCGCTGCGCGAGGCGGTCGAGCCAGATCCGCGGATGTCGGGCATTCTCCCCTCGACCAAGGGCGCGCTTTGATGCGGGTCGCATTAGTTGATTACGACAGCGGCAATCTGCACTCTGCCGCCAAGGCGATGATGCTTGCCGGCCAAGAGGTCGGGGCGACAGTGGTGGTAACATCGGACCCCGAGGTCGTCGCCAAAGCCGACCGCATCGTCCTGCCCGGCGATGGCGCCTTTCCCGCCTGCCGCGACGCGCTAAGTGCCGTACCGGGCATGATCGATGCGCTGGAGGAGGCGGTTTTAAAACGCGCAACCCCCTTCTTGGGCATCTGCGTGGGCATGCAAATGCTGGCCGAGCGCGGCTATGAATATCGCCCCACCCAAGGTTTGGGCTGGATCGGCGGCGAAATCGTCGCGATTGACGCGGGCAACTTGAAAGTGCCGCATATGGGCTGGAACGATCTGGTTTTGCACCGCGCGCATCCTGTGCTGGACGGGGTTTCGACCGGGGATCACGCCTATTTCGTCCATAGCTGGCAGTTCCGCGTGAGCAACCCTGCCGATCTGATTGCATCGGTCGATTATGGCGGCGCGGTTACAGCGATCGTGGGGCGCGATAATATTCTTGGCATGCAGTTTCACCCGGAAAAATCACAAGCGCTTGGCTTGCGGCTGATTTCGAACTTTCTGCGCTGGAAACCTTAAGCGTCGTGACAGGGGCCTGAAACGATCACCTTTAGCGGATATCTGCAGGCAAGCTCACGGGGGCTATGCGCCCCCGTACCCCGCAGGATATTTCTGCATGAAAGACAATGCCTGCCTGGAAGCCAGTCCTTACCTATTTGACGCGCGTCCAGCTTTGCGTTCGGCAAAAGACTGCGACACAGCCCGACACGTTCAGCGTCTTTCCTGAAAGCGTCATTTTGGATTTATAGGTTTTCCCGGAACCGGGATCCCAGATCGTGCCACCCGAAAATGTGTCGTCCCCGTTGTCTTTCATATTGGCAACGATGTTTTTGCCCTGATGGGGCGATGTGATTTCCTTGCCCTGGGTATCGAAAGAGCGGATCAATTTGCCGCAATAGGCTGCCCCGCAGGGGTAGAACTCGACCATGCCGATATGGCCCTGATCATTGGGCTGAGTTTGGAAAATGCCGCTGATACCTTCGGCTTGTGCGGTCATGGCCAACATCGAGATGGCGCCGGCCCAGATGAGTGTCTTCATTGCTCTCCCCTGCTTAAGACCCACGGACACCCCAAAGCATGCTTTGCGGGATGGGTTTGCGGCAAGCGTGACGTGAGGTTCAAATCCGCGGGGATGTGACAGGCCTTGGGCAGTGACGGCCCGTGATGAGGGCTGTTGCTTGCGGCAGGTGGGGGCGATTGTTGGTCAGCACGCAGGGGGGAGGCTTTGTGCGGCTCGGTCAGGGTTCCTGAAACGCTCGAGATATGGCAAAGGGACGCCAGACCTTTCCCGCAAAGGGCAGTTACAGGAGAGACGCGATGATCCTTTACCCCGCAATCGATCTTAAAGACGGAAATTGCGTGCGGCTGCTGCGCGGCGAGATGGAGGCTGCGACCGTCTTTGGCACGGATCCCGCTGCACAAGCGCGTGCTTTTCAGGATGCGGGTGCGCAATGGCTGCATCTTGTTGATCTGAACGGTGCCTTTGCTGGTCATCCGGTCAATGCCGAGGCCGTAGAGGCGATCCTGGATGCTTTGGACATTCCCACGCAATTGGGAGGCGGTATCCGCGACATGGCAACGATCGAGGCCTGGATCAGCCGCGGTCTTTCGCGCGTCATTCTGGGGACGGTGGCGGTCGAGAACCCCGCTTTGGTCCACGAGGCGGCCATGGCTTTTCCTGGCAAGATTGCCGTCGGCATCGATGCGCGTCAGGGCAAGGTTGCGACCCGCGGCTGGGCTGAGGAAACCGATGTCAACGCGACCGATCTGGCGAAAAAGTTCGAGGATGCCGGAGTTGCTGCGATCATCTATACCGATATTGATCGTGATGGCGCGATGCAGGGCCCCAATATCTCGGCGACCGAGGCCTTGGCCCGCGCGGTATCGATCCCGGTGATTGCCTCGGGCGGGGTATCCTCGATGGCGGATCTGGCGGCCTTGAAGGCAACCGGCGTGATCGCAGGCGCCATCTCGGGGCGCGCGCTTTATGACGGCGCAATTGACCTGAGCGCGGCCTTGAAGGCGCTTGCCTAAGGGGGCGCCTCGGGTCGCACGGCCCCGCTTATTCAGGTTCCCGCTTAGTGGCGGGAGCCGTCACCCGATCGCCCAAGACCTGCCATGATGCGCATTCGCAAGCCCGTTTTGCCAGCACGTCATGTGGGTTAGGCTTTCCCTTGGCGGCGCAAGCCGCTACACCCGGCCCGGTCAGGAGGCCTCATGCTGAAAACCCGCATTATTCCCTGTCTGGATGTCGCCGACGGCCGTGTCGTCAAGGGCGTGAACTTTGTCGATCTGATCGACGCCGGTGATCCGGTCGAAGCCGCGCGTGCCTATGACGCAGCAGGTGCGGATGAGCTGTGCTTTCTGGACATTCATGCCACCCATGAAAACCGTGGCACCATGTTCGATCTGGTCACCCGCACCGCCGAGCAATGCTTTATCCCGCTGACCGTTGGGGGCGGCGTTCGCAGCCATCATGATGTGCGTGCGCTTTTGCTGGCCGGGGCCGATAAGGTCAGCTTCAATTCAGCGGCAGTCGCTGATCCGGATGTGATCGCACAGGCCGCAGACCGTTTCGGCAGCCAATGCATCGTCTGCGCCATCGACGCCAAGACCGTGGCACCGGGACGCTGGGAAATTTTTACCCATGGCGGGCGCAAAGCGACCGGTATCGATGCCGTGGAATTTGCCTGCCTGGTGGCAGAAAAAGGGGCAGGAGAAATCTTGCTGACCAGTATGGACCGCGATGGCACAAGGGCGGGCTTCAACCTGCCTTTGACCCGCGCCATCGCCGATGCCGTCAATATTCCCGTGATCGCATCTGGCGGAGTTGGCACGCTGGAACATCTGGTGGAAGGCGTGAAAGACGGTCATGCAAGCGCCGTTCTGGCCGCCTCGATCTTTCACTTCGGCACCTACACCATCGGCGAGGCCAAGGCTTACATGGCTGCAGCCGGCATCCCCATGAGGCTGTCATGACCCAGAACCTGCCGCAATCTGACGCGCTGACCCGTCTTGCCGCAACGATTTCTGCAAGGCGTGGCGCAGATCCAGCGGAAAGCTGGACTGCCCAGCTTTTGGCCAAAGGCCCCGAAAAATGCGCCGAGAAATTCGGTGAAGAAGCGGTAGAGGCCATTATCGAAGCCGTCAAAGGCGACCGTGACCGCCTGATCTCAGAGGCAGGCGACGTCCTTTATCATTTGCTGGTCATGCTGACGGCGCGCGATGTCTCGCTGGCTGATGTCATCTGCGAGCTCGAGCGTCGCGAGGGGCGTTCCGGCATCGAGGAAAAAGCGGCCCGGGGCTGATCCGATCCAGGTGCGCATGCACCCACCCCAGCTAGGCCGGGCCTGCGATCACGCCCTGCCCGGCTGGACGGCCCGCCGCCCCGATCAAGGGGATTAGATCTGCGAAAAGGGCCGCTTGCAGCGAAAACGCAAAATTGCGTTTTGGCTCAGCATGTCGGTCATGCATAGATCTGGCTTGAAGCCTGAACGCTCCATGACCTTGCAGGCCGCCAGATTATCGGTGCGCACCTCGGCATAAATTTCTGTGGGCAGGTAACGCTCGAAGATCTCGGCGCAGAAGGCTGGCAATACCTCCGAGGCGATGCCAAGCCCCCAGACCTCGGGAAGAAGCAGCAGATCGACCTTGGGCAGGGGATCATCGTTGATGCCGATATAGCCCACTGTTCGTCCCTGAATCTGGATCAGCGCATGTACGGGAAGGCTTGCGCGGAAAGGCGTGAATCGCGCCGTAAAAGCGGCCTTTGTCATCGCCGGAGCCGCCAGAGAATGCCCGTTCAAGACATCGCGGCGCATGGCGATGTCATAGATCAACGCGTAATCTTTCGGCTGTATCAGCGAGACAGTGGTGCGCGCGGTTGTCAGTGCAAAGGGCTGGGCTTGGGCGAAATCATCGCGGGTCAGACGATGCAAGATCACCGCAGGCGGATGCTCTAGCCTCGATGCATCTGCACTTTCCCGAAAGCCCAGCACCTTCAGGAAAAACCGCATGGCTTCGTTCTCGGGCAGGCTTCGGGCTTGGCTAAAGCCGCCGCCTTGCGCAAAGTAGCGCGACAAGGCCAGAACCGCCGCGCGGGTGGCCACGCCCTGTCGCCGATATTTGCGGTCAACCCAGCATCCCAGCTCGGGGGCGGCCAGAAAAAGTCCGGCAAACCGCCCCTCGACCAGAATAGCATATTCCCCAAGCGTCGCCGAGTTCAGCGGAGCGTCCAGCGACTTGAACCCGTCATAGGGAAAGCTGTTCAGCCAGCTCGATATGCGCGGGTCCATCATCGCGACGGAGATCGCAAGCGTATCCGCAACCGATGGCCGACCCAGTGTAACGCGCATCACATATGAACCATTATTTCCCTGGAACTTGGACGATCCGCACCGAACCGCCTTCGGCAGACAATGCAATTTCGCCCTCGGCCAGACGAATGGCATCTGCGCCGAATACCTCGGCGCGCCAGCCAGACAAAGCCGGCAGGTTCCGCTCGCCCGATGCGATGGCATCCAGATCAGATGCCGAGGCGATCAGTTTCGGCGCAACATCAGCCGCATCCGATTTGGCCTTCAACAGAACGCGCAACAGATCGGCAAGGGCCGCATTGCCGGGGCGTCCGGGCTCTTCATGGGCAACTTTGGGCGGGTCCTTGCTCTCCATCCCGGCCTTGACCGCAGCCAGAATGCCTGTCGCGATCTCGCCCTTGCGCGCCTCACGCAGTAACAGGCGCGACTTGCCCAGATCGGCCTCGCTTTGGGGCCGAGTCGATGCCAGCTCGACCAAGGCATCATCCTTGAACACCCGAGAGCGCGGGACATCGCGGCTTTGGGCATAGGCCTCGCGGAACTGGGCCAGCTCACGCACGACTGCAAGAAACTTGGGCGAACCCGAGCGTGTGCGCACGCGCTCCCATGCTTCTTCGGGGCGGTTGATATAGGTCTCTGCGTTCAGCAAAACGGCAACCTCTTCCTCAACCCAAGGACCGCGGCCGGTCTTGGCAAGCTGGGCAGAGAGGAATTCATAGATCGCCCGCAAATAGGTCACATCAGCCAAAGCATAGGCTGCCTGATCGTCAGACAGCGGGCGGCGCGACCAATCGGTGAAGCGGCTGGATTTATCCAGCGGATGACGTGCGATCTTTTTGACCAGCGTTTCATAGCCAACCTGCTCGCCAAAGCCACAGACCATGGCCGCAATCTGCGTATCAAACAGCGGATCTGGCAAGACGCCGGCGTCGTGAAAAAAGATCTCAAGATCCTGACGTGCGGCGTGAAAAACTTTGACGGTATCGCGATGGCGAAACAGGTCATACAGCGGCTCAAGCGACATTTCGCCCACCAGCGGATCAATCAAGACAGCGCGCCCGCCCCCACTTTTACCAACCCCGGCCGGCGGCAAAGCGGCCTGAATCAGGCACAGCTTGGAATAATAAGTCCGCTCTCGCAGAAACTCGGTGTCGAGCGTGACATAGGGCATTGTTTTTGCCAGCGCGCAAAAAGCGGCCAGCTCTTCGGTGGTGGTAATCGTCTCGACGTCTTTTGCGGACATCCGCCTGAGCCTTTCGAAATTGGGCGGGTCGTCCGCCAACTTTTGCGCATTTCGTACCCGTGCAAAAGCAGATTTAATGAACAAATATCAAGCACGCTCAGGCACGAAGCGCACTTTCAACCCATAGATGTTTTGCGGTGATGAATTCACGCAACACAGGTGTGGCGCAAACAGCACCCAAGGCAGAATGCCCGCCTTGGGAATTTCTAGGGGCCGCTCGGCCGATCCGGGTGGTGCAGCCTAAAGCTGTTCAATATCACCCTCGGCGCGCTGCGCATGGAAGTCCGCAACAAAGGCGTCAAGATTGCCTGCGGCGATCGCCGCACGCATTCCAGCCATCAGCTCTTGGAAATAATGCAGATTGTGCCAAGTCAGCAGCATCCCCGAGATCATCTCTCCCGCACGGAAGACATGATGCAGATAGGCACGACTATAGCCTGTACAAGCCGGGCAGCTGCATTCGGCATCCAGCGGGCGCGGATCGTCTGCATGGCGCGCATTCTTGATATTGACCTGACCACGACGGGTCCAGGCTTGGCCCGTGCGCCCCGAACGCGAGGGCAGAACGCAATCCATCATGTCCACACCGCGCTGAACTGCGCCGACGATGTCATCAGGCTTGCCCACGCCCATCAGATAGCGTGGCCTGTCCTCGGGCAAAAATCCTGGCGCATAGTCAAGCACGCCAAACATCGCCTCTTGCCCCTCACCGACCGCAAGGCCGCCGATGGCATAACCCTCAAAGCCGATCGCTTTCAGCGCCTCAGCCGATTCCTCGCGCAGCTCGCGGGTCACGCCACCTTGCATGATCCCAAAAAGTGCATGCCCCGGACGATCCCCAAAGGCATCGCGCGATCTTTGCGCCCAACGCATCGACATGCGCATCGACATGGCCACCGCCTCATCCGTCGCAGGCAGCGCCGGACATTCGTCGAAACACATGACAATATCAGAGCCAAGCTTGCGCTGAATTTCCATGCTCGTCTCGGGCGACAGGAAATGTTTCGAGCCGTCGACATGGCTGGAAAAGGTCACACCCTCTTCGGTCAGCTTGCGCAGCCCCGACAGCGACATGACCTGAAACCCGCCCGAATCAGTCAGAATCGGACGCTCCCAGTTCATGAACTTATGCAGACCGCCAAGTTGCTCGATCCGATCCGCGCCAGGGCGCAGCATCAGGTGATAGGTATTGCCCAGCAAAATATCCGCGCCGGTCGCGCGGACAGATTCAGGCATCATGGCCTTGACGGTCGCAGCCGTACCGACTGGCATGAAGGCAGGGGTGCGGATCTCGCCACGCGGGGTCGAGATCACGCCAGTTCGCGCCCGCCCATCGCTCGCCGAGACCGAAAATGAAAAGTTTTTGCTCATGAGCGGGACAGATACTCCAGCCCCGAGCAGATGCAAAGTGTTTGCCTGCGTCCCTCACACATAAGAACGCAACGGCTTCTTCATCACCTAAATACCCAAATCCTACCTTGCCGCCGCCCGCAAAAGCTGGGCTCGGGCGGGAGGAATGGCTGCAATCTCCAGCCCGGTGAAAACATGCAGCGTGTTCATGCGCGGATCCACCACCGCATGATCGGACACCCACCCCCCCATCAGCAAATAGCTGCGCAGCAAAGGCGGCATGGCGGCCATGGCGCGTTTGGGATCGGGCTTGCGCGCCCGCAAAGCACGAGCAAAGCGGAAAATCTGCGGCGCCTTCACGCGGGGCAGCCAACGCTTCGGCGCCAGATGCTTTTCGCGCAAAATCGCAAATGCATCCTCATAAAGATCGGTGGCCGTGCCCTGAAAGCTCGAGCAGCCAAAAAGCATGCCAACCCCGGCCTCATCGACATGGCGCGCAAGTGCGCCCCAGGCAAGGCGCAAGATATCGGGATCATGCCATTCCGGATGCAGGCAAAAGCGTCCAATTTCGACCATTCGTCCCGAATAGGTCTGCAAAAGCGATAGGTTATAATATTGTGCGGAATAGCTCTGCCCGATGTCCGCGCCCCCCTGCAACGTCAGCAGGCGAAAACAGGCAACCAATTGGCCGCTGCTGCGCTCTTCGATCAAAACATGCTCGCAGCGCGCATCATAATCATCGGTATCGCGTGAACCCGACGGTCCCCGATCCCCCATGAAGCACAACCATCGCAACCGTTGCGCCGCTGCCAGATCCTGAGCATTTCCCGCGAGACGAAGGGAATAGCGGCCTTTTTCAATCGCCCTCATGGCTGAAGACCCCATAGTGAAACCAACGCCGATCCCCGTGGATCCAACCTGCCTTGTCCCGCTCATCGCTAGCTCTATGTTGTAACAGGACTACAACAAGATGGTAGAGGTCAGATGTCCGACAAGATCACGAAATCAGATGCCGAATGGCGTGCGCTTCTGGACGCCGAGACTTACCGCATCACCCGTCAGGCCGGAACCGAGCGCCCATTTTCACATCCGGGCTTTCCCGAAGGGCCGGGCCATTACGTCTGCACCTGCTGCGGGACCAGACTTTTTGACGGCGATGCCAAATTCGAAAGCCACTGCGGCTGGCCCAGCTTTTCGCAACCGGGGGGCGCAATCGATGAACATCGTGACGTCACCCACGGGATGATTCGCACCGAGGTGCGCTGCCATCGCTGTGATGCGCATCTTGGCCATGTCTTTCCCGATGGCCCACCACCGACCGGTTTGCGCTATTGCATCAACGGTCTTGCCCTGAAATTCGTCCCCGAAAGCTGATATGCGCCACGATATTGATCCTCAGAACTGGTGGGCGCTGCCCGCCGGCCCGGCTAATTCTATCTGTGATGTCGCTGGGGTGGCGGTCGGTCAGGTCACGCTGGATGACGGCCCGATCCAAACCGGCGTCACCGCAATCCTGCCCCATGACGGCAATCTTTTCGCCGATCCGGTTCCTGCGGGCGCGGTGGTGCTGAACGGCTTTGGCAAAAGCGCAGGGCTGATCCAGCTGATCGAGCTGGGCGAGATCGAGACCCCGATCCTGCTGACCAACACCTTTGGCATCGCGGCCTGCAGCGAGGCACTGATTCGCCACGCCATCGCGGCCAATCCCGCGATTGGGCGCACGACCTCGACGGTCAATCCACTGGTGCTGGAATGCAATGATGGCCGCGTGAATGATATTCAGGCCTTGGCCGTGCGCCCTGCGGATGCGGCAGCCGCAATTGCCGCCGCCCAACCGGGACCGGTTGCGCAAGGCACTGTCGGGGCTGGCCGCGGCATGAAAACCTTTGGCTTCAACGGCGGCATCGGCACCGCATCGCGTCAGGTTGGCGGATATACGCTTGGCGCATTGGTCTTGTCGAACTTCGGTCAGCGCTCTGAATTGCGGGTCATGGGGCAGCGTGTCCCGCTTTCTGGCCCCGAGACCCGCGATCAGGGCTCGATCATCATCGTGCTGGCAACCGATGCCCCGCTTGATTCGCGCCAGCTGACGCGGATCTCGCGCCGTGCGGCTGCGGGTCTGGGGCGGCTTGGCAGCCATTTGGGCCATGGCAGCGGCGATATCGCCTTGGGCTTTTCCACCGCCCGCCCCCAAAAAACCGACAGCGGGCTTTTGTCGCTTGAGCGGTTGGATGACGATGGGCTGGACCCGCTGTTTCTGGCTACGGTCGAAGCCGTCGAAGAAGCGGTCCTTAACGCAATGTGGCACGCAACGCCCCTGCCCGGCCGTGACGGCTCAGCCGGAATGGTGCTGAAATCAGTGCTGACACCTGCGACGGTGGCTTAAACCAAAAAGCCCGGCCTTGGCCGGGCTTTTTCATGCGGCACAGGACTTGCGCCGCGCCTGACTTGGGGCGTTTTACTGATCCAGCAACTCGCCTGCCGATACCCGGCCGATGCTGCCCATCAGCTGGCGAACGATGCTGACATTGGCGATACCCGAATCAGTCACGCGCCGTGACAGCTCGATCACGCGGCCATGATCCAGCCCATAGGTCGCCACATCTTGCACAACGCCTTGCTCGTTAAAGCTGATCGCGACGACGCGACGCTCTACCTCGCGTGGTTCGCGCGCCCCGAAATAATCCCAACGCGAGCCGACGTAATACCAGGTCGAGCCCGTCAGAACACCTTGAGCACTTGGCCGTCCGATCAACGAATCAAGCTCGGATTGGCTGGTTTTGCCAACTTGGACCAAGGCCAGATCATTCTGCGGCGGAACATATCCATGATTGCGATAAACATGGGTGCAACCGGCGGCCACCAGTGGCAAGATAAGGGCAAGCGCGCGGATATGCTGCCGAAAACTGGTCATCTTAATCGTCTGCCCCCATATGCGTCTGTTGACGCCTTGGGACTGACTTAGCAAACTCGGCCCCCGCGCTCAAGAATATCCCTGAGTCTATCAGACTTGTAAGCAAAAGACCGTCCTATGACCCGCCAAAATGATCGAAATACGCGCTTTCGCGTGGCCCATCTGAACCCACGCCAAGCGACAGAGTTCAAAATTGCCCCAAATGCCGAGGCCAAGGCCGAGCTTGCAAAACAGCTGAATCTGCTTGCCCTGCCCGAATTGCACTTCTCGGGCCGCCTGACGGCGTCGGGATCGGACGACTGGCGGCTAAGCGGTAAGCTGACCGCCACAGTGGTTCAGGCATGCGTCGTGACGCTGGAGCCGGTCAAGACCTCGATCTCCGAGCATGTCTCTCGTGTCTACTCGCCCCATATCACGCCCCCCGAAGAGGATGAGGTCGAGATCCCCGAGGACGATATCGAGCCCTTGGGTCAGTATATCGACGCAGCCGAGGTCATGGCCGAGGCTTTGGCACTGGCTTTGCCGCTTTATCCGCGCGCCGAGGGCGCCCAGCTGGACGCCCCCAAGGCCGATGATACGACCGACGAAAACAGCGCCCGCCGCCCCTTTGCGGGACTGGCGGATCTGCTGAAGAAAAACGACGGCGCCTAGCCCGATCTTTGCGCCCGCTCCCAATCCGCAATCATCTGCGGGCCAAGGTTCTTGGGCGCAAGCATCCCCCGTGCCAGGATATGATCGGCGGCTTTTTCGCCGGTCATGATCGAAGGGGCATTCAGGTTGCCATTGGTGATGCGCGGAAAGATCGAGCTATCGGCAACGCGCAGCCCCTCGACCCCGATGACCCGCAATTCCGGGTCGACCACCGCCAATGGATCGTCGGCCCGTCCCATCCGCGCCGTGCCACAGGGGTGAAACGCCGATTCGGCATGTTCGCGAATAAAGGCGTCAATTTCGGCGTCCGAATTGACATCCTTGCCGGGCTGGATCTCGTGGCCGCGATATTCGGCAAAGGCTGGCTGGTCAAAGATCTCGCGGGTCAGGCGCACACAGGCGCGGAATTCAGCCCAGTCGCTTTCATGGGACATGTAATTGAAGCGAATCTCGGGCGATTCGGCGGGATCGGCACTGCGCAGCCGCACCGTTCCGCGCGATTTTGAACGCATCGGCCCGACATGGGCCTGAAAACCATGCCCCTCGGCTGCGGCCTTGCCATCATAGCGCACCGCCAGCGGGATGAAGTGGTACTGAATATCGGGATAGGCCACTCCGGGCGCCGAGCGGATAAAGCCGCAGCTTTCGAACTGGTTCGAGGCCCCAAGCCCCTGCCCCGTCGCCATCCACTGAGCCCCGATCGAGCCCTTGCCCCAAAGATTCCAATGCTTGTAGAGCGTCACCGGCTGGGTCGCGGTGTATTGCATATAGATTTCAAGGTGATCTTGCAGGTTGGCGCCGACCCCCTGCCGATCAACCAAAGGCGTGATTCCATGTTCTTGCAGATGATCCGCCGGGCCGATGCCTGATTGCATCAAGATCTTGGGCGTGTTGATGGAACTGGCTGAAATGACCACCTCATGGGCTGCGCTGATCACTTCGCGCCCACGCGCATTCTGGATCTCGACCCCGGTGGCCCTTTTGCCGTCAAAAACCACCCGCGTTGCCAAACCGCGACGCAGCCGCAACAGCCCCGTTTTCAGCGCCGGACGCAGATAGGCATTGGCGGCGGACCAGCGGCGACCCTCCCAGATCGTGGCCTCCATCGCGCCGAATCCCTCTTGTTGGGCGCCATTGTAATCTTCGGTGGTGGGATAGCCCGCCTCGCGGCCCGCCCGGATAAAGGCGTTGAACAACGGGTTTTTACGCTGACCGCGGGTGACATGCAGCGGACCCTCGCTGCCGCGATAGTCGCTGACCGCGCCATGCGATGTTTCCATCCGGATGAAATAGGGCAGCACATCGGCATAGGACCAACCATGAGCGCCCTGATCGGCCCAATGATCGAAATCATAGGCATGGCCACGAACGAACACCATGCCATTGATCGAGGACGATCCGCCGATGACCTTGCCGCGCGGCGTCACCAAACGGCGATTGCCCAGATTGGCCTCGGGCTCTGAAGCAAAGCCCCAGTCATAGCGTGACATGTTCATCGGATAGGACAAAGCCGCAGGCATCTGGATGAAGGGGCCAATATCCGAGCCCCCGAATTCGATCAGATCAACCCGCTTGCCCGCCATGACCAGCCGGTAAGCCAGCGCGCATCCGGCAGAACCGGCACCGATAATGACGTAGTCGGCCTTCATCTTCCCTCCTTCACCGCTTGTTGCGGATCTGCCTTAATATGGCGCCTCAACGGCCCCCAGCCCGACGTAAACGGATTTGATTTGTGAATAGTGAGCGATGGCCGCCGCCGAATTTTCGCGGCCGATCCCGGATTGTTTGACTCCGCCAAAGGGCGCTTCGACCGGCGTCAGGTTATAGGCGTTGATCCAACAGGTTCCCGCCTCAAGCTGGGCAATCACGCGATGTGCGCGGGCCAGATCGCGGGTAAACACCCCAGCGGCCAGGCCAAAGCTGGTGGCATTGGCGCGGGCAATGACCTCGTCCTCGTCAGTAAAGGACAAGACCGTCATCACCGGACCAAAGATCTCGTCGCGCGCGATGCTCATCTTGTCATCGGCATCGGCAAAAACCGTTGGCGGAATGAACGCCCCCTCGCCGGGGCCGCCACAAACCAGCCTTGCCCCCTCGCTGATGCCTGCGGCAATTGCTGCGCGGATTTTATCTGCCTGGGCCGCATTGACCACCGGCCCATGCTGGGTTTGCGGATCCAGCGGATCGCCCATGCGCACCTGGGCGCAGCGCTCGGCCAGTCGCGCCAGAAAGGCGTCGCGCAAGCCATCTTGCACGAACACCCGCGTCCCATTCGAGCAAACTTGCCCCGAGGAATAAAAATTCGCCAAAATCGCCGCCCCGACCGCATCCTCAAGGCTGGCGTCATCAAAGATGATCAGGGGCGATTTCCCGCCCAGTTCCATCGTGACATGGCGCATTCCTTCGGCGGCAGCGGCATAGACCTTACGCCCTGTCGGAACCGAACCCGTCAATGAAACCTTGGCCACGCGCGGGTCGCTGACCAAAGCCCCCCCCACTTGGCCGCGCCCCTGAACGACGTTGAAAAGGCCCGCAGGCGCGCCAGCCTCGGTCAGGATCTCGGCCAGTTTCAAGGCGCCAAGCGGGGTTTCCTCGCTGGGTTTGAACACCATGGCATTGCCCATGATCAGGGCAGGCGCGGCTTTCCAGCAGGCGATCTGGCTGGGATAGTTCCACGCGCCAATGCCCACGCAAACCCCCAAAGGCTCACGGATCGTATAGACGAAATCCCCGCCCAACGGGATCGATTCGCCCGTCAGCACCGGCCCAAGCCCTGCGAAATATTCAAGCGCATCCGCACCCGAGGGCCAATCTGCGACCTCGGTTTCCTGAATGGGCTTGCCTGTATCCAGCGTCTCAAGCCGCGCAAGTTCGGGTCCGCGCGCGCGAATGATCGCGGCTGCGCGCGCCAGCACCCGCCCCCGTTCGACCGGTCGCAGCGCCGCCCATGCCTTTTGGGCCTGCGCGGCCGCAGCCACTGCCTGCGCGACCTGCGCCGCCGATGCCTCTTTCAGCGTGGCGATGACCGCGTTGCTGTAAGGATAACGCACCTGCAGCTCTGGCCCCTCGCCCTCGACATAAGCGCCGTTGATGTAAAGGCTGGCTTGAGGCTGGGCATTCAGGGTCATGCTAGGATCTCCTGCAGAAAGTCGTGAACAATGCGCTCGGCCATCGAGGCATCAGGTTTTTCCGATAGGGCCGCGCGCAGGTAGACGCCGTCGATCAGCGCCCCAAGGGTTTCGGCCACTTCATCCGCGCGGGTGGGATCGGTCGGGATCAACGGACGAAGTGCCGCCATCAGATTCGAGCGCAATCGCTTACGATAGACCCGCAAAAGGCGCGTGGCCTCGGGATCGATCAAGGCCAAAGCATAGAAATTCAGCCATGCTGCGACCGTATTGCGATCAAAGTTCGGCATGGCGAAACTGGCGGTCACAATCGCCTGTAACCGTTCCTGCGGCGTCGTGGCCGTTTGCAGCGATTCGCGCACAGCATCGCGGTAATTGCTTAAGATTTGCCGCATCGCCGCCAGAAAGATCTTATCTTTCGAGCCAAAGTAGTGATGCGCCAAAGCGGGCGACATTCCTGCCTCTTTGGCGATCTTGGCCACGGTCACATCCAAGGACCCGGTCCGCCCCACCATCGTGATGGCAGCGTTGATTAATGCCGCCTTTCGGATAGGTTCGACACCAAGTTTCGGCATAACCTCTGGCCTTCTTCGAAAAAAATCGTTGCCAGACTGGGGTAGCTTATTCTTAATTGACTCGTCAATCAACAAACAGGGAGCCTAAATAATGACAGCTCGTAGCACCTTGCTGGCCGCCACCGTTTGTTTGCTGGCCGCGCCAGCATTCGCCGCCGAACCCCAATCTTGCCAAGATATCGTCTTTTCCGACGTCGGCTGGACGGACATCACCTCGACTACGGCACTGACCACGACCGTCCTGCAGGCGCTCGGCTATAAGACCGAAACCAAGATCCTTTCGCTGCCGGTGACTTATACCGCCATGGCGAAAGGCGATGTGGATGTGTTTCTGGGCAACTGGATGCCCAGCCAGGAAAGCGATCTGAAACCCTATCGCGATTCGGGCACGATCGACACGGTACGCACCAACCTGACCGGCGCAAAATATACGCTGGCGACAAATGAGGCCGGCAAAAACCTTGGCATCACCGATTACGCCAAGATCGCCGAGCATAAAAAAGATCTGGACGGCAAGATTTATGCGATCGAGCCGGGCAATGACGGCAATCGCCTGCTGCTTGAGATGGTTGCCTCGGACAAATTCGGAACCGGCACGATGGAAATCGTCGAAAGCTCGGAACAGGGCATGCTGGCCCAGGTCGCACGTGCAGACAGCGCCGGCAAGCCGGTGGTCTTTCTAGGATGGGAGCCCCATCCGATGAACACCCAGTTCAAAATGACCTATCTGACGGGCGGGGATGACATTTTTGGCCCCGACTTCGGCGGGGCACGGGTCGACACCAACGTGCGCGCAGGTTACGTAAAGGAATGCCCGAACGTCGGAAAATTCCTCGAGAACCTCGAGTTCACCTTGCCAATGGAAAGCGAAGTCATGGGCAAGATCCTCAACGATGGGGAAGATCCGGCCAAAGCAGCCAAAGAATGGCTCAAGGGCAATCCCGAAGCAAGCAAACCATGGCTGGTCGGTGTAACGACCGCAGATGGCGGCGATGCGCAGGCTGCGCTGGATGCGGCACTGGCAAAGTGATGTCACAGCGTGGAACCGCCATTGCCCCGACAATAGCGGTTCTGCCCCCGCCCGGCCTGGCATTCGTCGGGCCGGGCGAATGCGGCCCGCATTGGGCTGCACATGCTGCGCAAGCGCCATTCGCGGTTCCCATCGCGTCGCGCATCCCGTCAGCCATACCCTCGGCCACCCCGTCGGCCCCCTCATCGGCCCGGCCATCGGACATGACCGCAAACCGCGCGTCCATTTCCCCAAAGGCCCCAAAGGTGGCTGCATTTCCAGAGATCACTCAGCCCCGCCTGAACCTGCGGCCAACCGGTCCAAACCTGCCCCGGCGCCACGCGCCCGAAAGCCGGAGAAAATAGCAAGATGGAACAATTGACGGCCTTTCTGACCGATTGGAAAATTCCAGTCGGCAAAACAGCCAAAACGGTCTTTGACTGGCTGAATGCCCATGCCTCGGTCGTGTTCAACGCCATCTCAAAAGTAATGGAATCGCTGATCGCAGGAATATTGTGGCTTCTTGAACTGCCGCATCCTTTGATCTTTACGCTGATCATCGTTGTGCTGACCTGGGCGCTGCAGCGCAATTGGAAGGTCTGCCTTCTGGTCGCATTGGGTTTTATCTTCATCCTGAACCAAGGCTATTGGGATGAGACGATGCAATCGCTGACCCTGGTGCTGTCGGCTTGCGTTGTCTGCATGGTCGTTGGCGTTCCAATCGGAATTGCCGCCGCCCATCGCCCCACGCTTTATGCTTGGATGCGTCCGGTTCTGGATCTGATGCAGACCCTGCCGACCTTTGTCTATCTGATCCCAGCCATTGTCTTTTTCGGCATCGGCATGGTGCCGGGGCTGATCGCCACCGTGATCTTCGTGCTGCCAGCCCCGGTGCGCCTGACCTATCTGGGGATTTCCTCGACCCCGGCTTCACTCGTCGAGGCCGCCAAGTCCTTTGGTGCCACGCCGCGCCAGCTGCTGTGGAAGGTCGAACTGCCCAGCGCAATGCCCCAGATCATGGCGGGGATGAACCAGACCATCATGTTGTCGCTGTCGATGGTGGTGATTGCCGCACTTGTCGGCGCCTCGGGGCTGGGCGTGCCGGTGGTGCGTGCGCTGAACAGCGTCAATACCGCCCTTGGATTTGAAAGCGGCATCATCATCGTGGTTGTGGCCATCATGCTGGACCGGATCTTGCGCGTGGGGAAACAGGATGACTGAACGCAATGCGGTCGAATTCGACCAGGTCAATATCGTCTTTGGCAACCGCCCCCAATCCGCCCTGCCCTTGATGGACGCTGGCGCAGACCGCGCCGCGATCAAGGCCACAACCGGCCAAGTCCTTGGGGTTCACAATTGCTCGCTGACCGTGCGCGAGGGTGAGATTCTGGTCCTGATGGGCCTTTCAGGCTCGGGCAAGTCGACGCTGCTTCGCGGGGTCAACGCCCTTAACGAGGTCTGCCGCGGCGAAGTCCGGATCTGGGACGGCAAACAGATGGTCTCGGTCACGCAAGCCAGTCCCGCGAAACTGCGCCAATTGCGCCTGAAAAACATCGCCATGGTCTTTCAGCAATTCGGCCTTCTGCCCTGGCGGACGGTGCGCGAAAACGTCGGGCTAGGGCTAGAACTGGCTGGCATGGGCAGCGCCGAGCGTCGCGCCAAGGTCGATGCCCAGCTGGCAACCGTCGGCCTGACCGACTGGGCGGACCGCATCGTCGGTGAGCTGTCAGGCGGGATGCAACAGCGCGTTGGCCTTGCTCGCGCCTTCGCCACCGAGGCCCCGATCCTGCTGATGGACGAGCCCTTTTCAGCGCTGGATCCGCTCATTCGCTCGCGCCTGCAAGATGAGCTGCTTGAGCTTCAGGCCAAATTTCAGCGCACCATCATCTTTGTCAGCCATGACCTTGATGAGGCCTTCAAACTGGGCAACCGCATCGCCCTGATGGAGGGGGGGCGCATCGTGCAGATTGGCACCGCTCGTGAAATCATTGCCAATCCCGTCGATGATTATGTCGAGCAATTCGTGGCCCATATGAACCCGATGGCGGTTCTGCGCGCCGAAGACATCGCCGAAGAAGGCGAGGCAACGGGCATTCCATTACCGCGCGACATGCCCGTCAAAGAGGTCATGGCCGCGCTGGCAGATGCCGACAGCCTGCCGCTGCAAGGCGGGGGCCGCGTCAGCCGTGCAGGTGTGATCGCCGCATTGATCGACCCGCGCGCCTCTTGGGATGATGACTGACGCCGGCCGAATGCGGACACCCGAAGATCACGGGGGCGCAAGCCCCCTGACCGGAATGAAGGGCGCCGCTCAGACCACAGCGGGGCGCGCCCTTCGCGCCCCTGCCTCGCGCCAGGTGATATAGCAGATCGCCGAGATCATCAGCGTGCCACCCAAAAGCACCCATAGATCGACCTTCTCGGAAAAGACAAACCACCCCAGCAGGCTGGCCCAAAGCAGCTGCAAGAAGGTCACAGGCTGGGTCACGGTCAAAGGCGCAATCGCAAAGGCGCGGGTCATGCAATAGTGGCCCGTCGTGGCAAATGCAGCCGTCAGTGCCAGCGTCAGCAATTGCGACAACTGGGGCATGACCCAGACCATCATCGCCAGGGGCGCAAGCCCGATGGTCACGCTAAGCGACAACATCGCCACGACCACTGTCGCGGGATTTTCCGCAGAAAGCCGTTTTGCGATCAGATAAGAGCAGCCGAAAAACATCGATGCAACGACCTGTGACAGATGCCCAGGCGTCAGCTCTCGCAGGCCCGGGCGCAACACGATCAGCGCCCCACATAGCGCGACGACAATCGCCGTCATGCGCCGCCATGACAAGCTTTCACCAAGGATCAGCGCCGCACCCAGGGTGACGATGATCGGGCTTAGATAGCCAATCGCCGTCACCTCGGCCACGGTGATACGAGCCATGGCGTAAAACCAAAAGGCCACCGCGCAACTATGCACCGCCCCCCGCAGCGCAAACAGCCGCCAACTGCGGGGCGTAAACCCTCGGCGCATAACAGGCACCAGAACCGGCAGCAGAAAAACCAGCCCAAAGGCAAAGCGAATAAAGGCCGCTTCTGGCGACGGCAGACTGGTGCCCAGCCACCTCACAGTGCCATTAACGATCACAAAGCAAAGCCCGGCCAACAGCATCCAGCCGATGCCAAGCAGATCATTTCGGGTCGCGGTCGAGGTGCTGTTCATCCGCCTCGCTTGCCCCGAGCCATTGGCAAAGGCAAGGCTTAGGCGCCTCGGATCAGACTGAAGGCGATGGTCCACATCATGGCCCCCACCAGAAAATCCAGAATCCGCCATGAAACAGGCCTGGCAAAAATCGGCTCTAGCAAACGCGCACCATAGGCCAAAGAAAAGAAAAACAAGAATGAGCCGGCGATCGCGCCCAGAGCAAACAGAAAACGGCTGTTCTCCTGGGCTGAAATCGCGCCCAGCAAGATGACAGTATCAAGATAGACATGAGGGTTCAGCCAGGTCAGCGCCGCAGCCGTCGCCAAGACTGTGCCAATTGCCATGGGGCGCGCCTGATCTGGCTCAAGCGCCTGCCCTCCGGCCCAGGCTGAACGAAAGGCGCGCGCGCCATAGACCACCAGAAAAGCAGCCCCTCCCCAGCGCATGGCGATCAAAAATCCCGGATGGGCGCCAACGATCGCGCCCGCCCCGGCCACGCCAGCCGCAATCAAAATCGCATCCGACAGCGCGCAAAATAGCGCCACCGCAAAGACATGCTGTCGCATCAGGCCCTGACGCAGCACGAATGCATTCTGCGCCCCGATGGCCACGATCAACGACAGGCCCGCGGCCAGACCAGCGAAATAGGACTGCATTGCCCCTCCTTTTTCCGGGGCATGACTGCGGCCCCGCTTGCACGCCGTCTTGCCCTGCGTCCACCTTTCAATCAAATTAATTCTTGTTCAGCATCTTAAGGAAAACTGATGCACGACTACCCCGCCCTCGAGGCCCTTGCAGAAATCATCCGCGCGGGTTCTTTCGATGCTGCCGCCGCGCGCCTTGGTGTTACCCCTTCAGCGATTTCCCAGCGCATCAAAGGGCTCGAGGAACGGCTGGGGGCTGTATTGGTCCACCGCGGCCCACCTGCAACCGGAACCCAGACAGGCTTGCGACTGATGCAGCATCTCGATCAGGTCCGGCTCCTGGAACAGAACCTGGATGCCCGCATCCGCCCCACCCGCGCCACTGCCGTGCTGCGCATTGCCGTGAATGCCGATAGCCTCGCCACTTGGTTTCCCCCCGCGATGACCGAACTTGATGTGAACTATGACCTCGTCATCGATGATCAGGATCACGCGCGCGATTGGCTACGCCGCGGCGAGGTCTCAGCGGCAATCACCTCGAACGATCAGCCTGTGGCGGGCTGCGATTCAACCCCTTTGGGGCGGATGCGCTACCTGGCTCTGGCAAGCCCCGCTTTCATCGCTCGGTATTTTCCAGATGGTGTCAGCCCCCAATCCCTTACCTCTGCCCCGGCGGTCATCTTCAACGCCAAGGACAATCTGCAAAACCAATGGGCCGAGCGCGCAACTGGCAAACGACTGCGCCTCAGCGGCCATCTGATCCCGGCATCAGAACCTTTCGCGCGCGTTATTGCCCTTGGGCTGGGTTGGGGCATGATCCCCGAATCCATGGCCCAGAACGATATTGCCCAAAACAGGCTCTGCCCATTGATCCCCGAAAGCGCGCTTGATGTGCCGCTCTTTTGGCAGGTCACCCGGGCCATGGCTGCCCCGCTTATTCCGCTCAGCCGCGCCATAAGCAAAAGGGCCGCAGCAGAACTGCGACCCTGATTTCTTCCATGTCAGAAATATCCCCGCCGGAGGCAAATTGACCTCAACTCCGGCGCATCTGCTTAAAGCTGGGCAGCAACGCTGTCTGACAAATCGAAATTGCCGGTGACGGTCTGAACATCGTCATCGTCTTCCAGCGTATCAATCAGCTTCATCAGTTTTTGCGCCGTCTCAAGATCGGTGATCTCGGTCGGAGCCTGCGGCTTCCAGATCAACTTGGCATGCTCAGATTCGCCCAAGCTGGCCTCTAATGCGTTGCTGACATCCACCAAAGAGGTATCGGCCGTATAGATCCAATGCCCCTCTTCGTCGCTTTCGACATCATCCGCGCCCGCTTCCAGCGCCGCCATCATCACGGTATCCGCGTCACCGGCTGCCGCTTTGTAAAAGATCTCGCCAACCCGATCGAACATGAAGCTGACCGAGCCGGTCTGCCCCATATCGCCGCCGCTTTTGGTGAAATAGCTGCGCACATTCGACGCGGTGCGGTTGCGGTTGTCGGTCATGGCCTCGACGATGATCGCAATCCCGTTCGGGCCATAGCCCTCATAGCGGATCTCATCATAGTTCTCGGCATCGCCCCCGATCGCCTTTTTGATCGCGCGATCGATCACATCCTTGGGAACCGAGTTCGACTTGGCTTCCTTGACCGCAAGGCGCAGACGCGGGTTCTTGTCAGGATCAGGGTCGCCCATTTTCGCAGCGACGGTGATCTCTTTGGAAAGTTTGGAGAACAGCTTCGAGCGGATGCCGTCCTGGCGTCCTTTACGGTGCTGAATGTTCGCCCATTTGGAATGGCCTGCCATTTTGCGGGGTCCCGTTTGTCGTAAATCTGAAGGTTTTCATCCGTGCTTTTATGCGTCAGGCGCCGTCGCCGCAAGGTTTCTCCCTGCTTTGACCTCTGCAAGAACATAAAGCCGGATCGCGGTTGCCAGTCCGACATCGGGCGGGCGCAGGTGATCGATGCGCGCAATCACCGCCGCCGGCGTCATCTGATGGCATGCCGAGATCGCGCGCAACTCGCGCCAGAACGCATGCTCCAGGCTGACGCTGGTCCGATGACCATCGATAGTGACCGAGCGCTTGGCAGGCGCGCCCATATCCGGCAGCTCAATCATCGTCGGTTTCACGCTTATGGCCATCAAGCCCACGTGCAAGGCGCGCGGCCTCGGCTTGGCTCAGCGCTTTTTCCGCTTTGCTTTGGCCGAATTTTGCGGCGTTTTCATCGCCCTTGGCCCGCTTTTCGGCGCGTGCCCGCTCTTTGCGGACCTGTCGCAGATTGATCACGCTCATGGTTCGACCATCAATTGCCAGCTCACACCAAAACAATCCTCAAGCCAGCAATAATGCGGGGAAAAGTCATAAGCGCCAAGCGGCATCATAACCTTGCCGCCTTCGGACAGGACCGCGGCCATCCGGTCAACCTCTGCCGTGCTTGCCGTCACCACGATCGAGATCGCGGGCGTAAAGCCGAATGCATGAACCGCGGGGCTGTCAAACAGCATCAGCTTTTGTCCGCCGATGTCTACCTGAACGCGGTTCGGCCGGTCATCACCGGCCAGAACCTTGATCTCCATATCGAGAAAAGCCCGCTGCCAATGCCCAAGGACATCCGCAAGGATACCCCCTTGGAACATGAGTTGCGGCAGCGCTTTCATCAATCCTCCGGACCGATCATCTGTTCGGGACGGACAACTTTGTCAAAGGTCTCGCCGTCGACAAAGCCCAATGCGATCGCCTCTTCGCGCAAGGTGGTGCCATTTTTATGCGCGGTTTTGGCAACTTTGGTGGCATTGTCGTAGCCGATGGTGGGGGCCAATGCCGTGACCAGCATCAGCGATTCCTTCATCAGCTTGTCGATGCGCGCAATATTCGCTTGCGTGCCCACGACCATGTTATCGGTAAAGGACGCCGCTGCATCGCCCAAAAGCTGCATCGATTGCAGCACGTTATAGCTCATCATCGGGTTATAGACGTTCAGCTCGAAATGCCCCTGCGAACCGGCAAAGGTGACGGCTGCGTCATTGCCCATGACATGGGCACAGACCATGGTCAGCGCTTCGGCCTGAGTCGGGTTGACCTTGCCCGGCATGATCGAAGAACCCGGCTCGTTTTCCGGCAAGATCAGCTCGCCCAGCCCCGAACGCGGCCCCGAGCCCAGCAAACGCATGTCATTGGCAATCTTGAACAACGAGCCCGCAACTGTTTTCAGCGCGCCCGAGAAAAAGACCATGGCGTCATGGGCGGCCAAGGCCTCGAACTTATTGGGCGCGGTCACGAAAGGCAGATTGGTGATCTCGGCGATTTTTGCGGCAATCGCGACATCCCAGCCCTTCTTGGTGTTCAGCCCCGTGCCGACGGCGGTGCCGCCCTGTGCAAGCTCATAGATATCGCCAAGCGCCAGCTTGACGCGCTCGATCCCCTTGGCCACCTGATGCGCATAGCCGCCAAATTCCTGACCCAGGGTCAGTGGCGTTGCATCTTGCGTATGGGTGCGCCCGATCTTGATGATATCCTTGAACTCTTCGGATTTCGCGACCAGCGCCTTATGCAGCTTTTCCAAGCCCGGCAGCAGCGTATCACGTGCCAGCATGGCAATTGCCACATGCATTGCGGTCGGGAAGGTGTCGTTCGAGGACTGCCCCATATTCACATGATCATTCGGGTGAACTGGCTTTTTGCTGCCCAGCTCGCCGCCCAGAATTTCAATGGCGCGGTTCGAAATGACCTCATTGGCGTTCATATTCGACTGGGTGCCCGAGCCGGTCTGCCAGACGACCAGCGGGAAGTTGTCGTCAAATTTTCCGGCAACCACCTCTTTGGCGGCTTCGACCATGGCATTGCCGATTTTCGGATCCAGATTGCCGGTCGCCATGTTCACTTCAGCAGCGGCTTGCTTGATCACACCCAGCGCACGGATGATTGGGACCGGCTGCTTTTCCCAACCAATCGGGAAATTGATGATCGAGCGCTGCGTCTGAGCGCCCCAATATTTGCTCGAATCGACTTCAAGCGGACCGAAGCTATCGGTTTCGGTGCGGGTCTTGGTCATGGCGGTAATCCCTCACGGTTTTGCGAAGGTTGTAGGCCGTGGGGCAAAGATTCGCAACTGTATGCGATTGTATGCGAAGCTGGCGTGCCATTTGGCTAGGCACGCCATCGTTCGTGCCTGCTTACTTGCGCCACTTATCCAGGCTGACGACTTCTGCGCTGGATTTGGGGGCTTCTTCAGCGACCGCGATCTCCAGCTCTTCATCTTCCTCTTCGTCGTCCTCATCCTCGTCATCGGACTGGGTCTCGAATCTCAGGCCGAATTCAACCGAAGGGTCGACGAAGGTGCGCAGCGCATCAAAAGGAATATGCAGCGGCTCGGGAGAGTTGCCGAAATTCAGCGTGATCTCGAAGTGGTCGTCCTCGATCTTGAGGTTGTCGAACCAGTGCTGGATCACGATCGTCATTTCCTCGGGATAGCGCTCGCGCAGCCAATCCGCCATTTCGACACCCGGATCGCGCGTGTCGAAAGTGATAAAGAAATGATGCTCGCCCGGCAGACCTTCAGCAGCGATTTCGCGAAGGACATTCGCAATCAGCCCCTGCATGGCGCGGTGCATCATCCCGCCGTAATCAATTCCGCGTGCCATGGCTTACCTCTTGAGTCAGATCGTGGCCAGAATAGGCAAATGTCCGGCGATGAAAAGCCCTGCCGAAATCGGAAATGCCGAAATCCGATCACCGGCAAAAACATGACCATCGATAGAAAAGATGATGCAGAAACGACAAAAGCCCCCAAAGGGGCTTGTCGTCGCTGACGCGAAGGATAAATGGCGCGGTTGACGGGGCTCGAACCCGCGACCCCCGGCGTGACAGGCCGGTACTCTAACCAACTGAGCTACAACCGCGCATTTTATCTGGCGAATTTGTTTATGGTAGTGGCGCGGTTGACGGGGCTCGAACCCGCGACCCCCGGCGTGACAGGCCGGTACTCTAACCAACTGAGCTACAACCGCGTATACCATCTCCAGATCGCCTCTGGAGTGAGGCGGTATCTACGGGTGGCAGCGCGCAGCGTCAAGGCCCGATCTGAGACATTCTTGATGAAAAGTAAAAGAGACGCCCGAAGGCGTCCCATTCGCAAAATCCACGCCCGCAAAACCTGTGGTTTTACACAGGATTTGCAGGTTTTTGACGCAGTTGGCCTATTTCACGACCGTCGCGGGATTAAAGTCAGGCAGGGCTTCCAGCTCGGCTTTGGTGAAATTTGTGGCATAGAAACGGTCCTTGCCCACCTGAACCAGGTGAATCGCATCTTTGCCCAGCAGCACCTTTTTCGCGCCAATTCCCAAAAAGCCGCCAATATCGGCCACATAGCCGACAAGTTGGCCCTGGCGATCCAGCACCACGTCATCCACTTTGGCGATGTCTTGCCACTCGGCCGGGCGCTCGGTCAGCGCGGGGTTGTCCCAAGCGGTGCTTGAAGGCTCGTTCGTGGTCCAGATGCGACGGCTGGTCATCCACGAGCCCAGAATGCCCGGCTCGGTCTCAGAGATTGCAGGGGCGCTGACATCAGGTGCAGCGACCACGGCCTCGGCCTCTTTGACGGCAGCTTTGGCCGAATCGGTGGCAGCCTCTGCAGCCGTTGCCGCGTCATGGGCCGCGTCGGCGGCAATCGCCTTGGTCTGCTGGCCTGCCTCATTGGCCGACGAGGCCGCTGCATCGGCAGCTTTGGCTGCATCTTCTGCGGCGTCCTTGGCTGCGCTTTCGGCGGCGGTCACGGCCTTTTCGGCTGCGGCTTCGGCGGCCTGTCCCGCAGCTTTTGCGGTGGCGGCCGCATCACTTGCCGCGTTTCCGGCAGCTGCAGCCGCATCTGCGCCGACTGCCTTAGCTGCATCGGCGGCCGATTTTGCGGCCTCTTTGGCCGAATTCACGGCCTCGTCGGCAGCTTGGCCCACGGTGGTTTGCGCAGGGGTCTGCTCTGGGGTCTGAACAACGACGGCAGGCGCATCGCCTGTGGCGGTCTGGGCAAAGGCCGCCCCCGAAATTGCAAGGCTGGTTGCGGCAATGACAAATGCTTTCATGGCTTTGTCCTTTCGAGGCTTTTGTTGATTCGAGCCGAAAGGCCCGTTGCCAACACAACCCCTGACCCCCGCAGGCGTTCCCGCAAAAACGCCCGATGGGCGCAGTTGCGCAGAAATGCCCCGATCCGCTTAGATCTGCTGAGCGTGCGCGCGTGGATGGCTGATGCGCCCCCCGCAAACCGGAGCGGGCGCCGCCGTGGTTTTAGGCCCCGAGGTTGCCAGCCCGCGCAAAACACGCACGGCAAGCCAGCCAAACGCCTGCGCCTCGAGCATGTCACCATCCAGCCCGGCGGCCTCGACCGGCTGCACATCCAGCCCCGTCCTGCGCCTGAGCGCTGCCATCATCGTCAGATTGTGGCGACCGCCACCACATACCAACAGCTGGCTGGGCATCGAGGGCATCCATTGCAGCCCTGCTGCCACTGCTGCTGCGGCGGCCTCGGTCAGGGTTGCTGCGGCATCGGCGTCGCTCAGGGCGGCAACGGCAGGTAAAATGGCGCGGAAATCATCCCGATCAAGCGATTTTGGTGGTCGGCGCGCGAAATAGGGATGCGCAAGAAAGGCCTCGATGACCTGCTCGTCAACGCGCCCCGCGCCTGCCAAGGCGCCGCCCTCATCCCGCTCGCGCCGCAAGCGTTGGCGCATCAGATCATTGATCGGCGCATTGGCAGGGCCCGTGTCAAAAGCCAGACAGGCCCCTTGGGATTCGGGGCTTGGCGAAAGCGGGTCGACCCAGGTGATATTGCCCACTCCGCCCAAATTCAGAAAAGCGACAGGTCCGGCAGCCAGTTTGCCCTGCCCCACCGCCCATTGCGCGCAGGCCCAGTGAAAAAACGGCGCAAGCGGAGCGCCCTCTCCGCCCTGACGCACGTCCTCGCTGCGAAAATCCCACACCACCGGGCGATCCAGCCGCCGCGCCAAGGCGGCACCATCGCCGGCCTGATGGGTGCCCCGGCCCGCCGGATCATGCGCCAGCGTCTGGCCATGATAGCCGATGACTGCCGCCTCGGGAAAGCGCGCGGCAAGGCTGGCATGGGCCTCGACCGACAGTGCCGCCGCCTCGCTCACCCCCGGATCGCCCGGCCATGCCCCAAGGGCCGCATGCAAAACCTGCGCCTCATTGTCGCGGTAGCTGGCATAGGCGCTGCGTCCAAAGCCCGTGATCTGGACGCCATCAGTTGCAATCATTGCGGCATCCACCCCATCAAGCGAGGTGCCCGACATCATACCCAATGCGTGAATGACCTGGTTCATGAATGGCTTTCCCTTGAACTCTGCCCCCGGTATACCCGGCACGTTCGAAAGGAAAAGACCATGACCTACCATGCCAAGTCCGAATTCATGCGCGTGATGATCGAGCGCGGCTATCTGGCCGATTGCACAGATATGCAAGCGCTTGACGAAGCCCTTAAAGATGGGCCGATCACGGCATATATCGGCTATGATGCAACGGCGGCCAGCCTGCATGTCGGTCACCTGCTGAACATCATGATGCTGCGCTGGTTCCAGAAAACCGGCAACCGTCCGATCACCTTGATGGGTGGCGGCACGACCAAGGTTGGCGATCCGTCCTTCCGATCGGATGAGCGTCCGCTGCTGACCGAGGATCAGATCCAGGCCAATATCGACGGCATGCAAAAGGTTTTCGCGCGCTATCTTGATTACGGCGATGGCAAGGCGCAGATGCTGAACAACGCCGAATGGTTGGATAATCTCAACTATCTTGAATTTTTGCGCGATATCGGGCGGCACTTCTCGGTCAACCGCATGCTGTCGTTTGAATCGGTCAAATCACGCTTGGATCGTGAGCAATCGTTGAGCTTTCTCGAGTTCAACTACATGATTCTGCAGGCCTATGACTTTTTGGAACTGAACCGGCGCTATGACTGCAAATTGCAGATGGGCGGCTCGGACCAATGGGGCAATATCATCAACGGGATCGATCTGACCCGCCGCGTTCTGGATCACGAGATCTGGGGGCTGACCTCGCCTTTGCTGACCACCTCGGATGGTCGCAAGATGGGCAAATCGGCGGGCGGTGCGACCTGGCTGAACGGCGATATGCTATCGCCCTATGAGTTCTGGCAGTTCTGGCGCAACTCGACCGATGCCGATGTCGGTCGCTTCCTGAAGCTTTACACCGAGCTTCCGGTCGAAGAATGCGAACGGCTGGGCAAACTCGAGGGCGCGGCCATCAATGATGCCAAGATCATTCTGGCCAATGCCGTCACGACCCTGCTGCATGGCGCCGAAGCTGCCGCTTCGGCCGAGGCGACTGCGCGCAAAGTCTTTGAAGAAGGCGGCGCAGGCGGCGATCTAGAGACCGTGATCATTGGTGCGGATGCGCTGGGTGACGGGATCTCGGCGGTTCAGCTGCTGGTTCAGACCGGGATTGCCCCCTCGGGAAAAGAGGCCAAGCGCCTGATTGCCGAGGGTGGTCTCAAGCTGAACAATGAAACGGTCAGCGACCCGCAAGCCGTCGTGGACAGCAAGGTGATCGGTACGGGGCTCAAGGTCTCGGTCGGCAAGAAAAAGCACCGCATGGTGCAAATCGGATAAGGCAAGGCCGGGGAGATCCCGGCCTTTTCTTTTACCAGATGGGCAGCACCAGCCGACAGCGGCCTTTGGCACCGCCTGCCTTTTGTGTGCTCAAAGACCCGATTGCCAGACCCGGACCGCATCAATGGGCCAGCTCAGCATCAAAAGGTTCAGCGCCAGACCATCGCGGATGACATAGGCCAACATCAGCTCGGACCCCACGACCAGCAGGACGCTAACCCAGACCGGCAGCCGACTGGCCAGCAAGAAACCCAGCATCATCATCACAATATCGGCCAGCGAGTTCACCACGCTGTCGCCGTAATAATCCAGCGAGATCGTGACCGCGCGATAGCGTTCAATGATCGCATCCGAATTTTCGACGATCTCCCAGGCGGCCTCGATCAGGGTGGCGATGCTCAGGCGCCAGCCAAACCCCAGCCGTGGCAGGAAAAACCACAGAATTGCATAAAAGACAAAGCCGTGAGTGATATGCGAAAAGCTGTACCAATCGGCGATATGCTGCGAGTTTTCTGCGCTGATGACTTGGCCGTGCCACAATTTGACATAGCCGCATTTGCAGATGATCTGACGACCAAACCAGATCAGGCAGGCCGCAGCCAATAAGATCGTGGCAAGAATGGTTAGGGCGGGGGCAAATCGGCGCAGCTGCATGGTCCGAACCAATCACTGGCCCGCTCTGCTGTCGACGCCTATCCATCGCCGCATCAACGATTCCCGGCTTGGGCGGATTTTCTGCAACTCTTGCAAAGCCACAGCATGATTGGCGCGCTGCCGTGAACGGGCGATCGGGGCACGGCCATTGCCAAGCAGCAGCGTTTCAGCTGAAGGAACGGCCCCGGAAAAGGACAGGCCCCGCGAATGGCGGGGCCTGTTGATGGCGCGGCTTGGGGCATTTTGCCCCTATCGCGATTATTCCTGAACTGTCACTTTCACCATGACATCCGGTTTATCGACAGAACCATTGGCCGCCGCATCGCCTTTTTTCACGGCATTCAGGACGTCCCAGCCGTCAATCAGCTGACCGACGACAGTATATTGGCCGTTCAGGAACTCTGCCGGGGCCAGGTCGATAAAGAACTGGCTATTGGCAGAATTGGGATCCTGCGAGCGGGCCATGCCGACCGTACCCGCCTGAAAGGCGACGTCGTTGAACTCGGCTTTCAGGTCGGGAAGCTCTGAGCCGCCCATACCAGCGCGCGAGGTTTCGCCGTCTTTTTTGCCATATTGGACATCGCCGGTCTGGGCCATGAACCCATCGATGACACGGTGGAAAACCACATTGTCATAGGCACCCGACTTTGCCAAAGCGACGATCCGCTCGACATGTTTGGGGGCTTTATCGGCATAAAGATCCAGAACGATCTTGCCCTTGGGCGCGCCGGCCGCATCAGCGACCTCGATCACCAGATTAGGGCCCGGACCATCCGTGACACCCGGCAGACCTTCTGCGAAAGCGGCAGATCCAACCACCGAAGCGGCCAATGCCAGTGCGGGGGTAAGGGCGAACTTAAGCATTGCTGTCGACATCCGCGGCCACCTTGACCGAAATCATGCGATCAGGATTGGTTGGCGGCTCGCCGCGGGCAATCTTGTCGACATGCTCCATTCCCGAAATCACACGGCCATAGACCGTATACTGACCATTCAGGAAATGGTTGTCGCTGAAGTTGATAAAGAACTGGCTGTTGGCCGAGTTCGGATTCTGCGAGCGCGCAGCGCCCAAAGTGCCACGGTCATGCGGCAGTTTCGAGAATTCCGCCGGCAGGTCGGGCAGATCCGAACCACCCGTGCCAGCGCGGCGCGGATTGTAATCCTTTTCCATATTGGCATGTTCGACATCGCCGGTTTGCGCCATGAAGCCATTGATAACGCGGTGGAATGCCACGTTGTCATAGGCACCTGCACGGGCCAGGGCCTTCATGCGCTCGGCATGTTTGGGCGCCACATCGGGCAGAAGTTCGATCACGACCGGACCGTCTTTCAGCTCGACAATGATAGTGTTCTCAGGATCTTTGATCTCGGCCATCGAGGTTTCCTCATTTTATGGTCTGCACCAGAGTTAAGCCTTTCGTCCGTCTTGGACAACGGCAGACAGCGCATTAGCGAAACCTTGGGGGAGCATCAGTTGACGGTAATGTTAACTTGATAGAAAAACCGCTTGGACAGCGAAAGTCGCGGAGAGGACCCGAACATGGCAGATTTCAACACGATCGACGACATGGATCTTGACGGCAAGGTTGTGCTTGTCCGCGTGGACATTAACGTGCCCGTCGAAAACGGTCAGGTCAGCGATGCCACGCGCATCGAAAAAATCGTGCCCACGATCAAGGACATTCAGGCCAAAGGTGGCATCCCGGTTCTGATGGCCCATTTCGATCGCCCCAAGGGCCAGAAAGTGCCCTCGATGAGCCTGCAGCAACTGGTGCCCGCGCTTGAAAGCGCCCTTGGCCAGGCTGTGAAGTTTTCCGACGAAGCAATCGGTGGCCCGGCAAAACGTGCGGTTGCCGATCTGAAGGCGGGCGATATTTTGCTGCTTGAGAACACCCGTTTCTACCCGGGCGAGGAAAGCAATGATCCGACCTTTGCGGCCTCGGTCGCCGCTTTGGGTCAGGTCTATATCAATGATGCTTTCTCGGCCGCACATCGCGCACATGCCTCGACCGAGGGCATTGCCAAGCTGCTGCCTTCGGCGGCGGGTCGCCTGATGGAGGCCGAGTTGAAGGCACTGGACGCAGCCCTTGGCGCGCCTGAACGCCCGGTCGTCGCCATCGTGGGCGGTGCCAAAGTTTCGACCAAACTCGAGCTGCTGACCAATCTGATCGAGAAAGTTGAACATCTCGTGATCGGTGGCGGCATGGCCAATACCTTCCTTGTGGCCCAAGGAATCGAGGTCGGGAAATCGCTGGCCGAGCGGGATATGGCCGATACGGCGCGCGAGATTTTGGCCAAGTCCAAAACCGCAGGCTGCACGATTCACCTGCCCGTCGATATTGTCGTGGCGCGCGAGTTCAAAGCCCATGCCGAAACCGAGACCCTGCCTGCCGATCAATGTCCGGCGGATGCGATGATTCTGGACGCCGGGCCGCAGACGGTCGCAGCGATCCGCAAGGTCTTTGAGGCATCGCGTACCCTGATCTGGAACGGTCCGCTTGGCGCCTTTGAAATTCCGCCCTTCGATATGGCCACGAATGCCGCCGCCCGCGAAGCGGCCGAGCTGACCCGTGCGGGCAAGCTGATCTCGGTTGCAGGGGGCGGCGATACGGTCGCTGCGCTGAACAAGGCGGGCGTGTCAGGTGATTTCACCTTCATCTCGACCGCAGGTGGCGCGTTCCTGGAATGGATGGAGGGCAAGACCCTGCCGGGCGTTGCAGCGTTGCAAAAGCGCTGATCCTTTAGGGCCAGCCGAAGTAAGAATGCGACAAGGGGGCGTCAGACGCCCCCTTTTTTCGTGCGCTCATTGCGCCATCCGGACCTTACAAGCCGCACGGCCCGGCGCCGAATTACCTTAGCGCGTCAATTGCTCGTCGCGGGTGCCGCGGGCGCAGGCGTAGTTGCAGGGGCCGCGGGCGCAGAAGTCGCAGCCGGTTCTGTAGCTGCAGGCGCTGTCGTCGCAGGTGCTGGGGTTTCTGGCGCTGGGGTTGCGGGGGCTGTTGTCGTAGCTGCCGGGGCTTCGGCCGCAGGCGGCGTCACAAGTTCAGCAGGTGGCGAGGTCCGCTCGAGGTCGTTCTCATTCGGGTCTTGCCACAAAATGAATAGAAATGTCCCGACTGCAATCAGCAGCGCCAAAGCCAGAACAAGCATGAAGGGTCGGTTTTGACGGATCTGGTCGGGAATGCCGGCGGGGTCTTCGTTGGCCATGGGAACATCCTCGCTATTAAGCAGAAATCAACGCAAATACGGCTTGTGAGTTCCCGTTAGCGCAACCGAGATTGCCCTTCTCGGTTGGCATGCTATCAGCGCCTCAATCTGGAAAGGGGAGCTTCCAATGCAAATGACAGATACGGTTCGCAAAATCCTCGCCAATTATGAAGGCGAAACGCCCGGCGTGAAGGCTCAGCTTGCCCGGATCATGATGACCGGCAAACTGGCTGGCACCGGCAAAATGATCATTCTGCCGGTCGATCAGGGCTTTGAACATGGCCCGGCACGTAGCTTTGCCGCCAACCCGGCCGCTTATGACCCCCATTATCACTATCAGCTGGCAATCGACGCTGGTCTGAACGCCTATGCCGCCCCGCTTGGCATGATCGAAGCCGGCGCAGACACGTTCGCAGGCCAGATCCCCACGATCTTGAAAGTGAACTCGGCCAACAGCCTGATGTCGGAGACCGCTGGCAAGAACCAGGCGATCACCGCCACCGTTGACGATGCGTTGCGTCTGGGCTGCTCGGCGATCGGTTTCACCATCTATCCGGGTTCGGATATGGCGCTGGACATGTTCGAGGAAATCTCGGCCATGCGTCAAGAAGCAGCTGCCAAAGGCGTCGCCACCGTCATTTGGTCCTATCCACGCGGTGAGGCGATCACCAAAGACGGCGAAACCGCCATCGACATCGCAGCCTATGCGGCCCAGATCGCTGCGCTGATCGGCGCCCATATCATCAAGATCAAGCTTTCGACCGACCATCTGATGCTGGGCGAAGCGAAAAAGGTCTATGAGGACAAGCAGATCGACGTCGCGACCCAAGCCAAACGCGTCGAGCATTGCATGCAGGCATCCTTCAACGGTCGCCGCATCGTCGTCTTCTCGGGCGGGGCCGCCAAAGGAGCGGATGCCGTCTATGACGACGCACGCGCCATTCGCGATGGCGGCGGCAACGGCTCGATCATCGGTCGCAACAGCTTCCAGCGCTCGCGCGAGGATGCTTTGGCGATGCTGCAAAAGCTGGTCGACATCTATCAAAACAAAGCCTGATCGGGGTTCAAGGCTGGGGGCATTCTGCCCCCAGACCCCCCGAGGGTATTTTCATGATAAAGAAAGGGCGTCTGCGGGCGCCCTTTTCTATTGGCTTGTCTTTTCCTTTGGAGCGGAAAGCCCTAGGTTCGTTGCGCAAGTCAAAAGGATAGCCCATGTCGTTTTTCTCGAAGCTCCGCGAGCGTTTGACCCGGTCCTCGTCGAAAATCGGCGAGGGTTTGGATGATCTGGTCAAAGATGCGGCCCCCTCTGGCGAGCAAGGGGCCGCGCCGCTTGCTGAGCCCACCGCCGAAGCGCCGATCGCTGCAATTGTTGCAAAGGGTCTTGAAGGCCTTGAGCATCAGAGCGGGACAAGCCTGCCAGAAACCGCTCCAGTGGCCCGGCCCGCGCCAGCTGAGGCCCAGGCCGAAGCAGCGCCGCCCGTACGGCCGGAGATGACAGCTGCAGCGCCCTTGATCCGGGCGGAGAGTGCCAATGCGGCGTTTACGGCTGCACCTGCACCTGCACCTGCACCTGCAGCACCGCAGCCCGCTGACAGCAAGCCCGGGGTTCTGGGCCGGCTCTTGGGGCGCAGCGAGGCAGAGCCTCGTCGCGAGCTGAATGATGAGATGCTGGAGGAGCTCGAAGAGATGCTTATCCAGGCGGATATGGGGGTCGAGACCGCCTTGCGCGTGACCGCCAATATCGCCGAAGGACGCTTGGGGCGGCGGATTTCGTCGCGCGAGCTAAAGGAACTTTTGGCCTTGGAGATCACCCGTATCATGACGCCGGTGGCCAAACCTTTGCCGATCTATGCCAAAAAGCCGCAGGTTGTGCTGGTGGTTGGCGTCAATGGTTCGGGCAAGACCACGACCATTGGCAAACTGGCCAGTCAGTTTCGCGCGGCTGGCAAGAATGTCGTCATTGCTGCGGGCGATACGTTTCGCGCCGCCGCCGTCGAGCAATTGCAGGTTTGGGGCAAGCGCGCAGGCGTTCCGGTTCTAACCGCGCCTGAGGGAAGCGATCCGGCAAGTCTTGCCTTTGATGCGATGAACAAAGCCGAGGCTGATGGCGCCGATCTGTTGATGATCGATACGGCAGGACGGTTGCAGAACCGTCAGGATCTGATGGAAGAGCTGGCCAAGATCGTGCGGGTCATTCGCAAGAAAGATCCCTCGGCGCCCCATAACACGCTGCTGGTTCTGGACGCGACCACGGGCCAGAATGCATTGTCACAGGTCGAGACCTTCCAAAAACTTGCCGATGTGTCCGGCTTGGTCATGACAAAGCTCGACGGCACCGCGCGTGGTGGGGTCTTGGTGGCTTTGGCCGACCGTTTTGGCCTGCCCATCCATGCCATTGGCGTGGGTGAGCAGATCGATGACCTGGATGCTTTTGACGCGGGCGAATTTGCACGCGCACTGGTCGGGCTGGAAAGCTAGGACTTATGGCTTGATCAGCTCGGCATCGGTGGTGGGCTGGGTTTCCGGCTTGATCGTGCCATCGGGTGCGGCAACCGGGGTCTGGGTGCTGCCGGGCGGGGTGAATGGCGCACTTAGCTCGGCCTTTTTGCTCGCCTTGTCATAAATACAGACATAGCGATCCGCGAGATCGTCATTGACCGTATGCACGATCAACGCAGCCCCGTAGCTGTCCGAGCCAAAGGGGTTCACCTCGATCATGGTCTCGCCCCCGGTCGGGGCCAGCGCCGCACAGCTTTGGCGAACCTCGTCGCGAAAGGCGTTCCAGGCTTCATCGGATGAAGCCAAGGCAGGCAGTGCTGCGGCCAGGGAAAGGCAAGCGGCGGTCAGGGCTGAATGGCGCATGGGTCCTCAACGGGTTGGGCAAGCGGGGCGTCATGGCAAAGGAACGCGGCGCGAGGCCGGAGGGTTTCCGCCCTAATAGGCCCCACATTAACCAAAGCTTGTCATTTGCGTGCTAAATGTCGTGGAAGGACCCAATCTTTCCACGACACAGCAGCATGCAGCAAAGGGACGAACGATGCAGCCCTAGAGAAAAACCGTCCTGAAACCGCTTTAGGCGCCGGTGGCAGCACTCAGGCCCATTTGCGCAAGGAAACGGTCCAGCTCGGGGCCATGGGCGGCGCGGCTGGCGAAAAGTGTCGCCTGCGAACGTAGGATCGGTTCGGCGGTGATGATGCGCAGATGATTGGCGCGCAGCGTTTCACCCGATGAGGTGATGTCAGCAATCGCCTCGGCAGTCAGATTGGCGACGGTGCCTTCGGTCGCCCCCTGGCTGTCGACCAGTTGATAATCGGCGACCTCTTGCTCAGAGAGCCAGGCCCGCACCAGACGGTGATATTTGGTCGCGATTCGGATGCGAAAACCATGTGTCTGCCGGAAATCGCGCGCAATGGCCGCGAAATCATCCAGGGATTCGCAATCCAGCCAACACGCGGGCACGGCAAGGATCAGATCAGCATGGCCAAAGCCCATTCCGACCAGCTCGGTCACATCAGAGCGCCATCCGGCCAGCTTTTCGCGGATCAGATCGGTGCCCGTCACGCCAAGTTCAATCCGGCCCGCCGCCAGCTCACGCGGGATTTCCCCCGCCGACAGCAGCACAAGCGAGACCCCATCAGCCCCCTCGACCCGGCCCGAATATTCCCGATCAGAACCCGCACGTGACAGTTTGACCCCATGTCCAGCGAACCAGTCAAAGGTCTGCTCCATCAACCGTCCCTTGGACGGTACCCCCAGCCGGATCATGCCAATGCCTCCAACTCAGCCAAAAGGCCCGGGCGCACGATGCCCCCGACCGCCGGAATCGCCTGACCATGCCCCAGAACCGAGGTCAGCGCATCATAGCGCCCCCCCGAGGCGACCGGTGGCCAATCCGCGCGATGGGCAAAGAACGAAAAGGTCATGCCGTCGTAATATTCCATCGACTGCCGGCCGTGGCTTGCGTCGAACCGAATCGCGGCAATGTCGATCCCAAGGCCCGCGATCAGATCAAGCCGCTTGCCCAAACGCTCGACCGCCTCGCCGATCTGGGGCAGCTCATCGACCATTGCGCGCAGCTCTGCCAACGCCTGAGGCGCCGAGCCGGTGATCGACAGCAGGTGCTGCAGCCGACCCGACCATTCCGGTGCCAAAGGCTCTTCGTCGGCGATGGCATTTAGCCTTGCGATGCGCGCCTGCATCTCTTCTGGGGTGCGTAATCCCGTCCAGGGGCCGGTCTCGGGGCCGAAATTGCGCCGCGGCGCAGGGCGGGAAAAACGCGCAAGGCAGGCGCGAAAGCGTTTTGGCTGCCAGATGTAATGCAACAGCATCTCGCGGCGCGTCGCAGAAAGCGGCAAAGCACGGATCGCGTCCAGAACCAACCGCATATCGCCCATTACGGCCGCAAGGCGGTAGGGCGAAAGGATGTTCCAAAACAGCGTGAAAACCTCGGCGTCGGCGGCATCTTCGCGGGCGAAAAGCTCGAATCCGGCCTGCAGATATTCATTGTCGCGCGGATGTTCGGGACGGGTATCGCCGTGGTCTTGCTTGCGAAATACCTCGCCCAGATAGCAATAACGCGCAGGCTCGGCGCCGCCGGCCATATGCATCTGAACAACGGGAACAGTGAAATCGGGGCGAAGCATAACTTCGCCCCGGATCGGATCATGGGTTACATAGGCGCGCGCGCGAATATCCTCGCCGTAAAGATCAAGCAGCGTCTCGGCGGGCAGCAAGATATCGGGGGCGACTTCGGTCGCCCCGGCGGCGCGGAAATCAGCCAGCAGGCGCTGACCGATCTCTTGGCGGGCGCGCTTGTCAATCATGAGCCAAGGATCTTTTTGGTAGCGGCAACCAGATCTGTGCGGGCGACCTCGAATTGGGCGGGCTGCGCCTTCCATTCCTCGAGGCTGGCTTCGGCGGCGATTTTGGCGCCAAGGATCAAGTCCTTGACCTGAATAACGCCACGCGCGGCCTCGTCCTCACCTTGGATGATCGCGACTGGAGACGCGCGTTTATCCGCATATTTCAACTGGTTACCAAAGCTTCTCGGATTGCCCAGATAAACTTCGGCGCGAATGCCCGCCGCTCGCAGCTCGGCAGCCATTGCCTGATAATCGGCCATACGCGTCTTATCCATCACCGTGACCACGACCGGGCCATGGGCTTCGCGACCCGCCAGACCTTTGGCACGCAGCGCCGCCAGAAGGCGGTCCACACCGATCGAAACGCCGGTTGCTGGAACCTTTTGCCCGGTGAAGCGCTCGACCAGACCATCATAGCGTCCGCCGCCCGCGACCGAGCCGAATTGGCGCTTGCGCCCCTTCTCGTCCAAGATCTCAAAGGTCAATTCGGCCTCGAAAACCGGACCTGTGTAATAGCCAAGGCCGCGCACGATCGAAGGGTCAATGACCACGCGATCCGCACCCACACCCTGAGCAGCCAATAGTTCGGAGATCTGCGCCAGCTCATCGACCCCCTCGGCCCCCATGACCGAAGCGCCAACGGCCGCCCGCAGATTGTCCAGCGTGGCCGAATTATCCGCGCCTTTCGAGGTCAAAAAGGCCAGCACCGGACCCGCAGCCTCGGGGGACAGGCCGATGCCGTCGATATAGGCGCCGCTTTCGTCTTTGCGCCCGGTCGTCAGCAGCTCGCGTACGCCGCTTTCACCAATCTTGTCGAATTTATCGATGGTGCGCAGAACGGCATCGGCCTGCTCGCCCGCCGTTACGCCCATTTCCTCAAGGACGCCATTCAGCACCTTGCGGTTATTCACCCGAACGATGTAATCGCCCCGCTCGATCCCGACGGCCTCAAGCGCATCGGCCAGCATGCCGCAAATCTCGGCATCCGCGGCGACCGATGCCGATCCGACTGTATCAGCATCGCACTGATAGAATTGGCGAAAACGCCCCGGACCCGGCTTTTCATTGCGCCAGACGGGACCCATCGCATAGCGGCGGTAGGGCGAGGGCAAGTCATTGCGAAACTGCGCCGCGACGCGCGCCAACGGGGCGGTCAAATCATAGCGCAGCGCCAGCCAATCGCCCGAACCACCACCGGGGACATCCGCCTCTTGCCAAGCAAAGACGCCCGCATTGGGACGGTCGACATCGGGCAGGAATTTCCCCAGTGACTCGACGGTTTCGACGGCGCTGGTTTCCAAAGGATCAAAGCCGTGGCGATGATAGACTGCGGCGATGCGGTCCAACATCTCCTTGCGTTCCGTCACATCCGCGCCAAAATAGTCGCGAAAGCCCTTTGGCGTCTCAGCTTTGGGACGGGGCTGTTTTTTTTGATCCTTGGCCATGTTTCTGCCTTTTGGCTAATTCTGGCAAGGGTCTAACGGATGGAGGCTCTATGGACAAGCCAAGCCTAGATCGGGTTGACCGGCTAGAAGAAAACGTGGCGCATCTGACGCGCCTGGCCGAGGATCTATCGACGATCGTGGCGCGTCAAGAGCGCGAGATCGCCCGGCTGTCACGCCGGGTCGGTATGCTGCTCGAGCGTGAGGCCGAACGCGAGGCCAGCCAAGAGGGCTCGATCCCCTTGGCTGATCAGCTGCCGCCCCATTGGTAGGGTTAGGGCCTCAAGCCCCATCCCTTTCGGGGGTTGGGGCCGAAATCGGGGCAGCCTCCGGCGCAGGGGTAATTGCAGGCTCGACGGGCTGCGGCGCGGGTTCCGGGGCATGGATGGGCTGCACCGATGGTGCCGAAACAGCCGCTGGCTGAACGTCATTGACCGCCGTAAGTGAGCGGCGAAAAACCAGCACATTATGATAGACCATCGTCCGCGAGGTCAGCCCGCTGCGCTCTTCGGTGGGCAGGGTTTCGGCGCGCAGATATTCCCAACCCTGCTGGGCCATCTCATTCAGCGCTGTGCTGAAGGCCTGCGAAAAGCGATCTGTCGCAGTCTTGCTGCCCCGTCCCTTTTCCCCGCGATCGGGGGCCGGCACGACGGTATATTCGAAAAGCTGCATCTTGGCCTCGCAAGCTGGTTTCGTAGCAAAGGGTTATGACAAATCGAGCCTTTTGAAAAGAACCGAGGCAAGGCCAGCCGAATTTCCGCTGATCGGTGCAGGATTTCCCTGCGCTACGCCGTCTTTTTCCACCGGGAAAGCGCGCGCCCCACCATCACTGCGATCCAGCAGACCGCAACGGCCATCGCCAGATCAGACCATGAAAGCGGAATGGGCATGGCCAGATCTTGCTGCAGCTGATCGGCCAGCGCCAATCGTCCTGCGGTTAGAATATCGCCCAGAACCGCGATGCCCAGCACCACAACCTGCATGATCAAAATGGTGGAATAGGCCGCCGCCAATAGCAAAGCTGCCGCGCACAGGGCTAATATGGCTGCGGTCAGCGCGATGCGTCCCATTGGAACCGCTTTCATCGCCGCCGAAGCCCCAGATGCCAGCCCCGCTGTCAGGCCGCCAGCAACCAGCGCGCCCCACCAATGCCAAGGCGCACCTTGATCTGGCAAATCCAGATCAGGTGGGAAAATCAGCAGCAAAGGCAGAAATACCAAAAGAAACGCCCCCAGACCGATGATCAGGGGGCGCAGCATCTGGATTTAGTCAGCCAGCTTCTTGGCGACCAGCTCGTTCACGGCGGCGGGGTTGGCCTTGCCGCCCGTCGCCTTGAGGACCTGCCCCACGAACCAACCCGCGAGTTTCGGGTTTTGCTTGGCCTTTTCGACCTGATCGGGGTTCGCCGCGATAATCTCATCGACAGCCTTTTCGATCGCGCCCAGATCGGTGACCTGCTTCATGCCCCGCGCCTGAACGATCTCGGCCGGGTTGCCACCTTCGGTCCAGACGATCTCGAACAGATCCTTTGCGATCTTGCCCGAGATATCGCCCTTGGTGATCAGATCGACAATGCCGCCCAACTGCTCGGCCGAAACCGGAGAGGTATCAACCGTCAGCCCCTCTTTGTTCAGGCGGCCAAACAATTCGTTGATCACCCAGTTCGCAGCGATCTTGCCGTCACGACCCTGTGCCACGGCCTCGAAGTAATTGGCGTTCTCGACCTCGGCGGTCAGGACACCTGCATCATATTCCGACAGGCCCAATACGCTGACAAAGCGTGCCTTTTTGGCGTCGGGCAGTTCGGGCATCGCGGCGGCAATGTCATCGACCCAAGCCTGTTCGATCTCAAGCGGCAGCAGATCGGGATCGGGGAAGTAGCGGTAATCATGCGCTTCTTCCTTCGAGCGCATCGAGCGCGTCTCGCCTTTATCGGGATCGTAAAGGCGGGTTTCCTGATCGACCGTGCCGCCGTCTTCGACGATGGCAATCTGACGACGTGCCTCATATTCAATCGCAGCCTGGATGAAACGCAGCGAGTTCATGTTCTTGATCTCGCAACGCGTGCCCAGATGGCTGAAATCGCCCGTTTCGATGAATTTCTCATAGGCGCCGGGGCGGCAGACCGAGACGTTCACATCGGCGCGCAGGTTGCCGTTTTGCATATTGCCATCGCAAGTGCCCAGATAGCGCATGATCTGGCGGATCTTGGCGACATAAGCGGCGGCCTCTTCGGGACCACGGATATCGGGGCGGCTGACGATCTCCATCAGCGCCACACCGGTACGGTTCAGGTCGACAAAGGACATATTGGGATCCATGTCATGGATCGATTTGCCAGCGTCTTGTTCCAGGTGGATGCGCTCAATGCGGACGCGGCGGGCAATGCCCGGCCCCATATCGACGATCACCTCGCCCTCGCCCACGATGGGGTGATACAGCTGGCTGATCTGATAGCCCTGCGGCAAATCAGGATAGAAATAGTTCTTGCGGTCGAAAGCCGAGCGCAGGTTGATTTCGGCCTGGATGCCCAGCCCCGTGCGAACGGCCTGCGCGACGCAGAACTCGTTGATCACCGGCAGCATGCCCGGCATGGCCGCATCGACAAAGGCCACATGGCTGTTGGGCTCGGCGCCAAAGCCCGTGGACGCGCCCGAGAACAATTTGGCGTTCGAGGCGACCTGAGCGTGGACTTCCAGCCCGATCACCAGTTCCCAATCATGCTTTGCACCCTGAATGACTTTGGGTTTCGGCGGGGTAAAGCTGAGTAGATCAAGCATCGCGATATCCTTGCATATTGCCCGAGGTTCTAGGCCCGGAAGCCTTTTTGGGCAAGAGCGACACCGCCTTTTGCCCGCCCGGTTGGGTCG
>NZ_DALZMB010000013.1:0-53693 GCF_032007265.1 Paracoccus sp. (in: a-proteobacteria) | reverse complement strand
AACCGCATCGCCGCACAGCTGGTGGGGATCAACACCAATCTGGTGATGACCATCTCATTTGCGCTTTCTGCAGCAATCGGCGCGCTTGCCGGGGTGCTGGTCACACCGATCACGCTGATTTCCTATGATGTTGGCATTGCGCTGGCGCTTAAGGGTTTTGCCGCAGCCATGTTGGGCGGGATGGGCAATCCCATCGGCGCTTTGGTGGGCGGTCTGGTCCTTGGTCTGCTCGAGGCGCTGACGGCGGGCTATATCAGCTCGCAATATAAAGACGCGACCGCCTTTATCGTCATCCTGGCCGTGCTGTTCTTCATGCCGCAGGGCCTGTTCGGCAAAAAATCAACCGAAAGGGTGTGAGGATGCGCTTGAACTCGAAACACATCACCCTGCTTTTGCTTGCCGCGCTGATCGCGATCTCGCCGTTCTTCTTTCCCTCGGGATATTACTACCGCATCGGAGCGCTGATCTTCGTCAATGGATTGGCGGTTACGGGGATCGTGATCCTGACGGGCTATGCCGGGCAAATCAGCCTTGGACATGCGGGTTTTGCCGGGATCGGGGCCTATGCCTGCGCTTTGGCCCCGGTGCATCTGGGTATCCACCCCGGTCTTGCCGTCGTTTTGGGTGCGGTGCTTTCGGCGGCGCTGGCCTGGCTGGTTGGCCGCCCGATCCTGCGACTAAAGGGATATTATCTTGGGGTCGCCAGCCTGGGCATGGGCATTTTGATTTCGATGGTCCTGACCAACGAGCGCTGGCTGACCAAGGGCCCAGACGGGATCGAAGTCCCCGAGTTGGGCCTGCGCGCGTTTTTAAAGGACATGGGCCTGAACCTCAGCAATGGCGAGTTCTGGTATGGGTTCAGCGGCATCTGCCTGCTGATCGGGGCCTGGCTGGCGCTGAACCTGTATTCCAGCCCGACCGGTCGCGCGCTTCGTGCGCTGCATGGCTCGGAAATCGCCGCGCGCACCATCGGTATCGATGTCCCGCGCGCCAAATTGCAGGCCTTTGTCATATCATCGGTTTTCGCCTCGGTTTCCGGCTCGCTTCTGGCGCTGCAAAACAAATTCGTCAGCCCTGATGTCGCTGGCTACATGCATTCGATCGAAATGGTGACCATGGCCGTTCTGGGGGGCGTCGGCTCGGTGCTGGGGGCCATTTTGGGCGCGGGCATTCTGACGCTTCTGCCGCAGGCGCTGACCGTCTTTGCCGAATATGAGCAGCTGATGCTGGGTCTGGTGATGATTGTCGTGATGATCTTCATGCCGCAGGGACTTTTGCCCTCGATCCTGCGCAAATTCAGAGCGGGGAAACGCGAATGAGCCTTCTTGAGATCAAAGGCCTGGGCATCACCTTTGGGGGATTGCGCGCCGTTCACGATGTCAGCTTTTCGGTCAAACCCGGCGAAATCGTTTCCGTCATCGGCCCCAACGGCGCAGGGAAAACGACCCTGTTCAACATGATATCGGGTGTTTACCACCCCGGTGCAGGTCAGATCATCCTGAACAATGAGGATGTCACCGGTTTTGACCCCAACCGTCTGGCCGAGCGCGGCATGTCGCGCACCTTTCAAAACCTTCAGATCTTTCAAAGCATGAGCGTTTTGGAAAATGCAGCGGCGGGCTTTCACCTGAAAGAGCGTGGCCCCGTGCTGGCCGATCTTCTTAGCCTGCCCTCGTCGCGCCGCCGTGCGGCACAAGCCAATGCGCAGGCCATGAAGTTGCTGGCTCGTGTCGGGCTTGAACGCGCGGCCGAGCGCGAGGCGGGAAACCTGTCTTACGGCGCGCTTAAGCGCCTAGAGATCGCCCGCGCGCTTGCGCTAGAGCCCAAGGTTTTGCTGTTGGACGAGCCTGCCGCCGGCTGCAATGCCGTCGAAACCGAAGAAATCGACCATTTGATCGCCGAGGTCGCGGCCTCGGGCGTCGCAATTTTGCTGGTCGAACATGACATGAAAATGGTGATGCGGATTTCCAACCATATCGTTGTGCTTGATCACGGCGAAAAGATCGCCGAAGGCGACCCGGCCTCGGTCAGTCGCAATCCGGCTGTCATCGCAGCATATCTGGGCACCGAAACCACTGAACTTCACGAGGCAAACCATGCTGACAGTTGAAGGGTTACGCTCGCGTTATGGTCGGATCGAGGTGCTGCATGGCATCGATCTGACGGTCAATTCCGGCGAAATCGTCACAGTGGTCGGTGCCAATGGCGCGGGCAAGACCACGCTGCTGCGCTGCCTTTCCGGGGTGCAGCCCGTCTCAGGGGGCACGATCACCTTTCGCGGAGAGCCGCTGACCACCGTTCCCGCCTTCAAGCGCCTTGGGCGCGGGCTTGCCCAATCCCCCGAGGGGCGCCAGATTTTTACCAATCTGACCGTCGAGGAAAACCTGCGCATGGGGGCCTATCTCTTTAGCGATGACCGCGTGCAAAAGGATATGGAGGATGCATTTCTGATGTTCCCCATCCTCAAGGAAAAGCGCAATCTTGCGGCGGGCGGGCTTTCGGGTGGTCAACAGCAGATGCTGGCGATGGCGCGCGCGCTGATGGGTCGGCCAAGTTGCCTGCTATTGGACGAGCCCTCGATGGGGCTGGCACCCATTATCGTGCAACAGATCTTTGAGGTGGTCAAAGACCTCAAAGCGTTGAACGTCACCGTCTTGCTGGTCGAGCAAAACGCCTTTGGCGCCCTGAAAATCGCCGACCGCGGCTATGTGATGGAAACCGGCCATATCACCATTAATGGCCCCGCGGATGAGCTGATCGCAGATCCACGGATCCGCGAAGCCTATCTGGGCATTTGACAAGTCAGGAGTAAGGACATGTCCGTCGTCACCATCGCCCGTCAGGGCCAGATCGCCATCGTCACGGTCGATAATCCGCCCGTGAACGCCCTCTCGCAAGCGTTGCGACAAGGCCTTTGGGATGCAGTCGGCACGCTTGATGCCGATCCGGCGGTGGCGGCGGTGGTCCTGACCTGCGCGGGTCGCACCTTTATTGCGGGTGCTGATGTGCGCGAATTTGGCCGCACCCCCGAGCCGCCGCATCTGCCTGATCTGGTCGCCCGGATCGAGGCCGCGCAAAAGCCCTGGATCGCCGCAATTCATGGCTCGGCCCTTGGGGGCGGGCTAGAGGTCGCGCTTGGCTGCCGCTTTCGCATTGCTCAGCCCAACGCAAATCTGGGCCTGCCCGAGGTCAATCTGGGCATTATCCCGGGCGCCAGTGGCACCGTGCGCACGCCGCGCCTGATCGGGGTCGAAGCTGCCGTTGGTCTGATCACCTCGGGCAGGCCTGTCAGCGCGACCAAGGCGCTTGAACTGGGCCTGATCGATGCGGTGATCACCGATGACCTGATTGAGGGGGCCATTCGTTTTGCCAATGACGCCCTGCTCCAGCCGCTGCCCCAGCCCGTATCGGGACGCCAGATCCAGCCCCAGCCCGAGGCCTTTTGGGCGGATCAGACCGCATCGGTGACCAAAGCAGCCAAGGGCAATCACGGCCCCCTTCGCGCGCTTGCGGCCATTCGCAAGGCAAGCGAGGTCAGCTTTGACGAGGCCATGGCATTCGAGCGCGAGACCTTTTTGGCTTTGCGCGGCTCGGATCAGGCTGCGGCGCTGCGCGCGGTCTTTTTCGCGGAACGCGGCGCCACGCGACCGGCGCATCTGGGCGATGCCAAGCCCGTCCAGATCCGCAGCGCTGCCGTGATTGGCGGCGGCACCATGGGCGCGGGCATTGCCGCAGCCCTGCGCGATGCGGGCCTGCCCGTGACATTGATCGAGCGCGCCCCCGACTCGCTGGCGCGGGGGATGAACAATATCCGAGCCATTTTTACGGGTGGTATCAAGCGCGGCAAACTGACCCAGGCCCAATTCGACGCGCGCCTGGCCGGTATCACCCCGTCGACCAATTATGCCGATCTTGCCGATACCGATCTGGTCATCGAGGCGGTGTTCGAGGAAATCGGCGTCAAGCGCGCGGTCTTTGAGCAGCTGGGCCAAAATTGCCGGGCGGATGCCATCCTTGCCACGAATACCTCTTACCTTGATCCGCGCCAGATCGAGGCCGGGTTGCCCAACCCCACACGTTTCATCGGATTGCACTTTTTCAGCCCTGCGAATGTGATGAAACTTCTTGAAATCGTCCCCACTCCGGCGACGTCGGACCAAACCCTCGCTACGGCATTTCATCTGGCCAAGCTTTTGGGCAAAATCCCGGTACAAGCCGGGATCTGCGAGGGTTTCATCGGAAACCGGATCCTCAAACGCTATCGCGCGGCCGCCGAGGCATTAGTGCGTCAAGGCGTGGACATCGCCGAGATCGACGCGGCTATGCGCGGCTATGGCTTTGCCATGGGGCCATTCGAGGCGCAGGATATGGGCGGTCTCGACATTGCCTATCTGCAACGCGAAGGGGCGCGCGCCTTGGGGCAGGATGTGCCCGAAACGCTTGGCGATATTTTGGTGCGCGCGGGTCGCAAAGGCCAAAAGACCGGGGGCGGCTGGTACGACTACATCCCCAATGAGCGCAAACCCCAACCCTCGCCCGAGGTTGCGGGCCTGCTAAAGGCCGCGATCACCCCCACGCCCCCGCTTGACCGCGACGCCATTGCCGAGGCTTTGGTGGCCGAAATGGCCGCCGAGGGCGATGCGATTTTGGCCGAGGGGATCGCACGCCTGCCCTCTGATATCGATCTGGTGGAGATTCACGGCTACGGCTTTCCGCGCTGGCGCGGCGGCCCGATGCATGCCCGCGACCGGCGCGCCGGCAAGGCTTGATCCGATGTTCCGAAAGGCGGCGGGATCACGCGCCGCCTATCGGGACTTTAGGGCCGTATGATTGCCGCGCCTGAATAGCGGCAGTCACCAATACCCGGCCTTAGACCGCCAAGGGCATGATCTGATGTCCTGAAAGGCGACAGGACCATGCGTCGCCTTTCGGGGCATTAGGGCCAGATGATTGCCGCGCCACAGGTGCGGCAATCACCGATACCCTGGGTTAAACCGCGAATTGATAGGTCACGGGTACATAGCGATAACTGTCGTCTCCGGCCTTGGCGATATAGCCCATCGCGGGAAAGGGCATGTGATAGCCGATAAACGGCAAGCGCTCCTCGGCAAGCCGCGCCAGCACCCTTTTGCGCGTGGCAATGCCCATCTCTTTGTCGATATCAAAGCGCACCTTCCACTCGGGATGGCTGACAGAAAAGGCATAGTGGTTGAAGCTATCGCCCGATAGCAAAAGCTGCTGATCGTCGGATTTCAGCAGATAGGTCGTATGGCCGGGAGTATGGCCATAAGCGGCTTCAGCGTGAATGCCGGGCAAAACCTCGTCGCCATCTGAAATCTGGCGCGCTTTACCGATCAATGGCGCGACCTTGGCCTTATAGGCCTCGCTGTCTTGTGTCGCCCAATAGTCGTTTTCCAGCTTCGGCACGATCAGCTCGGCATTTGGAAAACTTGGCCCCTCGCCCATCAGCCCGCCAATGTGATCACCATGCATATGGGTCAAAATGACATGGGTGATCTGCTCGGCGGAGATCCCGTTCGCGGCCAAAGCGGCTAGCGTCTCATCGGGTTTGAGCCCGGTATCAACCAGGGCAAGCGCCGCCCCGGTGCGAACCAGAACCGGCGTATAAGAGCTGCCGCTTTTGTCGATGGGCAAGAAGTTATCTTGCGCGACACGGGCAAATTCCGCCGGGTCAATTCCCAATGCAAAGGTATCGATCGGCTTTTCAGCAATGCCACTGCCGGCGCGAACGGGCGTCACCTCGATCTGGCCCAACAGGATCTTGGCCGAAGGCGCGGCTTGAACGGGCCCCGGTGTCGGCGCGGCTTGCGCCCCGGCGCTAAGGGGTAAAAGCCCCGCCAAAGGTAGGGTGGCCCCCATGGATAGCGCCCCCCGTCGGCTGACATGGCATGTGGTTTTCATCACCGCGCTCCTGTGGATTGGATCTTTTGGATCATGTCACAACCAGACCCTTCGACGAAGCCAAATCGGTCCGGGGCGCGCGGGGTTTAGGTCGACCTATGCCAGCGCGCCTTTCATCGCGGGCCTGTGGCCGTGCCTCTATATCGACCTAACGCGCGCCGCCTGCGCGCATGCGCGAGGCGACGACCAGACCGGCAGCAATCAAAAGCGCGCCGATCAGGTGAAAGCCATAGATCCGCTCACCCAGGAAAATCACCGCCAACACCGAACCGAAAACCGGCAACAGATGAATGAACAGCCCGGCCCGCGCCGCGCCCATCAACTCGACCCCGCGGTTGAAGAACAGATAGGACAAAAAACTGGGAAAAATCGTCAGATAGCCGATCGCGGCCAGCGTCTTTGGCCCCAGTCCAAGCGCCTGCACATAGAGATGCTCGTGAATATAGAAGGGCAGCAGGCATAGCGCACCGATCGCAAAGGTTGCCGCAAGAAAGCCCAGCGGATGCAGCGCCGGGCGCTTGCGCAGCAGCGCAGAATAGAACGCATAGGCGATCACCGCAGCCACAACCCACAGATCACCCGCATTGACCGACAGATCAACCAGCGCCCCCAGATGCCCGCGCGGGGCAATAAAGGTCACCCCGACCAAGGATAAAACCACCCCCACCACCTGCGCAGGCCGCGCGCGCTCGGCGAAAAGCACAAAGCACACGACCAGGATCAAAAGAGGCATCGCCGATTGCAGCAAAAGCGCATTGACCGAGCTAGTCTGGCGCAGCCCGAAATAGACGAATGTATTGAAGCAGCTGATCCCCAACACGGCAAGGATGGCGACGATAAGCCAGTTTTCACGGATCACCGCCCGCTCTTGCGCCCAATCAACCCGCCCGCGCGCCAACAGCAAGATCGGAACCAACGCCAAGGTCCAGCGCCAAAAGGCAATTGCCAGCGGCGGCTCGGTCGTCAGAATGGCGCGTCCAACCACAAAGTTTCCCGCCCAAAAGAGCGTGGCCAACACCAGCAAAAGATAGGGGTTGGCCCAGAACCGTGCCAAGGGGCCGCCGGTTTGCTGAACCTTTGTCGAGGGGGTCATCTGTCGTCTTTCTTCCAAAGCGCGGGCTTGCGCCGCCCGGCAGGGCCGGGACTATTCCCTTCACCCCAGCAGTTCAATGCGGCAGGGCTGGGTGGGGGCAAGCAAAGCGCACCCGCCTGCCCCATCAGCACGCGGCTGCCTCAGGCGCGGCTTGTCGCCACCCCATCGCCCGCATAGGCTTGCACGCGCATGACCCTTGTGTGGTGCAGCGCAACGCCAGAGGGACCAGATGTCGGCCAAGGATCAGATCGGTTTCAACCCTGGGCTTTGCGCCCCAACCAGCACCTCGCGCGGGGAAAGCAGCAGGCAAAGCAGCAGCGACAGCGCCGCGTCAGGCGCAGCCCCGGCCCCCGGTAAGCGCGATGACAGCGCCCATTCCGATCCGGTTCAGGGCGCGGCCCCAAGCAAGTTGTCTTTTGCCATGCTGACCGCGCTGGGGGCAGCGGCGGCGGGCCTTCTGATCTGCGCGATCGTATCGGCAATCTTGATCTCTCATGCTCGCAACGCAGTGCGCGAAGAAACCGATCAGGCCTTTTTGCTGGCAACTGCTGCCGCGACATTCCAGCTGCCCACCAGCTTTGGCCGCGAAAATGCCGTGGTTCAGGCGCGCCGCTTTGCCAGCGAGATCGACGCATTGCGTCACGTCACCGCCCGTCTGGACGATGCGCAGGGGCGCCCGGTCACCCTTGATCCGCCCCAAGTCGCCGCCCCTCCCCCTGTGCCCGGCTGGTTGACGCGACTTCTGTCGCCTCCGCCCCGCAGCGAGATTTTTCCCATCCGCCACTATCCCAATGTCGTGGGAATTGTGACCATCAGCAACGACCCCTCGGATGAGATCGCCAAGACCTGGGAAAGCCTGCGGGTGATCTTGCTACTTTTGGTCATGGCCGTTTTGGTCATGGGGGCGATTACCATGGCCATCACGCTTTTCGTGACCCGACGCCTGGGCCAGTTTCATCAGGTGATGCAGCAGATGCAGGCAAATGATCTGAACGTGCGCGCACCTGATTCCGCGCTGCGCGAGCTTAGCCATCTGTCAAATGGCATCAACGCCTTGGCCGCCCATTTGCGTCAGGGTCGAAGCGAGAACCAACAATTGCAGGAACGCATGATGACGCTGGCCGAGAGTGAACGCGCGCGGATTGCCAGCGATCTGCATGACGATATGGGACCGCTGCTTTTCGCCCTCAGCGCGGCCGCCGGACAGGCCCGCCAAAGCGCCAAGCGGCTTGCCAATCCACAGGATGGCGCCTCCTTGGCACTGGAGGAATCGCTGGATGCGGTGACGCGCCATGCACAGGCCGTCCAACGATCCGCGCGCAGTGCGATCGAGGATCTGCAGCCGATCACCATCGATGATGCCACGCTGGATGAGCTATTGCATGAGCTGGTCCTGAGCTTTGGCGAGATGGCCCCCGAAATCGATCTGGCGCTGGATGCCGACCCCCATGCCCAAAGCAGCCAAGCCGCCGAGATCGCGATTTATCGCTTCGTGCGCGAAAGCGTCCTGAATGCGATCCGCCATGCAAATCCCAGCCGGATCCGCATCGAACTGTACCAGCAATTCCAGCCTCAGCCGCGCCTTGTGGCGCGCGTTTGCGACAATGGCACCGGCCCCACGCCGGGTCGGCGCACCGGACTGGGGCAAAGTGGCATGGAAGAGCGTGCGCAGATGCTTGGGGCAGTATATCATCCGCCCATACGCAAGAACGACCAGACCGTGACCGAATTTTGGATGCCCCTATGACACATTCTGCCGCCCAGATCGCCCACCCGACCCCTTCAAGCGTCAGCCCCTGCCGCGTGGTCATCTTGGACGATCATCCGGTTGTGGCCGAAGGCTGGGGCCGCATCACCCGCGACAGTCTGCCGACTGAGGTGATTGCGACCTCCAGCCCATTGCAGGCCTTTCGCGCCTGGCGTCATGAACGGCCCGATGTCATGGTGATCGACCTCAGCATCGGGGATGCCAAAATCGCCGGGGTGCGGCTGATTGCGCGGTTGCGTCGCGCAGGTGCCACGCAGCCGATCTTGGTCTTTACCATGCACCGCAGCCCCATCATCGCCCGCCGCGCGCTTCAGGCGGGATGCAACGGTCTGATCAACAAGGATTCCCCCGCAGAAGAGATCTGTCAGGCCTTCGTCGAGGTCGCCAATGGCGGCAGCTACGTCTCGGCAGAGATGGCGCGGAAAATCGCATTGATGAACCAGCCCGGAATGTTCGCAGCCAAGCCGCGTCTGACCCCGCGCGAGGAGCATATCCTGCGTGGTATCGCCGAGGGCATGTCCTATCGCGACATCGCCGAACGGGCGCAGATCAGCTATAAAACGGTCTCGAATGTCAGCATGACCTTGAAAGACAAGCTGGGCGCGAATGGGTTGGCCGATCTGGTCGGCAAAGCCATCCGCTATTTCGACGAGGTCTAGGCCAAATCCAAAGCCCGCGCAGCCCAGGGCCATGCCACGCGCGGCATTTTGCGCATCTGCGGGCGTTTTAAGCCTTAGCCGTCAATCCTTTTGCAACCTTTCTCTGAAAAAGTCGGCTGAAGCGAACAAGCGATTCCCGACCCAATGACGAATGTGCCGAGCAAGGAAAACATGATGGAGGATGAGGACGCCCGTGCGGCCCCCCACGCCCCGCCGCGGCGCGTTGACAAGGCAACCCATATCGAGGTGCTGCAAAAGCTGATCGTGCGGCGAGCAGAGCCCGAGCCCTTTTCCGCGCAGGATATGGCACCGGCCGGGTTCGATCTGCCCGATCCGACCACAGCCGCGACTGCGAACGTTCAGTCATTCGATCGGCTGGCGGCGACGGCCCTGGGGCGTACTGCGGATCGCCTTTATGGGCTGCCCATGATCATCACCGGGGTCGAGATGAACTCTGCAACCCCGGCCGAGTTGGCCGAGCTGTTTCCCGATCGCGCCCTGCTGGCCATTGTTCAAGGCCATGCCGATCATCTGGGCGTGGTGGCCTTATGTCCGTCGCTGATTGCCTCGCTGATCGAGATGCAGGCGATCGGCCGTGTCTCGGGGCGGCCGGTGCGCCCGCGCAAGCCCACGCGAACAGATGCCGCGATTTCGGCGGATTTCGTCAATGCCCTTCTGCGAGAGCTGCATGCCACACAGCAAAGCGGGGATGAGCTGCCCGATTTCGCCTCATTCAGCTATGTCAGCTTTCTGGATGACATCCGCCCGCTGATGCTCATGCTCGAGGATGTGCCATTGGCAACACTCACGCTGCGCTTTCGCATCGGGACGGGTGGGTTGCGAGATGGCGAACTGATCGTGGCATTGCCGCAGGCCAGGCTTGCGCAAATCGGCACGGCGGAATTGGGCATGATCGGCCATAGCTTCGATCTTGGCGAACCTACGACTTACCCCGACAGCCACGAGGAAAGCCCAGAGCTTTCTGCCCCGATATCTGACGTGGCCCCCCATGGCGATGATCCCCAGGGTTCGGGCACCGAGGCCGGGTTTATGCGCCACCAGGTTCAGGCCGCGCCCCTGACGCTGGTTGGCGTTCTGTGCCGCCGCGACATGACATTACGCGCGCTGCGCGCACTAAGCGCAGGTGATGTGATCCCGCTGGCAGCTGGCGTTCTGGCTCAGGCGCGTATCGAGACCACCGATGGCCAGCTGCTGGCGATTGGCAAATTAGGAGAGGCCGAGGGCCAATATGCCATCCGCCTGCATGGCGCGCATCCCGGTCAAGGCGGTGACGGCCTCTCCGTCGATGACGCCCTGACCTTTGCCCCTCAGCTTCGCCCATCGCTGGATCACGACGATGATGCCATAACCACAGATGACAGCGCACCGCCCAGCGAGATCGACATGGAAGAGCCTGATGAGTTTCGCAGCCGGCCCCTGCCCGTTCTGGACACCTCATTCGAGAATGACGAGGATGCTGACATGATGGATCTGTCCGCATTGGCCAATTTCTGATGAACGGGCATTGTCTGCGGGCATCGCCATCATCGTGTGGTTTTGTCGCAAATGCATCGCACGGCCCCGGATGTGGCAAGCGCGTGGCAAATGCGTGGCAAGCGGGCGAAAGCTCTCTGTGGTCGCTCGACCGCCCGGATTTCGCCGCTTTGGCCTGACAAAGCTGCAATATTCCCGCTTCCGCGCCCGGCAAGAGCAGATTCCCCTTGAAAACCTTGGCAACAGGTCGCATGTAGCTCGCGCCCGTACGAATTGCGGGCTGCCCAATCAGGAGAGATCATGGCCAAGGAAGAACTGCTCGAATTCCCCGGCGTCGTGAAGGAACTCTTGCCGAATGCGACGTTCAAGGTCGAGCTGGAAAACGGCCATGAGATCATCGCGCATATGGCAGGCAAGATGCGCAAGAACCGCATCCGCGTTCTCGCCGGCGACCGTGTTCAGGTTGAAATGAACACTTACGATTTGACCAAGGGTCGGATCAATTATCGCTTCAAATGACAATCGACCGCGACATGCGGTCGATCTTCCCCATCAGACAGGACGTGAAATGTCACCTCCTCTTCTGACGCTTGGCTCGGCCAGCCCAAGACGGCTCGAGCTTCTTGCTCAAATCGGGATCACGCCGGATCATGTCCTGCCTGCCGATATTGACGAGACCCCTTACCCCTCGGAACCGCCGCGCGACTATGTCCGGCGCATGGCCCGCGAAAAGGCCATTGCGCTGCGCGGTCGTGCGACGGGTGCGGTGCTTTGCGCGGATACGGTTGTGGCCGTCGGGCGGCGCATTCTTGGCAAGCCCGAGACGGCGCAAGAGGCTGCAGATTTCCTGCGCTTGATGTCGGGTCGCCGCCACAAGGTCATGACCGCTGTGGCGCTTAGCCTGCCCGAACGCATGTCCGAGCGCCTGGTTGAGACCACCGTGCGCTTTCGTCCCCTGACCGGGGCCGATATTGCGGGCTATGTCGCCTCGGGCGAGTGGCAGGGCAAGGCGGGTGGTTATGCGATCCAAGGCCGGGCCTCGGCTTTCGTTCCCTGGCTGCAAGGCTCATTCACCTCGGTCGTCGGATTGCCGCTGGCCGAAACTGCCGCGCTGCTTGCCAGCGCCGGAATTTACGGAGATCACCTATGAAAGGCCGTCAGGTCATTATCGGCAGCGTCCTCGGACAAGAGGCTGCGGCGCTTGTTGTCGACGGACGCCTTGAGGATCTGTTCATCGATGCAAGCGATATCTCGCCGCTCGCGCCCGGTGCCATTTGCCGCGCCAAGGTCGACCGCCTGATCAAGGGTCAGGGCGGGGTTTTCCTGCGCCTTCCCGATGGCGCACGCGGCTATTTGCGTGATCGCAACGGCCTGCGCGAGGGACAGTCACTGCTGGTTCAAATCACTGGCGTCGCCGAAGATGGCAAGGCTATTCCCGCCTCCAGCCGTCTTCTGCTGCGCGGTCGCTATGCGATTGTCACGCCTGGCGCTTCTGGCGTGAATGTCTCGCGCCAGATCAAGGACAGCGAGGAACGCGAGGCGCTGACCGCGATCGGAAACGATGCGCTTGCTGGTTTTGAACAAGACGCCCCCGGCATTATTATCCGCAGCGCCGCCATGCTGGCTGATGACGATGAAATCCGTGACGAGCTGGCCGGGCTGGTGGAACTGGCCAAATCCTTGGCCAGGGATGTCGAAGGCGCACCAGAACTGCTGCTGGATGCCGCCTCGCCGGCCGAGGCAGCCTGGCGCGATTGGGCGCAGCCCGAGCCCGATCAGATCGAAGAAGGCGATGATGCTTTCGCGATCTCCGGGGCCGAGGACGCGGTGATGGCCTTTCTTTCAAGCCGCGTCGAACTAGAGGGCGGCGCCTGGGCCGCTGTCGAACCCGTCCGTGCGCTTTGCGCCATCGACGTCAACACCGGGCCTGACACATCGCCGGCAGCCGGGCTCAAGGCCAATATCGCACTGGCTCGCGATCTGCCGCGCCAATTGCGGCTGCGCGGGATTGGTGGCCAGATCGTCATCGACTTTGCTCCGATCGCCAAGCGTGATCGCGGCACGCTAGAGCAAGTCCTGCGCGCGTCCTTTAAAGCAGATAGCGCCGAGACAGTCTTGATCGGCTGGACGGCAATGGGCCTGTTTGAGATCAATCGTAAACGTGACCGCGTCTTGCTGTCGCGTCTTGCAGGTGGCGCGCAATGAGCGCCCCCTGCCCCATCTGCAACAAACCTGCGGTCGAGGCCTATCGGCCTTTTTGCAGCAAACGCTGCGCAGATGTGGACTTGGCGCATTGGCTGCGCGGCGACTATCGCATCCCCGCCGAGCCTGTTTCAAACAATCAAACAGAAGAATGATTTTTTCTTCATTTCGGGTATGGACAGTCGCTGCGCCGTGACTTAACAACCCGCTCAAGCAAGCAGATGATGCTTAGCCCGGATAGCTCAGTTGGTAGAGCAGCGGATTGAAAATCCGCGTGTCGGCGGTTCGAATCCGTCTCCGGGCACCACTTCCCCCACATTGAAATCGTTAAAGTTTTAGCGCAACGCGCGGCAATCCTTATTGGCTTGTGCCCGTGTCGTTTCCTTGGGCTGATGATGCGGCACAGATCGGCCCGCGCCTGGATCTTAAGTCAGCTTCGCTGTTTCCTTGTAGCTTGATGCCCGCTAACTTGTCGGCAGCCTTTTACAAGAACAGGACTGATATGCAGATCGTCTTTCATTGCGGAGTTCACGGCACCGATCAGGACGGCCTGCTTAAGACCCTCTTCCAAAACCGCGACTGGATGACCCGTCATGGCATCGAGGCGGTTCCGCGCAGCCGTCATCGCGGCATCTTTGAAAAGGCACTGGCCTCTTTGAATGGTGGGCCGGCATCGCCCGACATGGAAGAGATGATGCTTGATGCCATTCTTGAAAATGACAACACCACGCGCATGATCTGCAGCCAGCCGGGCTTTATCGGCATGCCGGTTCGCGTCATCTCCAAGGATGGGCTTTTGGCCCCCGCGGGCGAGAAAATGATGGCTTTGGCCAATCTTTTCCCCAGCGCCGAGGTCGAATTTCATCTGGCCCTGAAAAACCCCGCGACCTTGCTGCCCTATGCCATCCAGAACATTCCCGATCGCAGCTATGAAAAGATCATGGGCGGCATCCCGCCCGAAACGCTGCGCTGGGGGCCGACGATCCGCGAGATTCTTCGCCGAATCGGCAACCGCCGCCTGGTTCTTTGGTGCCACGAGGATACCCCGCTGATCTGGCCCGAGGTCATTCGCCGCATCGCCAATATGCCAGGGGATGTCCCGCTAAAGGCAGGGCTGCAGGTTCTGGGCGATATTCTTCATCCCGACGGCATCCACATGATCCGCGATGAGATGAGCAAACACGAGCGCATGACGATTGCGACGCGCCGCGAGATTTTCTCGGCCGCACTTGTGAAATACGCCCTGCCCGAAAAGCTGGAAACCCAGATCGACCTGCCCGGCTGGTCCCAGGATCTGATCGATGAGATGACCGAAGACTACGACCGTGACACGGCCGAGATTGCCGCGCTGCCGGGTGTCGAATTTATCGCGCCGTAACGAGGCGCCACACCCGTGCGGCCCGATATTGAGCCCAGGAATGACAAAAGGCGGCCTATGGGCCGCCTTATATCTATCGTGACAGGGATTTTCAGCCCAAGGCGCGGCTTAGCGCATGCCCAATGCGGCCATATAGACCTCAAGGACGGCTTCCTCTTCGGCGACCTGCTCTTGGTCCTTCTTTCTTAGCGAAATGATCGCCTTGATGGCCTTGGTGTCATAACCACGGCCTTTGCATTCGCTATAGACCTCTTTGATCTGTTCAGAGATGTCTTTTTTCTCTTGTTCCAGATGCTCGATGCGCTCGACGAATTGACGCAGTTCATCCGCCGTTACCTGATAAGAGTCCATGTCTGCTCCATTCTGTCTTGCTTGCGGACCACAGTAATTATCCTAAGGGCGATACGGCAAGGCGCGCGAAAGCAATATTCCAACGCTTTGATCCACCGTATGAAAACGGATCACATTCTGACCCATGCTCGCACATTCCTGTCCCAAAGCGGTCATACCGCCTTGCCTGGCAGGATGTCACAAGCCTGATCGTCGTCCATGATCCGTCCTTTGCCTGATGGGCCGAGGAATTAGGCGGTCTTGCGGCGAGGTGCAATCACCGCTAGGCCATTCGCGCCAAACGAGGGTAAAAGATGACGATCTGGGACATATTGATCTGGGGCGGCACCGCCCTGACCGTGGTCGGGCTGCTGGCCCTTGGCTGGTGTATTCTGACGGTGATCCGCGCGCGACGCTCGGGCCAATCCGACGAGGTTTTGCGCGTGACCATGCGTCGCGTCATGGCTGTGAACCTTGCTGCTCTGGCGGGCTCGGTGATAGGTCTGATGGCAGTGGTCATCGGGATTATGCTGGGAAAATAAGCCTAAAATCGGCTTTCCCTGTGCAATTCCAAGCGATGGGGCCACGTCACACAGGAAGATGACGTCATGGAGATGGAGTGGCTCCGCGCGGGGATCGGTGGCTTGATGATCGGCTGTGCAGCAGCGATTTATTTGCTGGTCAACGGGCGTATCATGGGCGCAAGCGGCATTTTCGGCGGGCTGATTGACGGCAGCGCCAAAGGCGCCGAGCGGCTTGAAAGGTTGGCCTTTGTGCTTGGCCTGATCGCGTTTCCCGCATTGATGGTCTGGTCAGGTTTTGGCCAGCGTTCGGCTCCGGTTGCAAGCGGTCTGGGCTTGGGGGGCGCGGGTCTGCTAGTCGGGCTTGGCACGCGAATGGCCAATGGCTGCACCTCCGGTCACGGTGTCTGCGGCGTCTCACGTCTGGCTTGGCGCGGTATTGTCGCCACCCTGACCTATCTGATCTTTGGCGTGGTGGGCGTTCTGGTCGCGCGCGCCTTTGGGTGGATGATCTGATGGTACGTCTTTTGGTTGCGCTGATCTCGGGCGGACTTTTTGGCGCGGGTCTGGTGGTCTCGGGGATGACCAATCCTGCCAAAGTGCAGGGTTGGCTGGATATTTTTGGAAATTGGGACCCCGCGCTTGCCTTTGTGCTGGGCGGAGCGATGATCCCCATGGCCATTGCATGGCGCGTTGCCGCGCGCATGCCTTGCGCGCTCAGCGGTGAAAAGCTGCCCGGCCCGCCCAGCACCCGGCTGGACAAGCGACTGATCGGCGGCTCGGCGCTTTTTGGTTTGGGTTGGGGCATCGCGGGCCTTTGCCCCGGCCCGGCCCTTGCCTCGATCGGCTTTGGCGGCGCAGCGATCTGGACCTTTGTTGCCGCCATGCTGGTCGGCATTTTCATCAATGCAAATTTAAAGGCAAAATCCTGATGCGGGCACTTCTCCAGCGGGTTTCTGAGGCCGAGGTCAAGGTCGACGGCCAAAGCACCGGCAAGATCGGCACAGGGCTGATGGTTCTGGTCTGTGCCATGCAAGGCGATGGTGACGATGCGCCAGCCAAACTGGCCGCACGTGTCGCCAAATGCCGCATCTTTCGCGATGAGGCGGGCAAAATGAATAAGTCGGTACAGGATATCGGGGGCGAGGTACTGGTTGTCAGCCAGTTCACCCTTTCAGCTGATACGCGCTCGGGCAACCGCCCCGGTTTTTCGACCGCCGCAGCCCCTGACCGCGGCCAAGAGCTTTATGAAAGCTTTAGCCAAGCGCTACGAGAGCTGGGCCTTGTCGTGCAAAACGGCATCTTTGGCGCGGATATGAAAGTGTCGCTGGTCAATGACGGTCCTGTCACAATCTGGATGGACAGCACGGACCGCGCTTGACTTTTCTGCGCTGCGGCACCATTTGAGCCAAGTCGCAACAAGCTGGCGCGTGAGCAGCCGGGTCTTTAGGCCCAAATGGCGCGATAAAGTTTCGAATCCCATGTCACGCAGGGGTCCGGCGGGTTTCGTATCTTGGCCCGCTCCTTTGCATCGCGGAATTTTCCGCATTACGTCTTGCCTCCGATACGGGCGGCACGGACCGAAAGACATTTGATGACCGAAACCACTCGCCGCCCGCGCTCGGGCGGGAAGCCGCGCTTTAACCGCACCCCAAAAACCGATGGCACCAATGGCTATGACGATTCGCAGGCCGCACAGCGCCGCCGCGCAATCGTGCGTGAACCTGTTGCCGAAGGGCCTTTTGCCGACATGGGCATTGATGGCCGCATCAACGCCAACCTGATCGCCATGGGCCTGACCGTCCCGACCCCGATTCAGGCCGAAGCAATCCCGGCAATCGTTGCCGGACGTGACCTGTTGGGCCTGGCACAGACCGGCACCGGCAAAACCGCAGCTTTCGGGCTGCCGATGATCACGCGCCTGATCAAATACGGCCGCAAACCCGATCCGCGCACCTGCCGCGCGCTGATCCTTGCGCCGACCCGCGAACTGGCCACCCAGATCGCCCAAAATATCGACGCCTATGCCGAAGGCACCTCGATCCGCTCTTACCGCATCGTGGGGGGCGCCTCGATCAATGTTCAGACCGAGCGCATGTCGCGCGGCGTTGACGTGCTGATCGCAACGCCGGGCCGGCTGATCGACCTGCTGGAACGTCAGGCGATTGACCTAAGCGCAACCGAATATCTGGTGCTGGATGAGGCCGACCAGATGCTGGATATCGGCTTTATCCATGCATTGCGCCGCATTGCCCGCCTGCTGCCGCCCAAGCGTCAGACGCTGCTGTTCTCGGCGACCATGCCCAAGCTGATGTCCGAACTGGCAGACAGCTACCTGAAAGAGCCGGTGCGCGTCGCCGTCAACCCTCCGGGAAAAGCTGCCGAGAAAATCGAGCAGGGCGTGCATTTCGTCAATCAGGGCGACAAGGCAAGCCTGCTGGCGGAATATCTGTCCAAACACATGAGCGAGCTGGCAATCGTTTTCGGCCGCACCAAACATGGTTCGGAAAAACTGGCGACGCTGTTGGATAAATGGGGCTATAAAGTCGCTGCCATCCACGGCAACAAAAGCCAGGGCCAGCGCGAGCGTGCGCTTGCATCCTTCCGTGCCGGCGAGACCAAGGTTCTTGTCGCGACCGATGTTGCCGCGCGCGGCATCGACATCCCCGAAGTTGCGCATGTCTATAACTATGACCTGCCCAACGTGCCGGAAAACTACGTCCACCGCATCGGCCGCACCGCGCGTGCGGGTCGTGATGGCCGTGCCGTCGCCTTCTGCGCGCCTGCCGAGGTTGGCGAATTGCGCGCCATCGAAAAGGCGATGAAAGCCAAGATCCCGGTCATCGGCGGTGATGAACCCTTTGACTTCACCAACCGTCCCGGCCCCAATGGTGCGGGCCGCGGTGCGCCCAAAGGTCAAAAGCCCGGCTTTGACGCCAAAAAGCGCCCTGCCCGCCGCCCTTCGCGCGCGCCGCGTACGGGTCAAGGCCAATCGGGTCGCCAACACGCCGACACCTAATCCCTACGCCTGATCACAGGCAGCGACGATCTGATCACATCACCGGGACCGGCCCTTGCCGGTCCCGTTTTTCGTCTCTAACCCTCTGCGACATAGCCAAAGTCTTGGGTTCCATCGCAGCCGCGATTGGGGGCAGTGCCCCTTTCTGGCGTGGGCCGAGCCCGGGACTGGCGGCCATCAAACCTCTTTGCGCGCGGCTCGGTTGGACCGCGCAGATATAAGCCAATTTTAGGAGCTTGCGATGAAAGCTGCCAATGACACGCGCGGATACGGCTGGGTTGCGCGTTTCTTTCACTGGGGCACAGCGCTGTTGATTTTCGCGGCAATTGCACTTGGGCTATATGCAGATAGCTTGAGCGCAACCCCACCCGAGCAGATCCAGCGCGTCTTTCAGGCATTCTCGATCCACAAGACGCTGGGGATCACGGTTCTGGTCTTTGCGGTTTTGCGCTTGATCTGGACGCTCACCCAGCCAAAGCCGCGCCCCCTGCACCCCAAGGCCAAATTGCAGACATGGCTGGGCGAAATGGTCCATTTCGGGCTGACAATCGGCATGATCGTCATTCCGCTGTCGGGTTGGCTGTTGCATTCGGCGGCACCGGGTGGATTTGCGCGCATTTTATGGCCTTTTGGTCAGCGCCTTCCCGGCGTCCCACAAGACCTGACCCTGTCCGAGCGGTTCGGTACCTTTCACGATCTGGGATGGTGGGTTCTGGGCGCCTTGATTGCGCTGCATGTGGCGGGGGTTTTAAAGCATGTCTTGATCGACAAAGACGCGACCCTGGCCCGCATGGCAGGGCCCAGTGCCGATTTGCCCGAACCACCTGCCCAAGATCACCGACTGGCGATCTCGGCCGTCGTGGCTGCGGGCCTGATCTGGGCCGCTTTGGCGGGCTTTGCCGCATTCTCGCCGCTTCCATCCGAAGCCGAGGCGATCGCCGCTCCCGAGCTTGCCACCCCCGATGCCTCCGCTCAGAGCTCGGCTCAGGATGCGGCTCATGCCCCCCCGGCCGACACGCAGGCCAACACGCAATCTGGCGCGCAATCTGGCCCCCCGGCGGCCAAAGCCCCTGCAACGCTTGCGGCCAACGGCTGGACGGTCGAAAGCGGAAACCTGAGCATCTCGGTTACTCAAGCAGGCAGCGCCGTGACCGGCAGCTTTGGCGCGTGGCAGGCCCAGATCAGCTATGACCCGACCAGCCAAACCGGCCAGGTTGCCGTCGATATCGATATCGCATCTTTGACGCTGGGTGCGGTCAGTGAAAATGCCAAGGGCCCCGACTTTCTCAATGCGGCAGAGTTTCCCAAGGCCCATTTCACCGGGCAGATCGATCCGGCACCGGCAGGCGGCAGCGCTCATGTGGCCAAGGGCGAGCTGACCATTGCAGGCAAAACCGTTCCGGCGGAATTGGCCTTTGATCTGACAATCCAAGGCGATACCGCCACGGCAAAAGGCGGTCTTCACGTGGATCGGCGCGATTTCGATCTTGGCAAGAATTACACCGATGAAAGCACCGTGGCCTTTGGCGTGGACATCGCTTTTGATCTGATTGCCAAGCAGCAATGACCCTGCCCAAACGGGCGCAAAGCAACTGACATTTGCGCAAGAAAAAAGGCCGCCCCAAGGGGCGGCCTTTCTTAGTCGAACCTGTGGCGATTAGCCGACCAGTTCAAGACCCGAGAAGAAGAACGCGATTTCGCGTGCTGCTGCTTCCGGGCTGTCCGAACCGTGAACCGAGTTTTCGCCGACCGAAAGAGCGAACTCTTTGCGGATGGTGCCCTCATCGGCATTCGCCGGGTTGGTTGCGCCCATGACTTCGCGGTTTTTCAAGATGGCGCCTTCGCCTTCCAGAACCTGCACAACGACCGGCTCGGAAACCATGAATTCGGTCAGTTCGCCAAAGAAGGGACGCTCTTTGTGCTCGGCGTAGAACTGGCCAGCTTGGTCAAGGGTCAGCTGGATGCGTTTTTGTGCGACGATGCGCAGGCCGGCATCTTCGAATTTCGCATTGATCTTGCCGGTCAGGTTGCGCTTGGTTGCGTCCGGTTTGATGATCGAGAGAGTGCGCTCAACAGCCATGGTGAAATCCTTTTTAAACATTCGGACCCCATGGTCCGATAATCCGCGCCCGGTTAACACGCAGGCCGGTTTTTGGAAAGATCGCCCGACAGGCATGTCGCGCATTTTATGCACCATCCTTTGCTGATTACAGCCAAGACGGGCGCGATCTTCACCACAAATTCAGCCGAACCGGCAAAGCCGCACCGACTAGCGATTGACGCGAGGCTCGGGATACGGCAAGCCGCCCGGATGCTGCGCATTGATGACATAAACTATTCCATCGCGGGTCGCCCGCTTTTCGAGCACGCTTCGGCGTCGATCCCGACGGGCCATAAGGTTGGCCTTGTGGGGCCAAATGGCGCGGGCAAGACCACGCTGTTTCGCATCCTTCGGGGCGAGCTGAATCTGGATAGCGGGTCATTCTCTTTGCCCTCGCGCGCCCGTATCGGCGGCGTCGCGCAAGAGGCTGCGGGCAATTCGACCAGCGTTCTGGACACGGTGCTTGCCGCCGATACCGAACGCGCCAGCCTGATGCTGGAGGCAGAGACCGCCACCGATCCCAATCGCATCGCCGAGGTTCACTCGCGCCTTGCCGATATTGATGCCTGGTCCGCTGAGGCACGCGCCGCCACGATTTTGCGCGGCCTGGGTTTCTCGACCGAGGATCAGGCCCGCCCGACCAGCGATTATTCCGGCGGCTGGCGGATGCGCGTCGCCCTTGCGGGGGTCCTGTTCTCGCAGCCTGACCTGTTGCTGCTTGACGAACCGACCAACTATCTTGACCTCGAGGGCGCGCTTTGGCTGGAAGGTTATCTGGCACGCTATCCCCATACGGTCATTGTCATCAGCCATGACCGCGATCTGCTGAACCGTGCGGTTGGCCATATCCTTCACCTCGAAGACCGCAAGCTGACGCTTTATACGGGCGGCTATGACACCTTTGCCCGCACCCGCGCGGAAAAGCGCGCGCTTCTGACCGCCGAGGCCAAAAAGCAAGATGCCCGCCGCGCGCATTTGCAAAGCTTTGTCGATCGCTTCCGCGCCAAAGCCAGCAAAGCCGTGCAGGCACAGGCACGTATCAAAATGCTGGCCAAAATGGAGCCGATCACGGCCCCCGAAGAGGCCAAGCTGCACCGCTTCAGCTTTCCCCAGCCCGAACAGCTGTCCCCGCCGATTGTGGTGCTGGATGGCACGTCGATTGGTTATGAATCGCGCACTGTGCTTCACAAGCTGAACCTGCGTATCGATCAAGATGACCGTATCGCCCTGCTGGGTCGCAATGGTCAGGGCAAATCGACCTTGTCCAAGCTGCTGGCCGAGCGCCTGGAGCCGATGGAGGGTAAAGTCACCCGCTCGTCCAAGCTGCGCATCGGCTACTTCGCCCAGCATCAGGTCGACGAGCTGCATCTGGACGAAACGCCGCTGGATCACATCCGCCGTCTGCGTCCCAACGAGGCCCCGCCGAAATTGCGCGCGCGACTGGCTGGTTTTGGACTGATGGTCGATCAGGCCGATACATTGGTCGGCAAGCTTTCGGGCGGCCAAAAGGCCCGCCTCTCGCTTCTGTTGGCAACCATCGACGCGCCGCATCTGCTGATTCTGGACGAGCCGACCAACCACTTGGACATCGAAAGCCGCGAGGCTTTGACCGAAGCGCTGAATGATTACACCGGCGCAGTCGTGCTGGTCAGCCATGATATGCATTTGCTCAACCTAGTGGCCGAGCGTCTGTGGCTGGTCGCGGATGGCGCGGTCGCACCCTATCAGGGCGATCTCGACAGCTATCGCAAACTGCTGCTGAGCGGCGAAGAGCCCAAGGCAGGTGCGCCGGTCAAGGCCCCCGCGCCCAAGCGCGTCTCGCGCGATGAGATCCTGGACCTGCGTGCCGAGGTGCGCAAATCAGAAGAGCGCATCGAGAAGCTTAGCGAGATGATGACCAAGCTGGATGCGATCATGGCCGATCCTGCGACCTATGATGATGCGGTTGCCTCGGAAAAATGGGGACGCAAGCATACCGAGATCACACAGGCCATGCAGCGCGCCGAGGCACTGTGGCTAGAAGCCCTCGAACGGTTGGAAACCGCACAGCGCGGGTGATTTTCGCTTGAGTTTGCTCTAGGATGACCGCATTGCGGGTCAAATTCGTGTCTTGAGGAGCCGACCATGCGCCATGTGATTCCCTTTCTGATGTTGGCGGCAGCCCCGCTGGCGGGTGCGGCACAGGCGCAGGATCTGAGCGGCTACGTGCTTTCGGCTGATGTCGGGCTGGGGGCCAGCTATAGCCCCTCCTATATGGGTTCGGACGATCACGACGCATCGCCCTGGCTGATCTTGCGCAACGGCACCCTGAGCCGCCCGACCGCTAGCGGCGACAGAACGACGGATGGTTTCTCGATCGTGCCCTCGTTCAACTTTCGCGGTGGCCGCGATTCGGATGACCACGACTCGCTGACCGGCATGAAGGACATCGACCGTTCGGGCGAAGTCGGCTTCCGTCTGGGCTATGATTACGGTGCGACCCGCAGCTATCTGGCATTGCGCAGGGGCTTTGGCGGCCACGAGGGCGTTGTCGGCGAATTCGGCGCCAAATACCGCGTCGAGGCCAATGATCGCCTGACGCTTTGGGGCAAGGCCGAGGCCAAATATGGCTCAAGCGACTTCACCGAGACCTATTTCGGCGTGACCGATGCCGAAGCCACCCCCGATCGTGCTGCTTATGCCCCCGATGGTGGCGTCTATGCCGCATCGCTTGGTCTGGAAGCGCGCTATGCGCTGACCGAACAAATGGCAGTGGTCGGCGAGGTCGAATATTCCCGCCTGATCGGCGATGCCGCAGATTCGCCCTTGGTTGAATCCAAAGGCCAACCCTCGATCCGTCTGGGCGTTGTGCACCGCTTCAGCTTCGGATTTTGATCATCGCGCGCCCCGCACTGGACCGCGGGGCCCTTGATGCCTATATCTTCTGTCAGAAATGACAGTTAACCGGGACATTCTGGCCATGACCGCCGAGACGCTAATGGAAGGCGCGCCGTTGATCGCGCCATCGACCACCGAACACGCGCTGTACGACGCCGTGGTCGAGGCCTGCAAGACGGTCTATGACCCTGAAATCCCAGTGAATATTTACGACCTTGGCCTGATCTACACCATTGAGATCAACGACGAGAATGCGGTGCGGGTCATCATGTCGCTGACTGCGCCCGGCTGCCCCGTCGCCGGCGAGATGCCCGGTTGGGTCGCCGATGCGGTCGAGGCCGTGCCCGGCGTCAAGATGGTCGATGTCGAAATGACGTTCCAGCCGCAATGGGGCATGGATATGATGTCGGATGAAGCACGCCTAGAGCTGGGCTTTATCTGATCCGCACCCCACGACGATCTGTTTTGCAAAACGCCGCCCCAGAGAATTGGGCGGCGTTCGGCATTTATGTGCAGGGCCGATCCTCGCCCTGTTCATCTAGGACAAGGTGCGATGTCTGCCTTGCGCAACCAGATGGATAACGCCCTGACGCACCGGCATTTCGGCAATGCGCGCAACAGGCAGGCCCAAAGCCACCACACGAATCATGCGCAAAGTCATGCCATGGGTCACGATCATCGCAGGGCTGGTCAGCCCCTCTAGAAACGAGCGGACCCGCGCCTCAAGCGCGGCGAAATGTTCCCCATCCGGGGTGCGGTTGTACCAATCATAGCGCGGCCCGGTGAAAATATGGGGATGGCTGATCCGCAGGTGCTTGATCTGTGCGCCGGTAAAGGCACCCACATCAATTTCAACAAGGCGCTGATCGCTTTCAAAGCCACCATCGCCGAAAATGATCTGTGCCGTATGCTGCGCCCTGCCCTGTGTGCTGGCAAATTTGCCCACTGCGGCCAGGTCAATCTCTTGCTTTTGTGCCAAAGCGCTGACCAACGCCGCCTGACGTTGCGCATGGCCCAATCCCAGTTCGGTCAGGGGCGAATCAAGCAGGCCCTGCATTCGCTCTTCGACATTCCAGATCGTCTGTCCGTGCCGCATCAAATAGAGATCGGGAAATTTCGTCACATCGCCCCTCATGGCACTTCTTGCCGTTAGAGCAGGCAGACTGCGGCCCGGGGCAAGTTGCTGTCAACCGGTGTTGGTGAAGTTAGGTGAATTCCTTGTGCCAGGCGTCTACGCATCGCTTGGGCGAAGCCGCTGATCTGGCCGGGGCAACATCGCCCGGCTATAGTCGTTCCATGACCAATTCCTTGCCCCCGTGCCCCGTCTGTCAGTCCCTTTATGCCTATGAAACCGGAGCCCTGCTCACCTGCCCCGAATGTGGCCATGAATGGGCGCCCGATGGCGCCGATAGCGCCAGTGCTGATGACGAAAGCATTCGCGATTCCGTTGGAAATATCTTGCAAGACGGCGATACCGTCACCGTCATCAAGGATTTGAAGATCAAAGGATCTTCCTCGGTCGTCAAAGTGGGCACGAAAGTGCGCAACATCACCCTTGTCTCGGGCGATCACGACATTGATTGCAAAATTCCCGGCCTTGGCCAGATGAGCCTGAAATCGCAATTCGTCAAAAAAGTAGCCGAATAGAACTGGCCGAATAGGCGTGGATCAGACACGCCCCTTGTTATGACAGGGGGCGTTTGCCACCTTTGGCCGCTTCAGCCTGGCAGCTATGCAGGCTGCGTTCGGGAAAGGTTTCCTGTGCTGTAACGAAAAAAGCCGACGCTTTAAGCGTCGGCTTATTCTGGCTGATGGTGCGGTCGAAAAGACTCGAACTTTCACTCCGGTTAAGGAACAGCGACCTCAACGCTGCGCGTCTACCAATTCCGCCACGACCGCATCCTGTCAGCCCGGCTGATGTAGCCCGTCGCTCTGGCGTTGAAAAGAGGCATTCGTCAGCTTTTTGAAAGAAAATTCATCTTCTTTTCATTCCGCTGCTGCAACCTGCACAGGAAGGTAGTTCAGGATCGGCGCCAACCAGCGCTCGGCCTCGGCAAGGCTCATGTTCTTGCGCGCAGCATAGTCCAGAACCTGGTCATGCTCGACCTTGGCAACGCCGAAATAATAGGCGTCCGGATGACCGATATACAGCCCCGAAACCGACGCGCCGGGCCACATCGCCATTGATTCGGTCAGCTCGACACCCGTGGCCGCAGTTGCGTCCAGAATATCGAAAAGCGTAACCTTTTCAGTGTGATCAGGCTGGGCCGGGTAACCCGGTGCGGGCCGAATACCGTCATAGGGTTCTGCCGCCAATTCAGAAGGCGTAAAGGCCTCGTCAGGCGCATAGCCCCAATAGTCGCGCCGCACGCGCTCATGCATCATTTCGGCCAATGCTTCGGCAAAACGGTCAGCCAGAGCCTGCACCAGAATGGCCGAGAAATCGTCATTCGCCGCCTTGAAGCGATCGGCAATCGTCTGCTCTTCGGCCCCGGTGGTGACGACAAAACCGCCGACGTAATCCTGCACACCCTCGGGCGCGACAAAATCGGCCATGGCGACATTGGGGCGGTCATCGCGCTTGGTCAGCTGTTGGCGCAGCGTGTGCAGCATGGCCAAAGGTGCTTTACGTTCCTCGTCCTGCCACAGCTGAATATCGTCGCCTTTGCGATTCGCGGGCCAAAAGCCGATGACGGCGCGAGGTTTGAACCACTGCTCGTCAATGATCAGCTTTAGCATCGCCTGCGCATCAGCAAAAAGCTGGCGCGCGGCTTCGCCCTGTTTGGGATCGTCCAGAATACGCGGATAGACCCCCTTCAGCTCCCAGGTTTGGAAGAATGGCGTCCAGTCGATATAGGCGGCGATTTCCTGCAGCGTGAAATCGCTGATGACACGAGGCCCAAAGAACTTTGGCGTTTTGGCCTGCCAGCCGCTCCAGTCGATTTTGACCGCATTGTCGCGCGCACTGGCCAGCGGCAGGCGCTTTTTATCGGCCTCACCGCGGGTATAGCGCTCGGCCACGTCCAGATATTCGGCACGGACATCAGCGGCAAAGCTGTTTTTCTGTTCGGACAGCAGGTTCGAGACCACCCCCACCGCGCGGCTGGCATCGGTGACATAGACAGTCTGGCCTTTGTTATAACGCGGATTGATTTTCACCGCTGTATGGACGCGGCTGGTGGTTGCGCCACCGATCAGCAACGGCACCGAGAACCCCTCGCGCTCCATTTCTGATGCGACATGCACCATCTCGTCCAGCGAGGGCGTGATCAGCCCCGACAGGCCGATAATATCGACATTCTCGCGCTTGGCGACCTCAAGGATCTTGGTTGCGGGAACCATCACGCCAAGATCGATGATCTCGTAGTTATTACAGGCCAAAACAACGCCGACGATGTTCTTGCCGATATCATGAACGTCGCCTTTGACGGTCGCCATCAGGATCTTGCCAGCCGAGTTCGAGGCCCCGCTGCCGGCCTTTTCGGCCTCCATGAAGGGCAGAAGATGGGCCACGGCCTGCTTCATCACCCGTGCCGATTTCACGACTTGCGGCAAGAACATCTTGCCCGAGCCGAACAAATCGCCAACGACATTCATCCCCGCCATCAGCGGACCTTCGATCACATGCAGCGGGCGCTCGGCCGCAAGACGCGCCTCTTCGGTATCTGCGTCGATATATTCAGTGATGCCGTTGACCAAAGCATGCTCAAGACGCTTTTCGACCGAAAATTCGCGCCAGCTCAGGTCTTTTTCGCGCGCTTTGGCGCCCATTTCACCGCGATAGCGACTCGCGATGTCCAGCATGCGTTCGGTTGAATCGTCGCGACGGTTCAGCACCACATCTTCGCAGGCCTCACGCAGTTCCGGATCGATCTGATCGTAAACCGCCAGCTGGCCAGCGTTGACGATGCCCATATCCATCCCCGCCTGAATGGCGTGGTACAGGAACACCGCATGCATCGCCTCGCGCACGGGTTCGTTGCCGCGAAAACTGAACGACAGGTTCGAGACGCCGCCCGAGATATGCACATGCGGCAATGTCTGCATGATCCGGCGCGTCGCACCAATGAAATCAACGCCGTAATTGTTATGTTCCTCGATCCCGGTGGCTACGGCAAAGACGTTGGGGTCAAAGATGATGTCTTCTGCCGGAAAGCCCACCTGTTCGGTCAGGATCTTATAGGCGCGGGTGCAGATCTCGACCTTGCGGTTTTCGGTATCGGCTTGGCCAACCTCGTCAAAGGCCATGACGACAACCGCCGCGCCATAACGGCGGCACAGCCGCGCATGATGCAAGAACGCCTCCTCGCCCTCTTTCAGCGAGATCGAGTTCACGATCGGCTTACCCTGCACGCATTTCAGCCCGGCCTCGATCACCTCCCATTTCGAGCTGTCGATCATCACCGGCACACGCGCAATATCGGGTTCGGATGCGATCAGGTTCAGATATTCGATCATCACCTGTTTGGAATCGATCAACCCTTCATCCATGTTCACATCGATGATCTGCGCACCGTTTTCGACCTGATCGCGCGCAACCACCAATGCGGCGCTGTAATCGCCCGCAGTGATCAGCTTGCGAAACTTGGCCGAGCCGGTGACGTTTGTGCGCTCGCCCACGTTAACAAAGGGGATTTGCGGGGTTTTCACAAAAGGCTCTAGCCCCGACAGGCGCAGCAAAGGCTCGATTTTGGGGATGGCGCGCGGCGGGTATTTTGCCACTGTCTGCGCGATGGCGCGGATATGATCCGGGGTCGATCCGCAGCAGCCGCCGACGATGTTGATCAGCCCTTCGCGCGCGAATTCCTCGATCTGGGCGGCCATCTGGGCCGGATCTTCGTCATATTGGCCCATTTCATTGGGCAGGCCCGCGTTGGGATAGGCGCAAATCAAGGTATCGGCCACGGTCGAAAGCTCGGCCAGATGCGGGCGCATGGCATTGGCGCCAAGCGCACAGTTCAGGCCGATCGACAGCGGTTGGGCATGGCGCATCGAATACCAGAACGCGCTGGGTGTCTGCCCGGTCAGGGTGCGCCCCGACAAATCGGTGATCGTGCCCGAGATCATTACCGGCAGCCGCACGCCGAATTTCTCGAACATTTCTTCGCAGGCGAAAATGGCGGCTTTGGCGTTCAGCGTGTCGAAAATCGTCTCGATCAGGATGATGTCCGCGCCACCATCGATCAGCCCGCGCAGCTGTTCGGAATAGGCGATGCGCAGATCGTCAAAGGTGACTGCCCGGTATCCGGGATTGTTCACATCGGGCGAAATCGAGGCCGTGCGGTTGGTCGGCCCAAGCGCGCCTGCGACAAAGCGAGGCCGGCCATCCTCGGCCGTGGCCCGATCCAGCGCACGGCGTACGATCTGTGCACCGCGCAGGTTCAGATCATAGACCGCGCCCTGCATGCCGTAATCGGCCTGCGCAATCGAAGTCGAGGAAAATGTGTTGGTCTCGACAATATCGGCCCCGGCCTTGGCGTAACGATAGTGGATCTCTTCGACCGCAGCGGGCTGGGTCAGGTTCAACAGATCGTTATTGCCCTTTTGCGGATGGTCCGAATGATGTCCGCAGCCGCAGCCCGAACCATGGCCGGTGAAATCATCCTCGCCCAGATTCAACAGCTGAATCTGAGTGCCCATCGCCCCATCAAGGATCAAGATCCGCTCGGCCGCGGCACGGCGCAGGCTTTCAAACACAGGAGAGATAACAGGTGCGCGATAGGTGGTCATGTTCTGGGTCCGGACTTGTGCATGGCGCCTTATAGCCCTGCTGGATCAATTAGGGAAATTCATCATCCGCACTATAATCATGAAAAAGTCTCATATTAACCCGAAGAGCCCCGCGTCATCATATGCCTTTGCATGCCGGATCCTCTTGCAGGCGATGTCCCGGCGGCAGTAAGAGGCGCTATGGTTGAATGGATTACAGAACCCGGCCTTCTCGACTACGCCACTGCCGTCACTCGGATGGAAGAGCGTGTAGCCGCAATCTCGGCCGGAACCGCAGACGAGCTGATTTGGCTTGTCGAACACCCGCCGCTTTACACGGCAGGGACCAGCGCCAGGGCCGAGGATCTGACCGACCCTGACCGCTTTCCCGTTCATGTCACCGGACGGGGCGGCCAATATACATATCACGGTCCGGGCCAGCGCGTGGCCTATGTCATGCTGGATCTGAACCGGCGCGGGCGCGACGTGCGCGCTTTTGTCACAGCCCTTGAAAACTGGGTCATCGGCGCGCTTGCCGAATTCGGCCTGAAGGGCGAAATCCGCGAAGGGCGGGTCGGTGTCTGGATCGCGCGTCCTGACAAAGCCCCCTTGCTGGATGGCACGACGCGCGAAGACAAAATCGCCGCAATCGGCGTCAAACTGCGCAAATGGGTCAGCTTTCACGGCTTGGCGATCAACGTCGAGCCTGACCTGAGCCATTATTCCGGAATTGTTCCCTGCGGCATAACTGCACATGGCGTCACAAGCCTTGTGGATTTAGGTCTGCCGGTTACGATGGGAGACATCGATTCCGCGTTAAAAGCGCGGTTTTCGAAAAGTTTCCCGGACCCTTAAGTCCAACCCCTCACCATCAGTAGGATGGCCGCCTCTCACCAGTATGTGGTAGATGATCACAATCTGGATGATAGAGCGTGTCAGCTCTTGCTATAAACATTGACCAAATGCAGCATCCCTGCCGGGATCAATCCGCTTCTAAAGGATCATGCGATGAAGATCAGCCTTTTCGCCACTCTTGCCGCAACTTTGCTTGCCGTTCCTGCCTTCGCCCAAGACGCTGGCGACGCAGCTAATGGCGAAAAAGAGTTCAAGAAATGCAAAGCCTGCCACATGATTCAGGCTCCTGATGGGACCGATGTCGTCAAAGGCGGCAAAACCGGTCCGAACCTCTACGGCGTCGTCGGCCGCAAAGCCGGTACTGCTGACGGGTTCAAATTCTCTGACGCGCTCGTGAAACTGGGTGAGGCCGGTGAGGTCTGGACCCAGGAAGATCTGGCCGCCTACATCACCGACCCGAACGCTTATGTCGATGAAAAGACCGGCGACAAATCCTTGAAGACCAAAATGACCTTCAAGATGAACAAGAATCAGGCTGATGTCGTCGCCTTCCTGGCTGCGAACTCGCCCGAGGCCGCTGCGGCGCCGGCTGCTCAGTAAACCTGAAATGCCCGGCGCCGGCCTTTGGTAGGCGCTGGGAACATTGTGAAGCATTTTGTGCCCCCGGCCCCTTGAAAATTGGGTCGGGGGCACCTCAATCGCCACTCCGGTCCATTGCCGGTCTGGTTTTTGTGGTCTAGAACCACTCTGAGTCCGCCGACCTTTCCGATGGTCGGCAAGCCGCAAGTCTAGGGAGATCACACATGGCAGACGCCGCCGTCCATGGCTCGGATGACCATCATGACACCCGCGGGTTTTTCACCCGTTGGTTCATGTCAACCAATCACAAGGATATCGGGATCCTCTATCTGTTCACGGCGGCTATCGTCGGTCTGATCTCGGTTTGCTTTACGGTCTATATGCGTATGGAACTGCAACACCCCGGTGTGCAGTATATGTGTATGGAAGGGGCGCGTTTCATCGCTGATGCAACGCAAGAATGTTCGCCTAACGGCCATCTTTGGAACGTGATGATCACTTATCACGGCGTTCTGATGATGTTCTTCGTCGTTATCCCGGCTTTGTTCGGCGGTTTCGGCAACTATTTCATGCCGCTGCACATCGGTGCGCCGGACATGGCTTTCCCGCGCCTGAACAACCTCAGCTACTGGATGTATGTCTGTGGTGTGGCGCTTGGTATTGCATCGCTGCTGGCCCCTGGTGGCGGCGGCATGGGTTCGGGCGTTGGCTGGGTTCTGTACCCGCCGCTGTCGACCATTGAAGACGGCTACTCGATGGATCTGGCGATTTTCGCAGTCCACGTTTCGGGTGCCTCGTCGATTCTGGGTGCAATCAACATCATCACCACCTTCCTGAACATGCGCGCACCGGGCATGACCCTGTTCAAGGTTCCGCTGTTTGCATGGTCGGTCTTTATCACTGCATGGCTTATCCTGCTGTCGCTGCCGGTTCTGGCTGGCGCCATCACCATGCTGCTGATGGATCGCAACTTCGGGACGAACTTCTTCAACCCCGTTGGTGGCGGTGACCCGATCCTGTACCAGCACATCCTGTGGTTCTTTGGCCACCCGGAAGTGTATATCATCATTCTTCCCGGCTTCGGGATCATCAGCCACGTCATCTCGACCTTCGCCAAGAAACCGATCTTCGGTTACCTGCCGATGGTTCTGGCAATGGCTGCGATCGGTATCCTTGGTTTCGTCGTTTGGGCGCACCACATGTATACCGTCGGCCTGTCGCTGACCCAGCAGTCCTACTTCATGCTGGCCACCATGACGATCGCCGTGCCTACGGGCATCAAGGTCTTCTCGTGGATCGCAACGATGTGGGGCGGCTCGATCGAGTTCAAAACCCCGATGCTGTGGGCCTTTGGCTTCCTGTTCCTGTTCACCGTCGGTGGCGTCACCGGTGTTGTTCTGTCGCAGGCTCCGCTGGACCGCGTCTATCACGACACCTATTACGTCGTGGCGCACTTCCACTATGTGATGTCGCTGGGTGCCGTCTTTGCCATCTTCGCCGGTATCTACTACTGGATCGGCAAGATGTCCGGCCGTCAGTACCCGGAATGGGCTGGTAAACTGCACTTCTGGGCGATGTTCATCGGTGCAAACCTGACCTTCTTCCCGCAGCACTTCCTTGGCCGCCAAGGCATGCCGCGCCGCTATATCGACTATCCGGTCGAATTCGCGATGTGGAACAATATCTCGTCGATCGGTGCGTATATCTCGTTCGCGTCGTTCATCTTCTTCATCGGCATCGTCTTCTACACCCTGTTTGCCGGTAAGCGCGTGACCCAGAACAACTACTGGAACGAGCATGCCGACACGCTGGAATGGTCGCTGCCCTGCCCGCCGCCCGAGCACACCTTCGAGCAACTGCCGAAGCGTGAAGATTGGGACCGTGCACAAGCCCACTAAGGCTGTCACACAATGACCAAGCGGCCCCGGAGCAATCCGGGGCCGTTTTCCATTCGGGCCCTGGGTCGCACCCAGCCTTGGAAAAGACTTCAAACCCTCGTAAAATTGGCAGGCGGCGGCAGGCCGCCATGGTTGGCCGAGTTAAGTTATGCCCTATCGCTGGACCCCATCCCTTGCAGATGCGAGCGCCGCTGACCCGCATGAACGCCAAGGCCCCCGCCCCGAGACCACCATCGAGCTGCATCTGTGGCCCCATCGCTCTTTGCCGCGAAAGGGGTTTGTCTGGGTGATTGCGATCACAGCCATCGGGCTGTCGCTGCCGCTTTTGTCGGTGATTGGTTCGGGGGTGATGTGGGGGCTGCTGCCTTTTGCTGCGCTGGTGATCTGGGCGCTGTGGGTCGCGATCGAACGCAGCTATCGTAGCGGTGCCACCCATGAGGTGCTGACGCTGACCCCCGATCAGCTGACCCTGCGCCGTCAGGACCCCGGCCGCAGCGACCGGCTATGGCAGGCCAACCCCTATTGGGTACGCACACGCATGCACCATCACGGCCCGGTCGAGAATTACCTGACCCTGACCGACGGTCAGCGCGAATATGAAATCGGAAGTTTCCTTGCGCCCGAAGAGCGCGAAACATTGCGCCGCGAGCTTGAACAAGCGCTTGCCCGCCTGCATCAGCCCTTGGGATGATCGGTCCCTACGGATGCACCGCATGGCTGTCAGAACGTATCCTGGCCCACCAAGAGCGGCTCTGCGCCGCTCTTGGTCGCAAACCCTTAGGCCATCAACTTGGCTTTGATCATGGGCCCGACGGCCCCAAAATCCATCTGCCCTGCAAAGCGCACGCGCAGCTCAGCCATGACGCGCCCCATGTCGCGGATCGAATTTGCGCCCAGATCCGCAACAACCTTTTCAATTGCGGATTGCACTTCAGCCTCATCCAGCTGGCGCGGCAGATAGGCCTGAATGACCTTGATCTCGGCCTCTTCTTTTTCAGCCAGCTCAAGCCGTCCGCCCTCTTCATAGGCGCGCGCTGATTCTTGGCGCTGCTTGACCATTTTCGACAGAATCGCCACCAGATCGGCGTCCGTCAGGCCGGGATGTTCGGTGTTTTCACCACGGGCCGCGATTTCACGGTCCTTCATGGCCGCAGAAATCAGACGCAGCGTCGATAGGCGCGGTGCGTCTTTGCTTTTCATGGCCTCTTTCGTATCCGCCTGAATGCGTGCGCGAAGTTCCATATCATCCTCATGTTGCAGGTCAGCACAGTCGTCTGCCCCCAGAGCCGTGCCGCGTCAAGTCGCACGCTTTCCCCGAGTTCCGGCCTTGACGCTTGCGCCCACTAATCTTAGGTTCCGGCCGATTTATCCGGAGAATAGAAGATGGCACAGAAACCGACCGCATGTCTTGCTCTTGCTGACGGAACGGTCTTCCACGGCCGAGGTTTCGGCGCAACCGGGGAAACGGTGGCTGAGCTTGTCTTCAACACCGCCATGACCGGCTATCAAGAGATCATGACCGACCCGTCCTATGCAAGTCAGGTCGTGACCTTTACCTTCCCCCACATCGGCAACACCGGTGTGACCGCGCAGGACGAAGAGGCCCCCGAGCCCGTCTCGCCGGGGATCGTTGTCAAATGGGATCCGACCGAGCCGTCAAACTGGCGCTCGACCTCGGATCTGGTCGCTTGGATGGAAAAGAACGGCCGCATCGGCATTGGTGGCATCGACACCCGCCGCTTGACCCGTGCGATCCGCCAGCAGGGCTCGCCGCATGTTGTGTTAGCCCATGATCCTGAAGGGAATTTCGACATCGCCGCCATGGTTGCCAAGGCGCGTGATTGGAAAGGTCTGGTAGGTCTTGATCTGGCCAAAGAGGTCAGCTGCACCCAAAGCTACAAATGGGATGAGGGTCTTTGGGAATGGCCGGGCGCGTTCAACGCCCAAAAAGAGGCCCAGCCCTTCCGCGTCGTCGCCCTTGATTACGGCGCCAAGCGCAACATCCTGCGCTCGTTGGTGGCAAGCGGCGCCGAGGTGACGGTTCTGCCCGCAACGGCAACCGCCGAAGAGGTTTTGGCACATAACCCCGAGGGGATTTTCCTGTCGAACGGCCCTGGCGACCCGGCTGCAACCGGCGTCTACGCGGTGCCGATGATCCAGGAACTGCTGAAAAAAGATCTGCCGATTTTCGGGATTTGCCTTGGCCACCAGATGCTGGCCCTCGCCCTGGGTGCCAAAACCGTCAAGATGAGCCATGGCCATCACGGTGCGAATCACCCGGTTCGTGACGTTGAGACCGGAAAAGTCGAGATCACCTCGATGAACCACGGCTTTGCGGTCGATGCTCAGACCCTTCCCGAAGGTGTGATCGAAAGCCACGTCAGCCTGTTTGACGGCTCGAACTGTGGTTTGCGCCTGCTCGACAAGCCGGTTTTCTCGGTCCAGCACCACCCCGAAGCCAGCCCCGGCCCGCAAGACAGCGGCTATTTGTTCCAGCGTTTCGCGGATGCGATGCGCGCGCGCCGTCGCTGATCGGCTGCACGAACAGAGGTTGTGACAAGACAAAGGCGGGGTTAACCCGCCTTTAACTTTCAATGTGGCACAAGAGGGAAATTCTCACGGCGAGAGGCCCTATGTCTGCCATTATCGCGCTGACCGATACATTCCGCGCGGCCCCTGCCGCCGACACTGCCCCCGCCCAGCCACGGGCCGAGGTCTTTCAAGAGCGCGACCTGCGCCCCTTGGGACAGATTCTGATCGAAGATCAGGCGGTTTCCCCACAAAACCTGCTTAAAGCCGTGGTGATGCGCAAGCGCCAGGATGTCCCATTGGGGGAAATCCTTCTGGCGCGCGGCTGGGTCAGCGAGGCCGATCTGGCACGCGCCCTGTCGCGGCAATGGCGCACCAGCATGGTCGATCTGGCAGCCTTTCCCCCCGATCCGCGCTTGATCGACCGATTCGGCGTTGATCAATGTTTGTCCAATGGGCTGGTTCCCTGGCGCCGCGTGGGCGGCATAACTTATGTCGCCACCTCTCGCCCTGACCGTTTCGAGGCAACCCGGCACCTGCTGCCTGCAAACTTTGGCGAATTACGCATGTTGCTGTGCCCCGATACCGCGCTTCGCGAGGCGGTACTGGGCAGCCGCAAAACAGCCTTGGTGCGTCGGGCCGAAAACCGGGTTCCGCCGCATGAAAGCTGTCGCACGCGCAATGAGACCCGCACTGCTGGCCTTGCGGCAGCATGCATTCTCACCTTGGGTCTGGGGCTTTACCTGCTGCCTCAGGTGATGCTGATCCTGCTGACCGGCTGGGCAATCGTGACGCTGATCGCCTGTATGACGATCAAGGTCGCAGCCTTTCTTTCGGTCCTGCGCGCGGATGCGCGAGGCAGGCGCAAGCCTGTGCAAAGCCTTGCCGATTTCAGCCCGCCCCCCGAAATGCGCGACCCATTGCCGATGATCTCGGTGATGGTGCCGATGTTTGCGGAATCCGACATCGCCGAGCGTCTGGTGCAGCGGCTGTCTGGCCTGACCTACCCGCGCGAGCTGACAGATGTGCTGCTGGTGATCGAAGAAAGCGATCTGATCACCCGCGAGGCGCTTGCCAAGGCCGAGCTGCCCTTTTGGATGCGGGTTGTGACTGTGCCCGACGGGCCGATCAAGACCAAACCGCGCGCGTTGAACTATGCCCTGAATTTTTGTCGAGGTCAGATCATCGGGATCTGGGACGCAGAGGATCGTCCCGAGCCAGATCAGCTGCATAAAGTCGCTCGCCACTTTCACTTTGCCCCGCCCGAAGTTGCCTGTGTGCAGGGGATCTTGGATTATTATAACCCACGCTCGAACTGGCTCTCGCGCTGTTTCACCATCGAATATGCCAGCTGGTTTCGCGCCAATCTGCGCGGCGTGGCCCAATTGGGTCTGGTGGTTCCCTTGGGCGGCACGACTTTGTTCATTCGTCGCGACATTCTTGAAAAAGTCGGCTGTTGGGATGCATTCAACGTCACCGAAGACGCTGATCTGGGCGTAAGGCTGGCGCGGCGCGGCTGGCGCACGGAAATGATCGATACCGTCACCCATGAAGAGGCCAATTGCCGTGCCTTGCCCTGGGTTCGCCAACGCTCTCGCTGGCTCAAGGGCTATGCAATGACCTGGGCCGTTCATATGCGCGATCCAGTGGCCCTGTGGCGCGAGCTGGGCCCACGCCGCTTTCTGGGCTTTCAGGCGCAATTCCTGGGCGGTCTCTCACAATATCTTCTGGCCCCGCTTCTGTGGAGTTTTTGGTTGCTTGCCTTTGGCCTGCCTCATCCGGTCGCCACGCCACTTTCAAGCCTTGCGGGCGGCACGCTGATCCAAGGATTGGTTGGATTGCTGATCCTGACCGAGGTTATCAACATCGTCACCGGTCTTTGGGCCGTGCGCGGCAAGGACCATCGCCATTTGATGCCCTGGGTGCCGACCTTGCATTTTTACTTTCCGCTTGGCTGTCTTGCCGCGTGGAAGGCGATCTACGAAGTCGTCACCCGGCCATTTTATTGGGATAAGACCAGCCACGGCCATTTCGATGTCACGCCTGATGCCACCGAGGTCGAGCCCCTTGCCCCCGCCCAACGCCAGCCCGAAATCATTCCTCTAAGACGCCAGGGCGCAGGGGCGCTCAGCCCAACGGCTCAGCACAGTCGCGAAGGTCACGATCACGCCGATTTGGACCTGCTTGGCCAGATTTCCTAATGGTCTCAAGTCTCGGCTTGCAGGGTGCTTTCGATGATCGAGGTCGTAAGTGCCGAGGTTTCAGCCAAGCGCGTGCGAAGGCCAGCCAGATCGTCACATCCGGTTTCGCGCAACAGGATCTCTTGGCCGCCCTGCCCCAGGGCTTCGGGATCAAAGCTGCTTAGGCTCAGAAGTTTGCTTGTGCAGCGCACACTCCAGTAAAACCGATAGGCCGAGGCAAGGGCTGCACCATCTTGGGCCGAAATCAACCCGGCGCGCTGACCCGACCGGATCTGGGCGATGGTGCCGCGTGCGGGACTTGCGCTGCGCAAGGCAAATGACTGCGCCAGCAATTCCAGATCTTGCAGCTTTCCCGGGCCAATTTTGGCCTGCCAAGGTGAATCGTTGCCCTTGGCCGAAAAGATGCGCTGACGCATTTCAGCCAGATCCGCCGAAACATTATCCTTGCCCCCGCAATCGCGCAGAATGTCGGCGCGCAAAGCCTCGACCTGATGGCCAAGCGCAGCACCATCGGCGCCCAGCCCGGCAATCACCCTTGCGCGTGTCAGGGCCAGATGCTCCCAGGTCCATGCCTCGTTACGCTGGTAGTTTTCAAACGAGTGGATCGACGTCGCCAGGGGGCCCTGTCGTCCCGAGGGACGCAGGCGCATATCCACCTCGAACAACCGCCCGGCGGCTGTGGGCGCGGAAATCGCGGTGATCATCGCCTGCGTCAGCCGCGCATAATAGGGTCGGGCCGCCAAAGGACGCGGCCCCTGAGAGCTGTCCTCATCGCCATTGTCATAGATCACGATCAGATCAAGATCAGAGGCTGCATTCAACCGATGCGCCCCCAGCGACCCCATGCCCATGATCACCGCCCCCCGGCCCGGGGGGGGGCCGTGCTTGCGCGCAAACTCCGCGCCAACGAAGGGAAACAGCGCCGAGATCGCCGCCTCGGCCACATCGGCATATTGGGTGGCGGCCTCTTCGGCGCTGATCAGCGCGCGCAGGTGATGAACACCGATCCGGAATTGCCATTCATGCGCCCAACGCCGCGCATCATCCAATCCACGCTCATAATCCCCGCCGCCCGTGGATCTGCTATTGTCCAGCAGCCCCGCCAGTTCTTGCCCCAAAGAGGCAGAGCCGGGCCAAGGTGAAAAGAAGCTTCCCCCCAAAACCGCATCCAATACATCCGGATGTCGTGCCAGATAGCCCGCCAAAGCCGGTGCAGTGCCACAGATATCCACGATCAGCTCGATCAGATGGCGGTTAGCCTCGAAAAGCGAGAAAAGCTGCACACCGGCAGGCAGTCCGGCCAGGAATGCGTCAAAGCGGGCAAGCGCGTCCGATGGGTCGGCGGCGCGCTGCATCCGCGTCAGCAAATCGGCCTCGATGCGCTGAAAGATCTGGCGCGCACGTTGGGAACGAAGGGCCGGATAGCTGCGCCAGCCATTGATAACGGCCTGTGCCTCGGGCGAAAGCACCGGCCTGGCCTCGGTTTCAACGGGGACGAAAAAGTCACTGGTCAGCGTCTCGACCCGCTCGAGCCGAGCGAGCAAATCGCGAGACCAGGCGGCCGTATCGGACGCGCCCATCATACGCGCGATGCCATCGATGCCGTGGTCGGTGACGGGCAAAAGATGGGTCTGGGCATCGTTGACCATTTGAATCCGATGCTCGACCTCGCGATGCGAGCGGTAAAGATCAATCAGCTCATGTGCCTCATCGCGGCCAAGCCACCCCTTTTGCGCCAGTTGCGTCAGCCCCTCGACCGTGCCGCGCGCCCGCAAATCAGGATCGCGCCCGCCCGAGATCAGCTGGCGGGTCTGGGTAAAAAATTCGATCTCACGAATACCGCCCCGGCCAAGTTTCATGTCATGGCCCGGCAAGGTCATACGGCCTTGCAGCCCCTTATGTTCGCGAATGCGCAGCCGCATATCCTGCGTGTCCTGCACCGTCGCGAAATCAAGGTGACGTCGCCAGATAAAGGGGCGCATCTCGTCCAAAAACCGCTGGCCCGCGGCGATATTTCCGGCACAGGCACGGGCTTTGATATAGGCCGCGCGTTCCCAAGTGCGGCCCTCGGCCTCATAATAGCGCAAGGCAGCGGCGGTCGAAATGCAAACCGGCGTCACCGAAGCATCGGGGCGCAGCCGCAAATCGGTGCGGAAAACATAGCCCTGATCGGTAATATCAGACAGGGTGGCCACCGCCTTGCGCGTCGCGCGGATCAAAGCAGCCCTTGCCTCTTGTTGATCTTCCGGCGCATAGGCGGTTTCATCGAAAAGCACGATCAGATCGATATCTGAACTATAATTCAGCTCGCCCGCGCCCATTTTCCCCATCGCAAGCACGATGATGCCGCCCGCATCGGCGGTTGTCTCGGGCAGTTTTTTGCGCGCGATTTCAGTTGCGATATGGGCCCGCAACGCCAGATCGGTTGCACGATCGGCGAAATTACTAAGCGTGCCGGTGATGTCTTCCAGCGCCCAAACCCCGCCCAGATCGGCCAGCGCAAGCCAAAGCGCGATCCGGCGTTTGGCACGTCGCAGTGCCGGTCCCAGCGCCTCGGCGCCCAACGCCTCGAAATCTGCGGTCTCGCGCGCCAGAATATCGCCATGATCCAGCGCCTCCAGCAGCCATGCGGCCTCGGTCGTGATCGATCCCGCAAGATAGGGGCTAGATCCCGCAGTCCCTTCGATCAGCCTTGCCAACGGCCCTGAAAGTCCGGGGAAATGCTCTAGCGCAGCCTGGCCACGGGCCAGATCGCTGGAAAGCGGAAAGCGGGTGATACGTGCGGCGAAATCCATCGCCGCAGCCTAGCGCGGAGCCAAGCAGTTGCAACCATGATCGACAGCGCGCGTTGACAGACATTCTAAGGGTTTCGACGCTTGGCCTTGTCCTGATCTGTTGTTAGGCTAAACGTCGTTGATCCTGAACTCCTTATACAAACGCCTGCGATTCAAACCCCGTCGTCACTCAAGCGCCTTATGAAAACAGTGCTTCGATTTTCCAGCCTTTCAATCGCTGCGGCCTTTGGGCCGGCAGATGCGATCAAGGCATGGCATCTTATGCACGAGCGCGCGTTCGGGCGACGGATCGCGTGCAAAGGATGGGATATAGATGCGGCATAACCGACCCAATGCGCCACAATTTTACGTCACAGCCCCACAGCCATGCCCTTATTTGCATGGTCGCGCCGAGCGGAAGTTGTTCACTGCCCTGACGGGCGAAGGCGCGGTCGAGCTGAACAACGTCCTGTCGCGTCAGGGCTTTCGCCGATCACAGAACGTGCTTTACCGACCCAGCTGCGAGACCTGTGTGGCCTGCATGTCAGCCCGCATCCGGGTTGCGGATTTCCAGCCCTCCCGCTCGCAGCGCCGGGTTGAGCGGCGCAATGCCGATCTGCGTCGGCTGGCCACCAGCGCCTGGGCCACCGAAGAGCAGCACGATCTGTTCAGACTGTATCTGGACAGCCGCCATGTCGATGGCGGGATGGCGGATATGGATATTTTCGAATTCGCCGCCATGATCGAAGAAACGCCAGTGCGCACCCGCGTCATGGAATATCGCCTGCCCAGCCAGCAATTGCTGGGAATTTGCCTGACCGATATTCTGGATGACGGTCTGAGCCTGGTCTACAGCTTCTATGACCCCTCGCTCGAGCAGCGCAGCCTGGGCACGCATATCATCCTGGATCATATCGAGCTTGCGCGCAGTGCCAACCTGCCCTTTGTCTACCTAGGCTATTGGGTTCCCGGCAGTCGCAAGATGGACTACAAGGGCCGCTTCGGTGCGCTTGAGATCTATAAGGGGGGTGTCTGGCAGCCGATTGGGGACCGTAACGCCCATCGCGATGACATTGACACCCTATCGGTCGAGCCGATTGTTGAACAGGTTGCCCGCATCTCCTTGCCATATGACAAGGGATAATTGCGAATTCGGTCAACGAACCGAAATATAATTACAATAATTCGCCATCATTCGTCATTTTCTTGGCGAGCAGCCATTGACCCTTGGCTGCCACCCACATAGTTTGCACCGAGTTCGCGGCCCGCAGATTGCTGGGGTCGAGCGAGCGCAATTGGAAAAAAATGACGGAGAATGGGCATGTCCCGAAGCATGACCGGTGCAAGGATGGTTATCGAAGCTCTGCGCGATCAGGGTGTCGATACTGTATTCGGCTATCCGGGGGGCGCGGTACTACCCATTTATGACGAGCTCTTCCAGCAAAACGATATCAAGCACATTCTGGTGCGCCATGAACAAGGCGCGGTTCACATGGCCGAGGGCTATGCCCGCACCACCGGCAAACCCGGCGTTGTGCTGGTCACCTCGGGTCCGGGGGCGACCAATGCGGTCACCGGCCTGACCGATGCGCTGATGGATTCAATCCCGCTGGTCGTTTTGTCAGGTCAGGTTCCGACTTTCCTGATCGGCTCGGACGGGTTTCAAGAGGCTGATACCATCGGCATCACCCGCCCTTGCACCAAGCATAACTGGCTGGTGAAAGATACCGACGCACTTAGCCAAACGCTGCACCGCGCCTTTCATGTCGCCACCACCGGCCGTCCCGGCCCGGTTCTGGTCGATATTCCAAAGGATGTGCAATTTGCGACCGGTGAATATGTCGGGCCGAAGCAGGTCGATGTCAGCACGTATCAGCCCACGAAACGCGGCGATATCGATCAGATCACCAAGCTGGTCGAGCTGCTCGAAAAGGCCGAGCGTCCGATCCTTTATACCGGCGGCGGGGTTATCAACTCGGGTCCGGGTGCCAGCCAATTGCTGCGCGAACTGGCCGATGCGACCGGTTTTCCGGTGACTTCGACCCTGATGGGCTTGGGCGCCTATCCGGCCACCGGCAAATCCTGGTTGGGTATGTTGGGGATGCACGGCCTCTATGAGGCCAATATGGCGATGCATGATTGCGATCTGATGATCAATATCGGTGCGCGCTTTGACGACCGCATCACCGGTCGCGTGGCCGATTTCAGCCCGGGCTCGATCAAGGCGCATATCGATATCGACCCCAGCTCGATCAACAAGGTCATCCGCGTCGATCTGGCGATTGTGGGCGATGTCGGCCATGTCCTTGAGGATCTGCTCAAGATCTGGAAATCGCGCGGTCGCAAGACCAACAGCGATGCGCTTGCGCAATGGTGGGTCCAGATCGAGCAGTGGAAGGCGCGCAAATGCCTTGCCTATAAGCAGCAAGGCGATGTGATCAAACCGCAATATGCGCTGGATCGCCTGCATGCGCTGACCAAGGACCGCAAGCCCTATATCTCGACCGAAGTGGGTCAGCATCAGATGTGGGCGGCGCAGTATCTGCATTTCGACGATCCGAACCATTGGATGACGTCGGGTGGTTTGGGCACGATGGGCTATGGCCTGCCCGCCTCGATCGGCGCGCAGGTGGCGCATCCTGAAGCCTTGGTGATCAACGTCGCTGGTGATGCCAGCTGGCTGATGAACATGCAGGAAATGGGCACGGCAGTACAGTTCCGCGCCCCGGTCAAGCAATTCATCATGAACAACGAGCGTCTGGGCATGGTGCGTCAGTGGCAGCAACTGCTGCATGGTGAGCGCTATAGCCAAAGCTGGTCGGAAAGCCTGCCTGACTTCGTCAAGCTGGCCGAGGCTTTCGGCTGCAAGGGCCGCGTGGTCTCCGATCCGGCCGAGCTGGATGATGCGATCCAAGAGATGCTGGATTACGACGGCCCCTTCGTTCTGGACGTCCTGGTCGAAAAGCACGAGAACTGCCTGCCTATGATTCCTTCGGGCAAGCCTCACAACGAGATGCTCTTGCCCGAAGACGCCACCGATGGCGCGATCACCGGCGCAGGCGGCGCTTTGGTCTAAGCCATGCAGGCCGGGGGTCCGCCCCCGGTCATTCTCCCCAAGTTTCATGAAGTGAGGCCATCATGGCGGCATTGAATATCCAGCAAGGCGCAACCAGCCATTCGGCCTATGATCTGCGCGACCCGAATTCCCAGATCGAGGAATCGCATACTTTGGCCGTTCTGGTCGATAACGAAGCCGGCGTGCTGGCGCGTGTCATTGGCCTGTTTTCCGGGCGCGGCTATAACATAGACAGCCTGACCGTCGCCGAGGTGGATCATGCGGGGCATCGCTCGCGCATCACCATCGTGACGCGCGGCACGCCTTCGGTGATCGAGCAGATCAAAGCACAGCTGGGCCGCATTGTGCCCGTGCACGAGGTCCATGACCTGACCGTGGACGGCCCTTCGGTCGAGCGTGAACTAGGGCTGTTCAAAGTCAAAGGTCAGGGCGAAAAGCGCGTCGAAGCACTGCGCATTGCCGAAATCTTTCGCGCCAACGTGGTCGATTCCACCCTGGAAAGCTTTGTTTTCGAGATGACGGGAACATCCGAGAAACTGGATGCCTTCGCTGATCTGATGCGCCCGCTGGGGCTGATCGATCTTGCCCGGACGGGCGTTGCCGCATTGTCGCGCGGCGCCTGAGCCCTAAGGGCTCAGCGCAGCTTTCCTGCCGATTTCACAGCAAACAGTGCCGGGTGCTTTTCACGAAAGGCATCCGGTTCAATATTTACGCTATCCTGCGATGCCACGACGCGCAGCTGCGGACGCGCCGCAGCCGCCTTCTGAGGCTTGGCCGCACTCGAGGTCGAAGCTGCCTGGCCCTCGCCAGCGCCCCCGCCAGCGCCCACGCCACGCAGCAGGCTGGGCAGATCGCTGCATTTGCGCTCTTCGATGACCCGCACGTTGAAGGCATGGCGCAGTTCGCCGCGAACCTCGGTTTCCAGGGCGATCATATCCCCGGCCTCGGGCCATCCCGCTTTACCAATGACATTGTCACGGCCCTGCAGATAGGCCAGCGCGCCCTGATCTTCGCACCAAACAACGGCCTTCTGTTTGGCCGCACTGCTCCATACAATCACGCCAATCATGGCCGCTCCTAACCTCGACTTTTACCGCCGCGCACAGCGCCGCAGTAAGCAACAACTTGCCGATGCAACCTACTTGCAGCGGCAGTTCTGTAAAAGGAGTTTTTAAAGCAAATCAGATTCCGAAAGAAAGCTGTGACGGCACGTCATCGATTTTCACCCTTATAACGTGTGGAAATCTTAGCGTTTTTAGCGCTGCAACGCAAACAAGATACAACTTTCAAGAGTATCGCCCCCCGATCATGGCCTAGCGGAATTGTCCTGTGCGGTAATCTTGCACGGCCCGCGCGACTTGAGCCATGCGCGCCGCCCGCGAGGGGTGAGTACCCAGCACCCGATCACCCGGATCGGGGATGCGCGCAAAAAATTGTGCGCCATGTTCGGGATCATATCCGGCATTCAGCGTCACAATCGCGCCAAGGTAGTCTGCTTCAAGCTCCCAATCCTTGGAGTAGTAGCGCGCGCCCATTTGCGCCCCAATGTCCTGCGCCGAGCGAATCGCTGATTCGCTGCCGCCATAAGCGCTGGCCAGCCCGCCCAGAATGACGGCCCCCGCAGACGCCGCACTGGATTTGCGATTGATGTGGCCCAGAATGTGATGGCTGGCCTCGTGGCCGACGACAAAGGCCAGTTCATCGGCATTGCGAGCTTCGGCGATCAGCGACAAGGTAAAGCCGATGATGGGACGCCCGGTATTATCGACAGTTTGAAATGCATTCGGCTCTAGGCCCGGGCGATCATCGACAACGAATTGAAAGTCACAATTGATCGGCTGGGTGCGCCGCTGCAGGCATTCGCGTTCGACCTCTGGCTCCATCTTGCGAATGACCTGGGCAAAGCCACGTGCGGCCTCTTGGGGGCTGGCCGCGAAATCGGGCGAGGGCGCGCCGACCACAGGGGTCCCACCTGGCACCCCCGGAAGCTGACCCGAAGGCAGCTGGCCCGGCATTTGCATCTGCCCCGGCGCAACACAGCCCGAAACCACCAGGCTCAACGCCAGAACCATGCCAGTCCCGAGAAATTTCCGCATCGTCATACCTCACAGCAGATTTACCCGCTATCTATCCTTGACGACGACGCCACGCCAAGCCCATCAGCCCTGCGCCGACAATCTTTCACGCAAATGTTGTCGGAATACAGAGAGGTTACCAAGATGTTCACCATCGAGCATGATTTCGACGCCACCGTCATCACCCTAATCGACGAATCCGAGACCAATACCCGCCCCCTGAACGAAGATGTCACGATTCTGGCGTTTGACGACCGGGTGATCGTCGAGCAGGCAAATGCCGAAGGTGATACCATCGCCCGTATTGTCCTGAGCACCGAGCAGCTGGACGAGCTGCGTGCCGCACTGAACCTGCCCGAAGGGAACTACCGTCTCGCGCGTCCTGACTAGGGCCAGGAACTAGGGCCAGGAAGGCGCAGGCCGCCTGCCTGACAGGCTGGCCAGCCTTCACATCCGTCAGTCGATGCGGAACAATTTGTCGCGCCCGCTTGCGCCGCGCAAAAGCGTTAGCCGTGACTTGGCAATTCCCAGCGCCTTGGCCAGCAGCTTGATGACCTCGGCATTGGCCTTGCCGCCTTCAGGGACGGTGGTGGTGGTGACGCGGATGACGCCGCTTTCGTCGCAACTTACCCCATTGCGCGACGCCCGCGGCGTCACGCGGACCTCAAGTGTTCGGCCCGGCTGGGCAAGATGGCCAAGATCGCTCATGCGCCCATCAAGCGCCTGCACCGGGATTTGGCAAGACTGCTTGGGCGGGATCGCGCATGGCGGGCCCGCAACATCGCCCTGCGCCGGCGCTGGCTATGGCAGTGTCTAGACAAGCGGGCTATCTTGCCCCTGCCCTGCCGCCTGAAACTGCGAGGATCGCATGACCCAGACCCAAACCGAAACCCTGACCTTTCTTGGTCATCGCCGCTCGCATCCCCCCAAGCTGCTCCAAGGCCCCGCCCCCAGCCACGAGGCGCTTTTGCGCCTGCTGACTTTGGCGGCGCGCGTTCCGGATCACGGCAAGCTAGAGCCCTGGCGCTTTGTCGTGCTTGGCCGCGAAACCCTTGACCGCCTTGCGCCGGTCCTTGCGGATTATGTCGCAGCCAAAGGTGCGGATGAGGCAGCCATCGAAAAAGCGCGCTCGGCCTTTGCTTCGCCGGTGATTGTTGCGGTGATTTCCGCCCCCGTCGACAGCCCCAAGATCCCCGAATGGGAACAGTTCCTGTCCTCGGGGGCAGTATGTCTTTCGCTGGTCAATGCGGCGCTGGCCTCGGGCTATGGCGCGGCCTGGCTGACTGGCCCCGCAGCGCAACCCGAATTCGCCAATGCCCATCTGGGGCTGCAATCAGGCGAGCGTGTGGTTGGTCTGATCCATATCGGTCAGGCCCAATCCACCCCGCCCGAGCGCCCGCGCCCCGAAATCGCAGCCAAGGCGACCTTCCTGCCATGATCGTCAAGGCATTGGCACGGGCATGGCGCGATCTGTTTCGCCCTCGCATCCTTAGCGTGGTGCTATTGGGGGTCGGGCTGACGATCTTGCTGTTCGTGGCTTTGCAGGCTGGACTTTTCTGGCTGATCCGGGCTGTGATGCCCGGATCTTTCACCTTGCCCTATCTGGGTGAGATCGCACTGGCAGCCCCGCTGTCCTGGGGCTCTTTGGCGCTGTTTCCGCTGATGGGCTTTTTCCTGATGGCCCCGGTCGCCATGGCTTTTTCAGGCCTGTTTACCGAAAATGTCGCCAATGCCGTCGAAGAGATCCACTATCCTGCGGCTAGACCGAAATCGGTCGATTTTTGGGACAGTGTGCTGGAATCATTTGCGCTGGTTGGCGCGTCGCTGCTGATTGGCATCGTGTCACTGATCCTGACACCGTTTCTGGGCCCGCTGGCGCCGGTACTGTTTTACGGCGCGAATGGCAGGCTTTTGGGCCGCGAGTTCTTTGCGATGGCCGCAAGGCGTCATGTTTCAGGTCAAGCTGCCAGCAACCTTCGCCGGCAGCTCTCGGGCCAGATCATGGCCTTGGGGGTGATGATCGCCCTGCTGCTTTCAGTACCGGTGCTGAACATCGTCATTCCGGTTCTGGCAGCGGCGGCCTTCACCCATTTCTTTCATCTTAGCCAAAAGTCCGCGCAATATCGGCGCGAGTGATGATGTCACCAAAGATGATCCAGGCAATCACCGCCCACAGGATCGTCGTGATGATCGTGGACCAGATTGCTTTGCGCATCAGCTGCGGCTCGTGGGGCGCACCAGCGGGCGTGCCCGGCGTCACGATCCCGACATCGGCTTGGCTTTTCTGGCCGATCGGCAAAAGCACAAACAGCACCAGAAACCACAACGAGGCGTAAAGGACGATACCACCCGTCAAATTCATCAGACTTGCTCCAGTTCAATCAGGGTTCCGTTGAAATCCTTGGGATGAAGGAACAGAACCGGTTTGCGATGCGCCCCGATCTTGGGCTCACCATCGCCCAGAACCCGCGCTCCGCCAGCGCGAAGCTGGTCACGTGCGGCAAGGATGTCATCGACTTCGTAACAGATATGGTGAATCCCCCCCGAAGGGTTTTTGGCCAGAAATCCGGCGATCGGGCTGCCCTCTCCCAATGGGTAAAGCAGCTCGATCTTGGTGTTGGGCAGCTCGATAAAGACCACCGTCACCCCATGTTCAGGCTCGTCTTGCGCGGGTCCGACCTTGGCACCCAGGATGTTGCGATACTGATCTGCCGCGGCCTGAAGGTCAGGCACGGCGATGGCGACATGGTTAAGGCGTCCGATCACAAGCTCTCTCCGCATTTGGGCAGGTTCTAGGCCGCTCAGCCCGATAGGGGAAGCGAAACCCGACGCAAGTTAACCGCTTCTTAGGGGAATCGCGCCATTCTGAACAGAAGATGCCACCCAAAAGAGGATTTTACCATGATGGGCCTGGATACTTCCATCGCCGAGGCCGAGGTGCCGGTCTGGCGACCTCAGTCGCTGCCTGACCGCCCCCTTGCCGGGTTAACCGTCCTGGTGGTCGAGGATTCACGCTTCGCCTCGGAGGCTTTGCGGCTGTTGTGCCTGCGGTCGGGGGCAAGGATCCGACGCGCGGATTCGCTACGTGCGGCAATGCGTCACCTCAAGACCTATCGTCCGACTGTGCTGATCGTGGATATGGGCCTGCCAGATGGCAGCGGCGCAGAACTGATCCGCGCCTTTACCGGGCTGATCCCCTCTGCACCAGTCATTTTGGGAATTTCCGGTGATCCCGAAAACGAATCGGTTGCTTTAGAGGCCGGGGCACAGGGCTTTCTGGCCAAACCGATCGAACGTCTAGCCGTCTTTCAGCAAGCCGTTCTGGCCGCCCTGCCGCGCGAATTCATCCGCCCCGGCCTGCGGGTTCTGCCGGATGATGTGATCTGCCCCGATGCCTCGGCGCTTCGCGATGATCTGGCCCATGTCGCCGAGGTGCTGGCCAATTCCCACGACACATCCAGCATCGAATATATCGCGCGATTTTTGGCCGGGGTCGCACGCTCGGTCCATGATGCCCCATTAGAGGAGGCAGCCCAGAATTTGGCGCGCGATCAGGCACAAGGGAATGCCTTGGCGGCCAATCTGGCGCGCATCAGCGGCCTGCTGCACGACCGGCTGGATGCCGTGGCCGAAAACTAGGCGCGTGCCTCAGGGTGCCAGGGTCATCTCGGACAGTCGCTGGATCTGCTTGCCGTCGCTGGTAAAGTTATCAGGGCTTAGCCAGCGCTGATAGGCAGCGGCCAAGCGCGGCCAATCCGGATCGATGATCGCCCACCAAGCCGTGTCGCGATTGCGCCCCTTATAGATCATATGCTGGCGGAAGGTGCCCTCGAAGGAAAAGCCGTAGCGCCGCGCCGCCGCCATCGAGGGGGCATTAAGCGCATCGCATTTCCATTCGACGCGACGATAGCCCGCCTGAAAGGCCCAACTGATCATCATGACAATGGCCTCGGTCGCGGCGGGGCTGCGCTGCAGGGTCGGGGCGATCTCGATATGTCCGATTTCTAGCACGCCATCAGCAGGTGCGATGCGTAAGAAAGATGCCAGCCCGCCGATTTTGCCGCTGTTGAGATCGCGGATCGCATAATAACAGGGATCGCTTTGGCGCGCGGCCTGCTGCTGCCAGGCCGTATAATCGGCAAGCGTCGCAAAGGGGCCGTAACCCATATAGTCCCAGACCCAATCCTGTCCTGCATTGGCCGCAAACAAATCGCCTGCATGCAGATCGGGGTTCAGCCGTTCAAGCTGCGCATAGCGCCCTGCGATTTTCGTCGGGCCGGGAATCGCAGGAGGCGCAAAGTCAGCCACCTGAGGGCCAATGGGTCGCAACATCCTGATCTCCTTTATCGATCCGCTGCCCAATCCGGCATGGCCTAGCCAAGGAAACGCGGATCATCCCCAAGATCAAGGCCGGGAAAAATCCGCGTTTCAAGATCGCTGCGTGAGACGCCAAACAGATTGTGCATGGCCCAACCCGAATAGGCGCGGATATCGCGCAGGGGCATCAGATCGCGATCCGCATAAAGCTGCCCCTCGCCCAAGCCCGGCCAGTCGCCATAGGCCTTGCCACCATGAATAGCCCCGCCCGCCATCAAAAGCGCACCCGCAGTGCCATGATCGGTCCCGCCCGAGCCATTCTCGCGGGCCGTGCGGCCAAATTCAGTCATGGCCATGACCGTGGTTCTTTGCCAATTCGCGCCCAGCTCGTCGCGTAGCGCAAGAATGGAATCGCCCAGCCGAGCCAAGGCGCGGCTCAAGACGCCCTTTTGCTGCGCATGAGTATCCCAGCCGGTAATCGAATAGGCCGCCACCCGGCTTTCACCGTTCAGCCGACTTGCAGCAAAGCGGGCCAGCGCCTGCACATCCCCCGTCGGGCCTTTGGCGGAAAATTCGCCCATCTTCCCGCCGCCCAGCTCGCCTGCATCCGCGGCGGCATCCCGAAAAATGGGATCTTCATGATAGATCTGCTCTAGCAGCAGTTGGGCCTGCGCCGAAAGCGCCAGATCGGCATCGGGAGACCAGCTTTTGGCGCGGATCTTGCCGCTTAGGATTTTCATCTCATCGGTACCGACCGAATAGGCCGTCTCCGATGTCGCGCCGGGCATGACTTGCAAAAGACGGTTCAGCCAACCGCCAACCCTTTGGATTTCCGGCAGATCATTGCCGCTTCCTGCTTCAAGCACATCCTGTCCGTCAAAATGGCTGCGCTTGTCGCGATAGGGGGTCGAAACGGCCTGGCCAAAAGCAAGTTCTCCCGATTTCCACAGCGGCAACAACATCTCCAAGGCGGGATGCAGCGCGTAAAAGCCGTCCAGATCAAAGGCGCCCTGTTGCGGCCCGACCGAGATCGTCCGCCGAATTTTGGCAAGCATCGGATCGCCATAGGGCTGGAACACATCCAACCCGTCCATGGCCCCGCGCAAGATGATCACCACCAGCCGATTCTCGCCCGGCGCCGAGGCAAATGTCACCCGTGTCATCAGCGGATGCGCAGCAAGCGAACATCCCAAAAGCGCAGATCCGCGCAAAAAGCCGCGTCTGTTCAGCATAATCGCCTACCTTCGGTTCAGGTCATTCGATGCAAGGATCAGGGCGACCCCTTCGACGGCGCTTTCGGCTTTGGGAATGGCCCAGGCCAATGCCTCGGATTGGGTGCCGCCAAAGGTCGTCTGCATCAGCTCGCGCGGATCGGGCAAATCGGCCTTGAGATGCTTTGGCACATCCAGCGACCAGTTGATACGCGCCGCCAGTGCCTGTGGCGTGATCCATGCCTCGGCATCCTCGGGCCAGCCATTGGGGCCATTGGGCTGCCCCCAGCGCTGCCCCATTTTGGGCAAGGGCCGGACCAGATAACGCACGACGGCTTTTTCATCCCAGCCCAGCAATTCGTCACCCGTCACGCCCAAAGCGCGCAGGCCGGTGATAATGAAATCAAAGGGCTGGCGTATCTTCTGGCGAAAGCTGTCGGCCAAGGCGGGATGGGTGATCATGACGCGATAGACCTGGCTCAGATCGCCCTGACTGCTGACCCAAGCCTTGGACATTGCATCCACCACCCCCTCATCAGGGGTGTCGCTTAGAAAATGGATGGCAAGTTTGCGCGAGATATATTGGGCCGTCATCGGGTGCCGGGCAAGATCGACAAAGATCTCGCGGACCTCCTCCAACCGAGGGGGGCGCCCGCCACCATAGCTTTTTCCCAAGATGGTCTCGGCACCGGGTTCTGCGCGATTGGGCAAAAACTCTGCGCCATTTTGCGTGCTATAGCCCACCCCGGTCAGCAGCTTCGCAAATTCACGCACATCCTTTTGGCTGTATTTCGCATCCACGCCAATGCTGTGCAGCTCAAGCGCCTCGCGGGCCAGATTTTCGTTCAACCCAACCGGCTTATCTTGCTTGCGGCGCTTGATGCCAAAGGGCGAATTGGGTCCGACATTGGCGATCTGGTTCAGATAGATCAGCATCATCGGATGGGTATCGGCGGCAAAGAACATATCTTCAAAGCGACCGCGCAGATAAGGGCGGATCGCCTCGTTGACAAAAGCCTCGGGCATTTTCTGGTTGGTCGGGCCGCTGGCGCGGATGGTGAAATGATCGGCCCAGAACTGGACCAGTCGTTCGCCAAAGCCGCTGGGATCATCCAAAGCGCGGGCGACGCGCGCCTGCAGATCGCGCCAGTGCTGGCGGTCCATCTCGCGGCGGAACGCCTTATATTGGGCCATCTGTTCGTCAGATTCCTCGCGCGCTTTGGTCAGCTGGTTCAGCTTCAAAGCCGCGGCCCGCGCCTCATCCATCGTCGGCGCATCGGCGCGCGGAGCGCTAAAGGAAATGCTGCTTAGAACAGCATCGGCATCCACCAAGGGACGGTGATGCGGCGAAAGTCCATAACCTAAACGGATCGCCGCGAGTTCGGGAAAGCCAAACTCCAAAAGATATCCTCATAAAATACGGGGGGCATTTTACCCCCCGCATTGTATTGCATATTTTCTGATCGAGGTCAGATCACTCTTTTGGCAGAGCCCGCAGGCGCAGATCGCGCATCTGTTCATTGGTGGGCTCAGACGGCGCCCCCATCATCAGATCCTCGGCGCGCTGGTTCATCGGGAACATGATCACTTCGCGGATGTTTTGCTCATCGGCAAGCAGCATCACGATCCGGTCGATCCCGGCCGCACAGCCGCCGTGGGGCGGTGCGCCATAGCGGAAAGCCTTGACCATGCCGCCAAAGCGCTTTTCGACCTCGTCGTGGCCATAGCCCGCCAGCTCGAATGCCTTGAACATGATTTCGGGCGAGTGGTTGCGGATAGCACCCGAGATCAGCTCGTAGCCGTTGCAGGCCAGATCGTATTGATAGCCCTTGATCGTCAGCGGATCTTGGCTGTTCAGCGCTTCAAGCCCGCCTTGCGGCATCGAGAAGGGGTTATGGCTGAAGTCGATCTTGCCGTCGTCGGCTTTCTCATACATCGGGAAGTCGACGATCCAGGCAAATTTGAACTGGTTTTCAACGGTCAGCCCCAATTCGCGGCCAATCTCGTTGCGGGCACGACCGGCAACTGCCTCGAAATTCTCGGGCTTGCCGCCCAGGAAGAAGGCAGCATCGCCCTCGCCCAGACCCAGCTGCACGCGGATTGCTTCGGTTTTCTCGGCACCCAGCGCTTTGGCGATCGGGCCTGCAGCCTCGGTCGAGCCATCCTCGGCTTTGCGCCAGAAGATATAGCCCATGCCCGGAAGGCCCTGCGCCTGAGCAAATGCGTTCATGCGGTCGGCAAATTTGCGCGAGCCGCCCGTCGGCGCGGGAATGGCGCGGACCTCGGTGCCGTCCTGCTCGAGCAGCTTGGCGAAAATCGCAAAGCCCGAATCGCGGAAGTGATCGCTGACGATCTGCATTTCGATCGGGTTGCGCAGGTCGGGTTTGTCGCTGCCGTATTTCAGCATCGATTCCGCATAAGGGATGCGCGGCCAGTTCGTGTCGACCGGGCGACCGCCGCCGAATTCCTCGAACAGGCCCTGAATGACCGGCTGAACATTGGCGAAAATGTCTTCCTGCTCGACGAAGGACATCTCCATATCAAGCTGGTAGAAGTCGGTGGGCGAGCGGTCAGCGCGCGGATCCTCGTCGCGGAAACAGGGCGCGATCTGGAAATACTTGTCAAAGCCCGCGACCATGATCAGCTGTTTGAACTGCTGCGGCGCTTGCGGCAAAGCATAAAACTTGCCCGGATGCAGACGCGAGGGCACCAGGAAGTCGCGCGCACCCTCTGGGCTGGATGCGGTGATGATCGGGGTCTGGAATTCGGTAAAGCCGCTGTCCCACATCCGGTTGCGGATCGAGCGCACGACCTTGGAGCGCAACATGATGTTGTTGTGCAAGGTTTCACGGCGCAGATCGAGGAAGCGATAAGTTAGGCGCGTTTCCTCGGGGTAATCCTGATCGCCAAAGACAGGCAGCGGCAGATCGTCGGACGGGCCAAGCACTTCCATGTCAGTGGCATAGACTTCGACTTCGCCGGTGGGCAGTTTGGCATTCACCAAAGCCGCATCGCGCAGCTTGACCTTGCCATCGATGCGGATGACTGTTTCCGCGCGCAGCTTTTCCAACTGGGCAAAAGCCGGGCTGTCGCTGTCGGCGATCA
>NZ_DALZMB010000012.1:0-55039 GCF_032007265.1 Paracoccus sp. (in: a-proteobacteria) | reverse complement strand
AAATGGCTGCGTGAACTCTACGGCCAAACCCCGTTAAAACGGGGAGGATTACCCAGCAGTCCGGTGAGAATGTAGAGTGATTGGAATTTTGACCAGAATCCTGGTGTTTGGATACGCTTGAAGCGCGAGAGGGGCAGTTTGTCAGCATCTGCGCCATAGAGCAGTTGCTGGAGGATACTCCGCTCAATCTCTTGTTTGTGCCCCTCACGTCGCTCATCACCTGCTTCTGGTAAGAAGGCCGCAAGAGAGATATGCAGGGCTTGGCGGGGGTAGGACTTGAGGAAGGATCGGATGATGCTGCTCTTGCCAGAGCCATAAGGTCCGGTGAGCGCGATGTTAGACACGTTCGGGCTGTCGGTCGCGAACTTCAATGCAGCCGAATATACCCCTCCTTGGTCGGCCTCATCGGTAGGGGCGAGATCAACGAATTTCGCTGGCGCCAAGGATGAAGCGGTTCGTAAGCGCAGCGCTTCCGCTATCTTGATGAGCTTGGCAGAGATCCAGCGGCCGATTTTAGTAAGACCAGTACGCATAAAAGGCTGACCACCATGTTCGAAATCTCATCCCAACCGCATGTATAATTTAGTCTACCATGCGCGCTAAGGGCGAAAGGTCCGCTGTGGCGTCGGATGGTTGCTAAGGTTTCGCTGCGACGCGCACGGGAGGCTGTTATTGCCAATTGCTGCGCAAGCATCGCCGCGCCGCCGCATGTCGGTTCACCGCCCATAGCCGCCATTGCAGAGGCAGTTTCAGATCAAAGAATTTTAGGAAGACAACTCATTGGCCGGAAATGAAAAAAGCGCCCAATGGCGCTTTATTTCATTCGGGATGTCTGGCTGAAAAGGCAGGACTATCTGCGTCTTTCCACCGGCTTGACCTGACCCGCCGCCATCGGGGCCGTCACACTAAACTGATCGGCCGCCACCAGTGCTGGACGGTTGGGCAGCCTCGTCCTGCCCGCGCCACTTCGCACAGGAATAGTCTTGCCAAACAGGCGGGACAGCGGCTTTGGCGAGCGATGGGGTGGTGATAAATGGGGTTGGCGAGCCAATTGCTGTTGAAGGCCCGCTGACACGTAAGACGTATCAACTCTGGGCTCTCTGAGACCGCAATGTGCGGCGCCAAACCTTATCCGACCTTGGCAAAAGCGAGGATGAAAACGGGACGGGCGCGTTGCTGACCCGAGTGCCGCTGATCGCCGAGCCCAGGCTCTTTTGTCGACAATTCAGGTGATACTGCCGCCAAAGAATACGCCATCCGCCGGGGGTGGCATGCGTGCCCCGGCGGATCGCTTTTCGTTTATGGAAATACCGAAACTCGTGCTGGCAATAACTCAAGTATGCGGCAATCCACCGGGCCAGAAGGCCTTATTACTGCGCGACGTAAGCCTTGGTATCTGTGATTGCCGCATAGGCAAAGCCGAGCGCGGACATCATGGCGGCTTGGACCGAGGCCGCTGGAACGATGACGCCTTCGTGCTCTAGATCGCGGGTCGCGCAAGCGTCCTGAACCACAGTCACCTTATAGCCGAAATCGCTGGCAGCGCGGGTCGTCGCATCGATGCACATATGGCTCATCGCGCCGACAACCACGACATCATCGATCCCGGCTGCGTCGAGGGTTTCCTTTAGGTCGGTCTTCAGGAAAGAGTTCGGGAAATTCTTCACGATCACCGTCTCGCCCTTGCCGGGGGCGACCAACGTGTTGATCTTGCTTCCCTGCGAGTCGGGCGTGAAGAATGGTGCGTCGTGGCTGGGGAAAATGTGCTGGATGTGGATGACGCGGTCGCCTTTTGCACGGGCGGCCTCAATCACCCGGGCGGCGTTGGCGGCTGCCTGCTCAATGCCGACGAGTTCGTATTTTCCGCCGGGAAAGTAATCATTCTGAAGATCAACGACGACGATGGCGCGTTTGCTCATGGATAGACCTTTCTTGTGGCCGTTCAGGTTGCGATGCCTCGACAATAAGAAAGTGCGGCACTATTCCAATTGGCAATATCGACATTTTTGAGGGCAATAGTGACAAAGACGGCAGAGCTCGACACCGAAGTAGGTCTGTTGATCTATCCCGGAGCGCAGATGTCCGCGGTTCTTGCGATGACGGATCTGTTCCTTGTGTCCAACCGGTTTGCCGCGCCGGGCGAAGCTTCGGGTCTGAACCATATAACTGTCAGCCACTGGCGCATCGATGCGAAGGGCGGCCTGCCGCAAAGGGTCTTTGCGACAGGCCACGCCCCGCGCCCTGAACCCGCCGTCCTGATCCTGTCGCCCAGTCTTGGCGAGCCGACAATGCCCGCAATCGCTGCGCCCTATATCGACTGGCTGCGGGCCATTCATGACAGGGGGGGAATTCTTGCTTCGGTCTGTGCTGGCGCGTTTCTATTGGCCGAAACCGGATTGCTGGATGGCCGGCTTGCGACGACGCACTGGATGCTGGCAGACCAGTTTCGTGGGCGCTTTCCACATGTAATGGTCGATGCAGATCGCCTGTTGGTGGACGGTGGCCAGATCCTGACCTCGGGTGGTCTGATGTCCTGGACCGATCTGTGCCTGAGGCTGGTGGAACGCCTGCGCGGCGCAGAGGTCATGACCCAGACCGCCAGATTCCTGCTGGTCGACCCGCCAGGCCGCGAACAGCGGTATTACAGCTTGTTCTCGCCCTGCATGAGCCATGATGATGTGGCCATCCTTAACGTCCAGCGCTGGTTGCAAAAGACAAACGGCCAGGACGTTTCACTGGAAACCCTGGCGACAAAAGCGGGACTTGAACGACGTACCTTCCTGCGCCGCTTTCGCAAGGCAACTGGCATGACCACATCGGAATATGGGCAAAGGCTGCGCGTTAGCAGGGCGTGCGAGCTGCTTCAGTTCGGCTCGGACACGGTCGAGCAGATCGCTTGGGAGACGGGCTATGGCGATACGGGGGCTTTCCGCAAAATCTTTGCCCGGTTTGTCGGGCTTACCCCTGCTGAGTACCGTCAACGTTTTGGCATTGCCCTAAAAGACTGCGACGGGGGAATTCGGGCGGGTTAGCCGGTAAGCGGGGGGGGCGGGAAACGTGCCTATCTGCCCCCTTTGCTTGAGCGCCCATGAGAAGGCTGCAGTCTTCGCTGACGCATTCCGATTGTTGCGCTGTCCTAAGCCAGATCAAATCCTAGGGTGAATACACCTGTCGCGGGACACGGTTCAGGGGCGACATCGTGGTTGTTTGATTGTCTGGGGCAGTTTCTGGGCCAAATCTTGTCGTTTTGGCGCGGTTGCGAAGGCCAGGCATCTGGGCCGAACGCGCGGACAAGATCGTGCAGTTGTGGTCGATTTTCCCTGATGCGGACAGAACGTTTCTGGCTCGCCCCTTTCCGTCCCCCAAGCACCAAATTGCCGCCAGTGCCTTGGTCAGACTGTGCGCGATGCCGGGCGGGGTTTGGAGGGGTGTCGGTGTCGCGACAGTTATCACTTGCCCCCACCCAAAAGCGCGATGATGGGTGGGGTGCTTGACGAGAAAGGGGGCGTTTTGCCCCCAATCTTTACGCTTGAAGCGAAATGGGAACCGCAATCAGGCTTAGTTACCTGCGGGTTTCAGGCCGATCCCGCCTGCTGCGGCCGCGCTTAGCTTGATGAAGTTCAGGCTTTGCTGGCGCAGCGCACCCGCAAGCTCTTGGCGCGAGGACAACAGCACGCGTTCGGCGTCCAATACGGGGAAAAACTCGGATTCGCCGTATTCATAGGATTCTCGCGTCAGACCGACCGATTCCTCGGCATTGGCGACCAGTTTGGTTTGGGATGCGACCAGCCTTGAATCACGGTTATAGCCGGCAAGGGCGTTCTCGACCTCTTCGACTGCCCCCAGAACCGATGCGCGCCATGCCAGCCGCGCCTGTTCGGCCCTCGCCTGCGCGGCCGACAGCCTTGCACTGTTGGCACCGCCGGTGAACAGCGGGACGGAAAGCTGCGGTCCGAAGCCCCAGGTCTTCATGCTGCCGCCTCCGCTGATATTAAGGGGGGTAACCGACCCCGACAGCGTGAGTTGGGGGTAAAAGGCGGCTTGCGCCTGATCGACCCCAGCCATGGCCGAAGCAAATTTGCGCTCGGCCACGCGCACATCGGGACGCGCACGGATCACATCGGCAGGGACACCGACGCTGGCGCTATAGCGCGCGCGGGGCTGGCCGCCAGACTTTCTCAGGGCGCTTGCGATTTTGGTGCTAGTGCTGTCGGTAAGTGTGGCCAGCCGGTTCACGGCTTGGTCAAATCCGGTTTCAAGCGGCGGGACGGCTGCTTCGGCCTGGGTCACCAATTGCTCGGCCTGCAACACGTTGATGCGGCTTGTGGCGCCCAGAACGTCTTGCTGTTCGGTTAGGCGCAAGGAGGTCTTGCGGCTTTCCAAGCTACGGCGGGTCAGCTCGCGCATGTTTTGGTAATAGCGCGCATCGACATAGGCCGAGGCGATGGCGCTGACCACTGTCAGACGCGCCACATCTGCCGACAGATAGGCTGCATCGAGATCAGCACTGGCACCGCGCCGTGCCGCGCGATTGGCACCAAAGACATCGATCATCCACGACACGCCAAGCGTGCCCGATGAAGTCTCGGAGATGGCGCCCGCGCCTTGACTGTCACCGCGTTGGCCCGCCGCCGATGCGGTGACCTGCGGCAGATCGGTCGCGCCCGCTAGGCGTGCATTGGCTTCGGCCTCGCGGATGGCGGCGACCGCGCTCATGACGTCAAGGTTACGCGCGAGCCCGTCATTGACCAGCCGGTCGAGTTGGCTATCGCGGAAGGCCGCCCACCAGGTATTCGCACCAGCGCGCCGCGCTGGAGAGTTTCCGGCGAAACGGTCGGCAACATCGGCCTTGGGCGCGCTATAGGGCAGGGTGGTTCCGCAGGCGGCAAGCAGGCTGACCGAGGAAAAACCGGCCAGAAGGGCGCGGCGAGAAAGGCTTGGCGTTTGTGTCATCTGTCTGGTCCTGAGATGGGTTTGCGGCACCTGTCGGGGCCGGTTCATGCGGTGGTTGCGACGCGGGTTGCGGCGCCAGAGAGGGTTGGGGGCGGCGGTGTCCTTGCCGCGTTTGCTGCTTGGCAGGGGCTTGTGGCGAAGGGGGGCTGCCCATCGTGAGGCGACGGCGTGCCAAGCTCGGCAAGTGTCGCCAAAAACGCTTCGCGTTCAGCCTCGGCGAGGGTCAGCAGCCCAAGTGTTTCGCCAAAGCAGAGCCCCATCACACCGATCAGCGCGGCCATGGCCTTGGCGTGGTCGCCTGATCCGTTGCGAAGGCGGTCGATATGCCTGCCGATTGCGGCATTGGCCTCGATGCGGCAGGTTTCGGCCGGGCCGAGGCTGACCGCGATGGCAAGGCTGGCCGCCAGCAGGTCGAAATCGCTTCTGCGGCGCGCAAGATCCAAGGCCGCGTGGACGGAGGGATATGGCGCGCCTGCATGGGCGCTTTCGCAATCCTTGATGCGATGGCCAAGATGGCGAATGCCACTGCGGATGAAATTCTCGAGGATCTCGGCCTTGTCGCTGCGGTAGACGACGCTGGATTTGGTCGTGCCGATTTCTTTGGCCAGCGCGTCGATGGTCAGGTTTGCGGCGCCCTCGCGGTTGCACAGGGTGATGATGGCCTGATTGATCTGCTCGTGAGAGAGCTTGCGTGTTCGGCCCATGAAAAGCCTTCTTGGTTGGCCCGCGTCCTGACGACGGGGCGGGCAGTCGGTGATTGGCCCATTTGGGCGCGCGACGAAGGGGCAAACGGGACGCCCCGATCTAGGGGGCGCGCCCGAGGCCGGGTGAAGAAAGGTCCGGCGGCGGAAGGGTGAACCAGCCGCCGCCGGTGCTGTCTGCCGACCGGATCAGGGACGGCAGCACGGAGCAAACATGGCCCCTTTAGGCATTGTTGCGTTTTGGGGGCGCATCAATGCCCGGCAGGAGGGGCTGTGACCTGCGGTGCGGCAGCGGCCTGCTTGTCCGATCCGCCCCGGCTAAAGAGCCGCGTCACAAGGATGAAGAAGACCGGCACGAAGAAGATCGCCAAAGCGGTCCCCGTGATTGTCCCCATCAGCGTGGCATAGCCGATTGCAACCCGGGCCCCGGCACCTGCACCCGAGGCAAGCACCAGCGGCACGACGCCCAACCCGAAGGCCAGCGAGGTCATCAGGATCGGCCTGAACCGCAGCTCGGCCGATTTGCGCACAGCCTCAAGCGCGCTTTCGCCAAGCGTCGCCATCCTTTCACGGGCGAATTCGACAATCATAATGCCGTTCTTGCCCGTCAGGCCCACCACGGTCAGCAGCCCGACCTGAAAGTAGACGCCGTTCGACTGTCCGCCGATCAGTGCCCCCAACAGCGCGCCCAGAATGCCGACCGGCATCGCCAAAAGGACCGCAATCGGGATCGACCAGCTTTCGTAAAGCGCAGCGAGGCATAGGAAAACCGTGCTAAGCGCCAAGGCGTAAAGCAGCATAGCACCCGCGCCCGCCTCTTTTTCCTCGAGCGACATGCCTGTCCATTGCAGCGAGAAGCCGGGCGGCAACTGGGCGGCAAGTTCCTCCATCGCGGCCATGGCATCACCCGAAGAATAGCCGGTGGCAGGCGATCCTTCGACACCCATCGAGGGCAGCGCGTTGTAGCGGCTGACCTGCTGTGGGCCAAAGACCCATTCCTGCGTCGCGATGGTCGAAAGATCGACGAAATCGCCATTGGCATTGGGGATGCGCCAGAGTGACATATCCTCGGGAGAGGTCCGTGCCCACGGCTCGCCCTGCACATAGACCCGCTTCACGCGGCCTTCGTACAAGAAGTCGTTGACATAGGAGCTGGACCAGATCGTCGTCAGGAACGCCCCGACATCGGTGGCGGTGACACCGACCGCGCCTGCTTCGGCCCAGTCGATATTGAGCCGGAACTGCGAGGCATCTTCGACGCCGTTCGGACGCACGCCGGTCAGGCGCGGATCCTGTGCCGCCATGCCCAAAAGCTGGTTGCGCGCGGCAAGCAGTTCTTCATGGGTCTGGCCGGCATTGGCCTGAAGATAGGCGGAAAAGCCGTTCGAGTTGCCAAGCTCCATCACGGCGGGCGGAACGATCGGCACGACGATCGCCTCGCTGATCCCACCCATCAGGGGGCCGAAGGCGCGGGCCGCGATGGCTTGCGCGGAATCCTCAAGTGCGGCGCGTTCTTTCCAGTCCTTCAGCTTGACGAACATCATGCCCATGTTCTGGCCTTGGCCCGAGAATGAGAAGCCACGGATGGCAAAGATCGCGTCAACGTTGTCGGCTTCGGCGCTGGTGTAATAGGCCTCGACCTTTTTCAGCACGGCTTCGGTCTGCGAGGCGGTTGCCCCCGAGGGAAGCTGCACGATCGTCATAAGCGAGCCCTGATCCTCGTCGGGAAGAAACGAGGTCGGCGTCCGCTGGTAAAGCGCGACCATCCCCACAAGGATCAGCCCGTAGATGATCAGCATCCGCAACGGCCGGGCCGTCACGCTCCGCACGCCGCCCGCATAGGCCGAGGTCAGGCCAGAGAAGCGACGCTCGAAGCCGCGGCTGAAGCCCGCACCAAAACGCCCGATCACGGTTTTTGGCGGCTCTTTGCTGTGAGGCTTGAGCATGGTTGCGCAAAGCGCCGGGGTAAAGATCAGTGCAATGAGCACCGAAAGCCCCATGGCCGAAACGATGGTGACGGCGAATTGCTTATACATCTCGCCGGTCGAGCCGCCAAAGAAAGCCATAGGCACGAAAACCGCCGAAACGACGATGCCGATGCCCACCAATGCGCCCGAGATCTCATCCATTGATTTCTCGGTGGCTTCTTTGGGGCCAATGTGCTCCTCGGCCATGATGCGCTCGACGTTCTCGACGACGACGATGGCGTCATCGACCAAAAGCCCGATCGCCAGCACCATCGCGAGCATGGTCAGCGTATTGATGGTGAAGCCAAGCGAGGCCATCACCCCCATCGTGCCCAAAAGCACGACCGGAACCGCCATGGTCGGGATCAGCGTGGCGCGGAAGTTCTGCAAGAAGACCAGCATCACAAGGAACACCAGCACGATCGCCTCGATCAGCGTATGGATCACCGCCTCGATCGAGATGACGACGAAAGGCGTCGTATCATAGGGGATCTCATAGCTGACGCCCGCGGGCAGGCCTTGGGCCAACTCGGCCACTTTGGCTTTCACCAGCTCAGCCGTATTCAGCGCATTGGCCCCCGAAGCGAGCTGGATTGCCATGCCTGACGCGGCTTTGCCGTTAAGGAAGGCCTCGATCTCGTAGTTTTCCGTGCCCAGCTCGGCGCGTGCCACATCCTTAAGCAGCACCATCCCGCCATCGGTATCGGTCCGCAAGACGATGCGCTCGAAATCCTCGGGGGTTTTGAGCAGCGATTGCGCGGTGATCGTCGCGTTGAGAAGCTGACCCTCGGGCGCAGGCATCGAGCCGAAGCTACCTGCAGAAATCTGCGCGTTTTGGGCGCTGATCGCCTGCGTCACAACACTGGGCGCGAGATCGTAATATTTCAGCTTTTGCGGATCCAGCCAGATGCGCATGGCATATTCCGACCCGAAGACCTCGACTTTACCGACGCCTTCAAGCCGCGAGATCGGCTCGACCATATAGGAGTTGAGATAATCGGCGAGGTCGATATCGCGTTTGCTGCCATCCTCAGAGACGAGCGCGATCACCATCAGAAAGCCGGTCGCGGATTTCTCGACGGTGACGCCCTGGCGTTGAACCACCGAAGGAAGGCCCGCCTCGGCCTGCGCCAGTTTGTTCTGGACCTGCACCTGCGCAATATCAGGGTCCGTCCCGATCTCGAAGGTCAGCGTCACGGTGGCGCGCCCGGTCGAGGTCGTGGAGGAGCTGATATAGCGCAACCCGTCAAGTCCGGTCATTTCTTTTTCGATGATCTGGACGACCGTATCGGCCACGGTTTCCGCCGAGGCACCGGGATAGGTCGCGCCGATCACCACCGAAGGACCGGCGATCGAGGGATATTGCGAGATGGGCAGGCGCAGGATCGAAAGCGCGCCCAAGCCCATGATGATAATGGCAATAACCCACGCAAAGATGGGTCTGTTGATGAAAAAGCGCGCCATGGCTTATTGCGCCTCTGTACTTTGGGCGGGCGCAGTATCAGGCGCCGCTACGGGGGCAGCCGTCACAGGTGCGCCTGGGCCCGCTTTTTGGAAGCCAGAGGTGATCAACTCGTCGCCGTCGACCAGGCCCGCGGTCGTCACCCATTGGTTGCCCGAGGAAGACAGGATGGTCAGATTGCGCACCGCAACCTTGCCATCTTCAAGCACCCATGCGCTGGCCGCACCGCTTTGGTCGCGCATCACCGCATTCATCGGCACAAGGATCGCCTTGTCGGCGGTGGCCTGCGGCAGCTCGACCTCGACATAAAGGCCCGGCAAAAGCAATTTGTCAGGGTTCGAGAACGAGATGCGCAGCGTCACCATGCCCGTCGTGGGTTCGACCTGCGGTTCGGCGGCGCGCAGCTCTCCGGTATGGGGATAGGTCGCACCATTGGGCAAAAGCATCGTCGCCTGACCCGAAAGGGCGCCCCGCTGCTCTTTGAGTTCCGCTGCGCGGTCAAGCAGGTCGTTGGCCGATTGCGTCACATCGACATAGATGGTGTCAATCGCGCGGATCGTCGTCAAAGCGGCAGTTTGCTGCGCCCCGACAAGAGAGCCGGGCGTGGCTTGCGACAGGCCGATGATACCGGAGATCGGCGCCGTAATTGTGGTGCGGTCCAGATCGATCTTGGCGCTTTGCAGCTGCGCTTTGGCCATTTGCAGGCCGGCATTGGCAGCGCTGCGGGTCGCAACGGCGCTGTCGCGCTTTTGCGCTGAACCGGCACGGGTGGCGTAAAGCTCTTCGGCGCGTTCAGCCTCGCGTACGGCCAGCTCGTAATTGGCCTCAGCCTCGGCGACGGCTGCCTCGGCTGCTGCGACGGCTGCCGCGTAGGTGTCATCCTCGATCTTGTAAAGCGGCTGACCCTTTTCGACGGCACGGCCTTCTTCGAACAGACGATCGCTGATGATCCCCGAGACCTGTGGACGGACTTCGGCGACGGTCGAGGCCTTGATCCGGCCCGGAAGGCGCGCGGTAAGGGTAAAGGGCGCTTCATGAACGATCATCGTATTGACCGAAGGCGGCGGCGCGTCTTGCGCCGATGCGGGCAGGGTGGCCGCAAAGGCAAGAAAGGCGCCGGCCAAAAGGCTGGGGGAGGCAAGCAGTCTGGGTCGTTTCATAACGAGCCTTTCTGATGGGGGCGTAAATGGGTTCGCCGCAAGGGGGAGGGCGGCAATGGAAAGGAAAACGGGGCCGAGTAATGCCGCCATCACAGCAGCATTATTGCGGTGTCATCCGTCCTGTTGATGGGGGAGCTAGACCGTTTCGTTTACTTTTGTTCAGGAGATTTTCGGATCAACGACATCTGCGCCGAGATCAGCTTCCAACCGAGTGTGGTCAGCTGGAACGCATGAGAGGAGCGTTGCCATTCGCTGACGATACCGTTCATCGTCACCATCATCATGATGGCGGCCTCGCGCGGTGTGAAGTTGGGGTTCAGGCTGCCGTCTTTTTCAGCAAGGGCGGTCACACGCTGAAGGTTCTCGAAGACTTCATTGTTCATCTTGGTTGTCCAGTCCGCGACCGTTTCATCGGCAGCGGCATGCAGGGAAATGCGGAACATCCTTTGCTGACTTTCATCTGCCTCGAAGATCGCCAGTATCTCGTGCGCGGTCGCCTCGAGAAAGCTCAACGGGTCTTCGTGGCCCTGCGCGCCCGCCAAAATCAGCAGCTCTTCCTGCGGTAACTTGCGGCGCGTGCGTAACGCGTTCAGAAGATCCGTTTTATTCTTGAAATGCCAATACAACGCACCGCGCGTCGCACCTGCGGCGCGTGAAATGCTTTCGAGAGAGGGGCCCGAGATGCCCTTTTCAGCGAAAATGATTTCGGCTGCATCAAGGATCGCATTCCGCGTTTCCTCGGCGTCTTCCTTGGTCCGTCTCACGTCGCGATTCACTTTCAGTCACATATCGAAGCGCACCATTAAACAATCATGTATGTATGTAAAGGTGGATTTTGTCGGAACCTGAGCTGTCTTGGCCGGAGCGAATGGTCATGAAAGAGAGCGTCTAGATGTTATGGATTTGTGCTTAACTTATTGAATCTAATAAGAAATTGAAAAATCAGTGACGGCTTTGCTTGCCCATTCAAAGCAAGGCCGCAAAAGCAAACGTTGTCTGCTGCAAATGAGCAGAAATCCACCTGACCACCATGCGCCTTCTTGGGTTTGGGGATGGTGGCTTGGCGGAAGGCTAGGGCATTTCGGCCAGAATGCTCGGTCGGAAAGCAGATCGGATCAGCTTTACTGGATAGGATCGAGGACGTTGCAAACAACACTGAAGCCAAGCCTGTGACGATAAAACCGGGGATTAAGGAGGCTTTCACGATTCTCGTGAATATGCCGCTCGCGACCCTATGCTTCTGGACGCAAAGGGGCAGCCGAACTGAAGCTGCGTCTCGGCCTTGCCGATTAGGGCAGCATAGCCGCTTGATCACCTTCAGACGCAAGCCATCGTGGCAAAGCAGATTGTGCTGCAGACAGATTCTGGGCGTTCACACCTTCGTTTGGCGTCTTTGAATCCTCGGATCATGTGATGGATGGTCGCGCGATACCAAGTGAACTCGATCGCAATTGGTACCTTGCTGATCGTGCGCTGCAGCAGCCCGGCCATAATCCGGCATCGGTGTGTGGTGGAATGCGGTGCTGCGCGGGGGGCATATCAGCTTACAACAGCCTGAAAACTATGGCTTGTCGCGTGTCGAGTTAGACCCAGCCATGGCTGTAAAATTGAGCAGTAATTCGCGTTATGTAATATGGAAAACTATGAGCCTATCCATTTCGACAGCAGATTAGCTGACTTGGCTGATTTTTCATTCACATTGACCTTAAGCTGACAAAGGCGATGCCTGGACGCATCCTCGATAGGTTGCGGATCGCCGATAAGAGCGCCGCGAAATAAAATAAGTAGCATAATTAAAGATTTGCATGGGTATCCTTTAGCTGAATGCCAGTTGGTGGCGACTAAAAGGATGCCCTAAATGCATCAAATGGCGCCTGTGATCCTCTAGGCATTGGCCACTATAAAAAATTCAAATGCACGCTTAAGGCGATTCACCCAAGCGCTTTGCGTGTTACATATTCGCCCCAGATGCGCCCGCCGAAAGCGCCCGCCCTTTAACACGCCAGACCTTTCATCCTTTATGCTCGATTGTGCTAATTTGGTGTGTCGAGGAGTAATGAGTTGGCGCAGGCTATTCGGCCGTCATATCCGCTATTCGATTGGTTGCGCTTTGTTCTGGCTTCACTGGTCTTTATGGAACATGCCCAGATCGTCGGTGGCATGTTGCCGGGATATTTCGCGGTTCAGGTGTTCTTTGCACTAAGTGGCTGGTTGATCGGCGGAATCCTTATCAATATGCAGGCCTCTGATCTGCCACGGTTTTTCTTTAATCGCGCCACAAGGATTTGGATTCCTTATTTTTTTGCAGTTTTCTTACTCTATAGTTTCGCGCTGCTAAAAGAAGGCGTTGCCCCCTATTATTTCCGCAGTTTACTTAGTGATGTGACGCTGACGCATAACTGGTTTATCAAGAAAGTGCCCGAGGTGCTGTCTGCCATGCCAATGCAGGGAACGGGTGCACATTTCTGGTCAATCGCCGTAGAAGAGCAGTTCTATCTTGTTGCGCCCATTCTGATTTTCTTTACGCCTGTGCGCAAATCAGTCGTGGCCTGGACCGCATTGACGGCAATTGCGATCCTGTCTGGCAGTCTTTTCGGTGCGATTTCTGGTGGTGTTCTGGCCGTGATCCTGAACCAGAGATGGCCACACTTCTACAGCGGTAAAGCCGCCCAGGTCGGCCTTTTCACGGCGCTTCTGGTCATGGTCGCCGCCAGTTGGATTTGGCCGCAAAGCTATAGCTATCTTCTGCCGCTGATCTCGGTTGCGATTGTGCTGTTGTTGGTACGGCCCGGTCCGCGCGGCGCCCTTGGGATGACATTGGGAGGGCTATCCTTCCCGATGTATCTGAACCATTGGATTGGAATTTTCGCGGGAAATGCTCTGCTGTCCAAGGTTCCCGCGATCGGAAAATTGGGGGCAATGGGCGTGGGCTATGGCTTTGCGGTTATTTCCGCAGCAGGGATCTATTGGCTGATTGACCGCAATGTCATGCGCTACCGTGATGCTTGGTACACGGCCCTTCGCGGCAAGGGGGCCATGACGGTTGCCTATTCGCTGCTCATCGTTGGCGTTATCATGGGCGCGTTCGTCTTGGGACCGATCAATTCGGCACCCATGCGCAAAATGGACCAGATCTCGGCCGTCGCTTCGGTGCATCTGATCATGCTTGATGCGCTGAAGGGGGATCTCGATCATGCCCAAACCTCAGGACCAACGACGGTAGAATAGCGCGAATCTGTAAGAGTGCTTTGGGCTGTGACACGCATTCGCGCCAAAGCAAAGGCGATCTGGACCCCACATTTTCGCTTGTCGCGCGGCATCTGACAACTCTTGCAAGAAACCTAAGAAAGCCGCGCAATTTATGAATGGGCGGTGGGCTTTAAGTTTGTTCGTTTTGTCTGTTTCGACTTGATCCCGTCGCGCCGATGCCGCTAGCAAACTCTTATATGCTTCATTGGCACGCTCGGGAGGGGATCTGCGTTGAACGCTCCTTTTTTGCAAACTGACCGCGTTGGTCGCTTGACGACCAACTTCGGCCCAGAGGCTGTAGTCCTGCTGCGGTTCAATGGCGAAGAGCATCTGAACTCATTGTTCGAATGGCAGGTCGAGGCCCTGTCTTTACAAAATGATCTGGATTTTGACGCGCTGGTCGGCACGCATGCCACCGTGACCATCGAGGGGCATAAGGGCGAGCGCCACTTTGACGGCATCGTCACACAGGTGCGCTGGTCGGGCACAACCGAGAATGGCAGCCGCTATGATCTGGTGCTGAGGCCTTGGTTTTGGCTGACAGGACTGCGGCGCAACCAACGGATTTTTCACAATAAAACGGTCGTCGAAATCCTTCAGGAGCTTTGGGCGGATTATCGTGATCTGGGTAAGCCTGCGCTCGAAGTCGAGCTGAGTAAGGATTATCCGACGCTGGAATATACCGTTCAATATCGTGAAAGCGATTTGGACTTTGCCCGGCGCCAGATGGAGCGTCACGGCATCAGCTATTATTTTCGCCATGATGACGGCAATCATACGCTGGTGCTGACCGATGATGTCGAGGCGCTGCCTAACCTGGGTGCGCGTGAATATAAGGGCTATGACGGCCACCATCAGCCAGATGGCGAACATTTCTGGAGCTGGACGCCCGAGAGGAACCTGACCACGGGGGCGGTTCGCCTGACTGATTTCAACTTTAAAACGCCGATGGCCGCGATGGAGGCGGACCGCGCGGGCGATGCTGCCTATACGCAAGGCCGCATCGAAAGCTTTGACTATCCGGGCGACTATCTAGATCGCGGTCAGGGCAAAGGGGTTGCGGCGCTGCGTATCGATCAAGAACGCGGCGGTGATCGGCGCCAGCGCGCTGCGGGCGACTGTGTCAGTCTGGGTGCCGGAATGCGCGTCAAGCTGGATGGCGATCCGGTGCCTGGGACGGGCGAGACATATCTGTGCCTGACTGCAAGCTATAATTTTGTCTCTGAAGCTTATGGATCGGGTGCGCCCACGCAGGATGGCTATGCGTTTAGCGGGGCTTGGACATTGATGCCATCTTCGGCGCCTTTGGCCCCGCCCCGGCGCACCGCTGCGCCAGTTGTGCAAGGCCCCCAAACGGCGATGGTCGTTGGCGAGGGCGAGATCGACTGTGACGAGCATGGCCGCATTCTGGTACGTTTTCACTGGGATTTGCATGACGCCTATTCCATGCGCTGCCGCGTCAGCCAGAACTGGGCGGGCGCAGGCTGGGGGGGGATGGTCATTCCCCGCATCGGCATGGAAGTTGTGGTCGAGTTTCTTGAGGGCGACCCCGACAAGCCATTAGTGACGGGCTGCGTCTATAACGGTAAAAACAAACCGCCCTATGATCTGCCGGCCAATAAGACCCGCTCGACCTTTCGCACGGATACGCATGACGGCAAAGGTTTCAATGAGCTTCGCTTCGAGGACAAGCGCGGCGCCGAGGAAATCTATCTGCACGGCCAGCGCGACCTGAATTTTCTGACCAATAACGATAGTGCCTCGATCGTGCGCGGCAACCGGATGGATAAGATCTTTGGTGACGAAGTTCGCGCCACCAACGGCAGCCGCCGCCACCATATTGCGGGGGCCTCAGAAGAAACCATTCTGGGCAATCTCTCGATCTCGGTTGGCAATCAGCAGCGCAGTCAGCGGCTGATGAATGCTGGCCGCTATTTCGATCATGCACCGCAATCCGGAGAGTTGACGGTTTTCCCCGGCTTCAAACGCGATATGCGTGCCGGTCAGGGGCACGGCGATCAGGGCTCGTTTCACATCGAAACCGAGGGCGGCTTTGTCGTCGATGCCAAGAAAGGTGTCGAGCTGCGCGCGAACCACGGGTTCGATCTGAACACCCAACAAGATATCGATCTGCAAACCACCTCGAAACTTAGCATGTCCGGCGCGACGGGCGTCAGTATGGATACGGCGCAAGTCATGTCGCTTTCGGCGGGACAGACCTTGACCCTGGGCTGTGGTCAGGCTCGGATCGTGCTGCACGCCAGCGGCGCCATCGTCCTTGATGGGACCAGCATCAGCAAACTGGCCACCGGTGTCGTGCGTAGCAAAGCCAACCGGATCGAGGATAACTAACCGATGCGCAGCCCCTCTTTGTTCATCGCCGCCAGCGCGCTGCTGTTGGTTGCGGCATGCAAGCCCGAAGTCACCGCATTGGGACTGGCCTGCGAAAGCGACGCCGAAGCCACCGTCGCGCGCAGCAGCGCCATTGCCTATGGTGTTCAAATTTCGCCGCCACGTCTGACCGGTGTGCATCCGTTAAAGGAAGCCGATCTTTTCGAGGTCGAAATGCATGATGCGGACAAATTGGGACTTTTGGCATCTGACGCGACTGGTGCTTTGCATTCGGTGACATGCAGCGACGCGCTTTGCTCGCTTGATGATGCAAAGAAGGTGTTGAAAGCCTGCGCGCAAGAAAAGCAATGCAAAATTATTGGCGCTGTCGAAAGCAAGACATTTTACCCGCTTTATCTAAGTGATGACGCGGGCGGACATGTCTGCGCGCCAAGATGGGGGTAAAGGCTTGAATTCATTTCCCTATGGCAAGGACCTCAAAAAGGTCCATGAATGGATTGGAAGGGATGATTGTCCCTCCAATACCTGGCATATTCAATATCTTGGCGGCTCTGCCTCACTGGATGATTGTGAATTTCATTTTCTGATGCATGGAATGGATAATCTGGTAACGGCCCATTGCATATTGAAAGGTCAGGGCCTTGCTTTGCCAATCGGGCCAAAGGGAATCAGCATTCCGCGCACCATGAAAGAGGTCCGTGACACCTATTCCGAAGAGACCCGCCAGGATTTGGATCAGGCACTGAATGCAACGCAGCTTGAGAAAAAGATCGCGCAACCCTTCCTCGACCGATATGCCAATGCCAGCGTCTGGGAGAGATGCTTTAATTTAAGCGAGCAGAAGCAATACATTACCAGAACGACACGCACACCGTTTTCCTTGGCGGATTTGCGAAACGCGCCCACCTCGGTCGAGGTCGTGGCCAGCTCAGTGATCATCGTGCAATGGGAAACCTTGACCTTTCAATTGCCGCGCGCGGATGAAGATAATCTGCAGCCCACCGAGATGGGTGGCGCTGATGCGGGATTTTCCTTGCCTGGTAGTACGGTGGGAAAATATGCCTGTCGTTGGGAAGTGCGCGATTGGTACAATAATTTCTACAGCCGTTGTCCGTTTCGCAAGGATGGAGAGCGTAATCGCTTTACCACCAATGAATTCCTGCATTATTTGCCGCCATATACCGGGTATTTGTATTGGGATTACAAGGATTATCTCAAGGATTATCCCGATAAGTCCTATCCGTTTTGGCAGGGGTTGTTTCCACAGCTAAATAAGTCGCTTGAGCATTTCATGGATAATGATTGGGCTGGCGAGGTTGGTGGCTGGGTAGGCGATCTTCCTCAATCCTATATCGACGAATTTGCCCCGAAATAAAGGGGCGCCCTGCCCGCTTTATGTTTTTTCATCCCCCTCGCAATAAGGTTTGCCAATATGATAAATCTTGATCTTGATGCGACCCGCGATGCCGAAGAGGTTGTGACGCCGCTTTCACGCGCCGAGATCGCCGCATTGCGTCGTTTGCTTGGGGTGGTCCGCTATGATGCGGCTTAGGCGGCATTGGTTTTAGAGACAAAGGGTGCCCGCCTGCTGCTGCGCGATGATGGCACCATCCGCTGCGAGGGTAAAAGCGTTACCGTGGCCGCCGATGGGGTCATTACCATGGACGGCGCTGCGATCGAGCTGAACTGATGGCAGTTACGGTCAATGTGAATGGACTTTCGATGTGCCATGAGGGCTCGGGCGGATGGGTACGTGCGACCCTTCCCGATATTTGCCTGACGCCGACCAAAGGCGGCTATCCGGTTCCCTATCCCAATATCGCCTATTCACGCGATTTGCGTAAAGGGTCGCAGACCGTGGTTGCCGATGGCGGCAATAGCTGCGCCATTAAGCCTTCAGAATTCTATCGTTCATTCGGGGACGAGCCTGGCAAAGGCGGCGGCATCACCTCTCAGGTGAACCAGCACCGCGCGACATGGCTGTCATGGTCGGCAGATGTCTTTATCGAAGGCGAGCCGGTTTGCCGGCTGAGCGACAAGATGATGATGAACCGCGGCAATACGGTCTCGGTCGGGGGTGAGCAACAGCCGCCCCTGGACATGGAGGATTGGCTAGCCGAGCTTTGCGAAATCGCCTGCGAATGTAAAAACGCATCCCTATTTCAGGCCTGTGTGGCCCAGAAGCTAAAAGATAAGTATTACGACGGCGATTACCCCAAGGCCGACAGCCCCTATTGGCAAGAGGTCTCGATGAGCCAACAAGACGGCAAATGGGGCGTCATTACGAATAAGGCGGGCGATGCACCCACCAGCAATCCCATCACGCCAAGTGGGGGGATCCGACCGGACATCGTGACCACGGATGGCAAAGGCAATCCGACCAGAATTGTTGAACTTAAATTCCCCGGCGATACGCCGAATGCCAACCAGGTGCCGGGCGGCAAATACAGTGCAGCAGCCCGCGATCTGGATGTGGATTATGATGTGATCGATATTGCGGTCAAATGCGCATTTTGCTGGGATCCCCCCCCTCCGGGCCTGCCCCAACCCGTGCCGGGGCCGTCACCGGTGCCGGTTCCCGCCCCGGCACCAAAACCGGTCCCCGAGCCTGCACCTGAACCCGAGCACAGTACACCTTGGGGCTGGATTATCGGTGGCGCGGTCGCAGTCGGGATTGTGGTCTGCATTATTGCCGAACCTTGCGGCGTGGCCGTTGGTGGCGGAATATTGTTGGGCGGTGGCTTGGCTGTAGGCGCGACCGCCTGACCAGAAAGGCGAGCAGGGATATGGATCAAAAGACTGATTACGAAAAGCTGGACGAGGTCAGGATCGGTAGCAGCAACACCGGGCATCCGCTGATGCGGATCGGTGTTCAGGCCCAGTTTTTTCTGTCCGATGGTGCGATGCCTGAAACCCGAGTGCGCGGGGTCGAGGCTTTGGCCGCTTTTGCACAGTTGGCGGGCGAGAATGTCACCCGGATTTTACCCTCGGGGGCCAGCAGGCTAAAGCCATTGGCTGGCGCGGGATTTCCGCAAAAACAGCTCGAGGATGCTGCAAGCGCGCGGGCTGGCGATGTTTTCGGTCTGCGCATAAATGACGGGCAAGTGCCACCGCAATGGCAGGCCGTATCGCAGATGGTTGGTGATTACGCGCCTGATTTACAAAGCTATTTCTATACGGCGGTTCCCGCGTCCTTTATGAAACGCGATCCAGACCGCTATGTTGCGGCGGTGGTCGAATGGGCCAGCATTTTACGCCCTGACTACGGCACCGCCGGTTTCGCCCTGATCTCGGAAGCGGGGCTAGAGGCTCAAAACCCAACCGAAAGTTGGCCGTTGCATGCGCGTTTCCCGGGGCTTGATATTCTGGGAGCGTTCAATCTGACGCGCAAGCCGGACAAGATCCAATCGGTAAGCTGGCTGACCGTTCTGGGGCAAGGCGCACTTGCCGCAATCGGCGGGCGTGAAGCGCTTAGCGATAAGCTGGCCCAAGCCTGGGCCGAGGTCCAGGAAGAAACCCCGCGCGCCACGCTACCGCCTGATTTTTTCTTGCATGACTATGATGGCGGCTTGGTCATCCGTGCCGGGCAATATCCCCAGATGGGCGATATCAATATGGATAATATCCCCGAGACCTATCGCACCGTGAATGCGGCGCTGCGACCGATCCGCTTTGGCGCCTACCCGCAGCGCCCCAGTGATCTGATCAAGACCCCGGCCTCGTTTGATCGTTACACCGAGACCTTGAACTGGGTCCGTCGTTTTGACGGGCGTCGATAAGCGATGTCTGAACCAGCCTCGCTTTATCTTACCTGTCCGATCCGCCTGCCCGAGTTGCGCCTTGCTCTTGAGCAGCGCAGCCCGCGGGGGATGGATTGGCACGACTGGGATCAACTGGGCTGGGACCTCACCCCCGAGGATGTCGAGGCGCTGTCGCGGCTTACCGGGCAAACCTTGGGGGATTTTCTGACCAATTTGCGCCAGACCGCAGAACGGCCAGCGGATTGGCTGTTCCGATATGATCGGGCGCGCGAACAGCTTGAACTGGGACAGCTGCTTTTCAGCGAAGAGATCCGCTCGGTGCTGATCACCTTTTCCTATTTGCGCCGATTTGGTGGATTTGCCTCGGGTCCAGGGTTTTGCGTGGTGCAGGACATGATCTATGGCCACGACCGCGCCTTGGCAGGGCTGCAAATGGACGCTGGACAGGCCAATTTGGTTGCCGCTCAGCATGTCAGTCCGCGCTGGGGTGAAATTGCAAAGATCGCGCTGGACCCTCAACGTCAGGCGATTGCGTCATCATTGCCGCATCCGCTGCATGATGATCTTGATCAGCTGATGGCACGCTGACGATGTGGCAGATCGAAAATCGCACACCGTTCCAGACCGCCGGCACTTTTCTGCGCGATGAAAACGGACATGAGGTTTGGTGCATCGCCTTGCGCGCCAGCTTTCAGGTGAATGAGGCCGGACAGGTTTTCCGGGCGCCAGATCAGTCGCCGGTCGAAATGGTCCCGCGCTATGCGGGCGAAGATCTGTCTCAAACCCTGATCGCCGAGGAAGATTTCATCCCATTTTCCCCGGTCACCGATGTCACCTTGACCGGGGTGATTTCGCCTCAGTCAGCCGCGCCGCAACCGGTATTGCTGCAATTTTCCGTGGATAATAAGATCCGCAAGGATCTGCTCCTGTTCCCCCCGCGTCAGGCCCAGTTTCGGCGTGGTCGCTGGCATCTGGCAGATGTGGCAGACCAGATCCCCTGCCCGTTGGATTGGCGCGAAAGCTTTGGCGGCACCCAGCCCGAGGGTGACCAGACCCCGCCGGAAAACCCGGTTGGCAAAGGCCTTGCCCTGCGCAGCCAGCAGCCCGAGGGCACGCCTATCGACCTGCCGCGCATCGAGGCCGCAGGCAGCGATTGTCTGCGCGATCCCAAGCAGGCCACAGCCGCGAATTATTGCCCGATGCCGCGTTGGTGGCAGGGTCGTATCATCCGTGCCGGCACCTTTGATGCAGGCTGGCAGCAGGCCCGCGCGCCCCTGATGCCGCTGGACCATGATCGCCGTTTTGCCTGTGCCGCGCCGCTGGATCAGCTGCCCGCGACCCATCTCAAAGGCGGCGAGACGGTGACGCTGCAGGGCTTTCAGCCTGGGCCTGCGCTGATGTTTCGCCTGCCCCAATTGGTGCTGCGCGCCGAGACCGTGTTTGATGGCGGAGTTCAAAGGCAGGATTTCCACCTTGGCCGCGTCAATTTTGATCTGGGCACGGGGTTGCTGAATCTGGTCTGGCTTTCGGCACTGCGCTGCGATGGACGCGATCATCTGATCAAGCGCAGCCGCGTCTCATTGCAGCAAATCTCGGGCGTTCAGCGATGACAGACAGTGATGCCACTGCCGTGCTGGGCTTTGGGCTGGCGACGGCCGCTTTGGGCGATAGCGCGGCCCAACTGGCCACGATCGCTGCTGGGCGTCCCTTATATGAGCGCCATCCGCGCTGGGTCGGACGTGACGGGCAGCGCCAGATCATGTGTTGGGCGCCCGGGCTTGAGGATTATTCGGACTATCCATCGCGCGTGGCCCTGCTTTTGCAGCGGGCTTGGGCCGAGTGTCGGGCCGCTGAGGCGGACAAGGCCCATCTCGCAGGTGATCGGGCGCGAATGATCGTCGTCTTGCCGCTCACGGTTGGGCATTTCCCCGGAATGCGCGCAAGTTTTGATCAGATGGCTGCGCGCCTGAATTTTGCGGGACTTGCTGAAATCCGCTATGTCTTTGGCGAACATGCCGCCGGGCTTGGGGCCTTTTCGCAGGCGCGCCAATGGCTGAAACAAGACCCCAAACGTCCGGTCTATCTGGCGGCCGCAGATTGCTGGTGCGCGCCGGTGATGCTGGACGCACTTGCGGCAATGGGTATCTTGCGTGACCGCAACAACCCCTGGAGCCCGATCCCCTCAGAGGGCGCGGTGTGTTTAAAGCTTTCCCTGCCCGATCCCGGCACTCCGACCATTTTGGTGCGCAATCATGGCCATGCCATCGAAGAGGTGCGCCTTGCCGATCCTTCGCGCGGGGTGATGGGGCGTGGGCTGGCACAGGCGGCGCAAAAAACGCTGATGTCAGGCTGTGATATTGCCCGGATTTATAGCGATGCGGGGGCGGAACGCTGGAGGGCCGAAGAGCTGGGGGTTGCGCTGTCGGCGCTGATGCCTGCGGCCAGCGATTGGCCATTGGTCTCGCCGATGCAAGCGGTTGGCGAAATCGGGGCGGCCTCGTCGTTGCTGGCGGTGGTGCTGGCCAGCCAGCAACCCGGGACAAGCCTGGTGCTTAGCAGCGAGCGCGGCGGTATCAAACGTGCGGCGCTGGTCGAGCCGATCTAGGTCCGGCCCAGCACTGCCATTACCTGCCGTCTAACCGTTCAATGCGGCGCAGCACCGGAAATGCGCTCATCCAGATCACGACAACGGCAAGCGTTCCGACCCCGCCAATGACGCCCGCAGCCACCGGGCCAAGAAAGCCTGCCAGCATACCGCTTTCGAATTCGCCCAATTGGTTTGACGTGCCTATGAACAGCGAATTCACCGCATTGACCCGACCGCGCATCTCATCCGGGGTCATCAGCTGCACCAAAGACGAGCGTACGACCACGCTGATATTATCCGCGGCGCCCACGACAAAAAGCGCCAGTATCGACAGCCAGACATTGGCGGACAGCGAGAAGACGATCGTGGCAAGACCAAAGACTGCCACCGCCGCGAACATCTTTTTGCCTGCGCCTGCGACAATTGGGTTCCGGCTTAGATAGACCGACATGGTTAGCGCGCCAATTGCGGGGGAAGCGCGCAAAAGCCCAAGGCCAAAGGGGCCAGCCTCGAGGATATCCGAGGCGAAGATCGGCAATAGCGCCGTGGCCCCACCCAGCAAGACCGCGAAAAGATCCAATGAAATCATGCCAAGTACAGCGGGCGTGCGACGAATGAACGCCACGCCGGCAAAGACCGTTTCAAGCGTCACGGGCGGACGCGCGGTTTGCGCCACATTCAGAACCTGAATGGTCCCGACACTATATCCCGCAGCCAGAAACAGCAGCCCCGAGACGAAGAATGGCACGATATGGCCAAATCCATAAAGCACGCCCCCCAGCGCCGGGCCCACAATCAGCGCGGTCTGCATAAACGAGGTCGAGGTGGCGATGGCGCGTTGTAGCATCCTTGGCCCGACGATGCCGGGAACCAGCGAGGCCATGGTCGGACGCTCAAAGGCCTGGGCGGCTCCTACGACCGACACGGCTGCCAAAATACCCGCCGGAGTCAGCCGCCCCTGCCAGACGAACAGGCCCAAAACGATCACGGTCAGCGCTTGCAACCATTGGCAAATCAACCCGATGCGGCGCCGGTCGTGGCGATCGATGATCGTGCCCACCACGAATGTCAGGGTCAACATCGGCAGAAACTGGAAAAAACCAACCCAGCCCAGCATCCAGGCAGATCCGGTCATTTCGTAAATCATCCAACCCATGGCGACGGTCAGTGATTGTGATGCCAGCGATGAGCAGGTCCGCGAGGCCAGAAAATGGCGATAATTGCGGTTTTGCAAAACGTCGAAAGTGCCGCTTTGTTCAGGCTCGGCATGGTCTTGGAGCGTCATACAGGCTTCCTAGGCTGTTCGCCCCGCTCTGCGCCCTTGGGGCTATCTCGTCAAGATGACGCGGGTTCGAAATCTGTGAAAGCCTTGTCCAAAGGCGCTGCCCCATGCCGGAGATGGGCGATCAAGGGCAGCGCGCATTTTCGGCCAGGATGTCAGGCCAGCATCCGCGTGTCGCCGCATACCGAAATCGCCTGCCCCGATATGGTCGCGCCCCGCGGGCTGGCCAGATACAGGATTTGATCCGCGATTTGCTGAGGGGTGACGTAGTGGCGGATCGAGGTAAAGGAAAAGGCCTCGGCCTCGATATCGGCGACGGCGCGCCCCTGTGCTTGCGCCTTGGCCTCTAGCACGCGGCGCTGACGGTCGCCCGCGACCAATCCCGGCAGAATGGCATTGACGCGAATATCATCTGGGCCCAGCTCGATCGACAGCGATTTGGTCAGCCCGATCACACCCCATTTGGCCGCAGCATAGGGGGTGCGCATCTTGAAGCCGACCCGACCCGCGACCGAGGACAGGTTGATGATCGAGGCATTCTTGCTGGCCCGCAATAAGGGCGCGGCACGATTACAGGTCACGAATTGGCTGGTCAGGCAGATCGCCAATGTCTGATCCCAAGCGGCCAGATCAACATCTTCGACCCGTGCGGTCGGCCCCGCGATGCCGGCGTTATTAACCAGACAATCAAGGCCGCCCAGCCACTCGGCCGCGAGATCGATGAAGTCACGCAGTTGCGAGGGATCGCCGACATCGACGCGGCGTTGAAACACAGAATTGGGCAGGCTGTTCAGACCGTCTTGGTCGATGTCGCAGGTCGCGACCTGCGCACCTTCGGCCAAAAAGGCCTCGACAATGGCGCGTCCGATACCGTTTGCACCTGCGGTGACGATGACCCGATGGCCAGTCAGTTGAAGATCCATGCGCCCTCCTTTGGCGGCTTAGTCGCGCAAAACGTCGCGCGACAAGATGAAATCGGCGGCCGAGGCAATATCGGCATCCATCGCGGCGCCCGCAGCCTCGCCATCGCGGCGGGCAATCGCATCGACCAGCAAGGCATGATGATGAACCGAGGCCGCATTTCGGCTGCGCCGAGAGGCATGGCCCAGATCCAGATTGATGATCGGCCCAGCTTTCAACCACATGATTTCAATCAACTCGCGCAGCATGGGCGAGCCCGCAGCATCATAGATGTGGAAATGCAGTGCCTTGTTGGCCCGGACGGCGTCACGGCTATCTGGGCTGGTCAAGGCATCATGAAAGGCACGCTCGAGCGCGCGCAGCTGGTCCAGACCGGCCACGCTCATGCGTTGGGCGGCGAGTTTTGTGGCACGAATTTCATTGTAAATCCGCGTATCGGTCAGGTCGCGAAAGCCCGCGCGGGTCAAAAGGGGGACGGCAATCGCGCGGTTGGGTCGAACCTCCAGCGCGCCACCGGCAACCAACCGGCTGACGGCCTCGCGAACGGGCATGACAGATACGCCCAACTGTTCGGCCAGATCGCGCATCGACATGCGTTCATCGGGCATCAGGCGGCCCGACAGCAGCATTTCGGCCATAATTTCATAGACCTGATTCGTCAGCGAGGGCTGACGTTCAGGGCGGATCGCGCGGGTTTCGTCGAATTTCATCTCGGGGTCTCTGCCGGGCTCGGCGCTTGTTTTATCTTACCTTGTCTAGTGTGATCACAGTTATCAAGTGCTTTGACCATAAAATCATTGACATGATCGGATTCAAAAACAACTGTGATCTCAGATCGCAATGAGGGGAGACATTGCGAACTCACCAGACCCGAATGAGGAGGATGAAGGTCCGATGACAAGCCGTTCTTATTTCGATCGACGTGGCTTCCTGAAAGTGGGCGGCGTAGCTGCCCTGGGCAGCCTGGCCGCACCCGCGATTTTGCGCGCCCAAGAAGGCCCGATCATTCTGGGCCATTTGACACCGCGCACGGGCTTTTTGGGCCCGATGGGCGAATATGCGATCATGGCCGTTGATATGGCGACTGAAGAGATCAACGCCGCTGGCGGGATCAACGGGCGTCAGGTCCAGTTCATCAAAGAGGATTCGGTGAACCCTCAGACCGCCTCGACAAAGGCCGAGCGGATGATCGAACGCGACAAGGTCGTGGGCATAATCGGCGAGATTTCCTCGGCATCGGCCCTGACGATTTCGCAGGTGGCCGAGCGTGGAAAGCGCATCTTTATTAACACCGGCTCGAACTCGGATACGCTGCGCGGCTCAGATTGCAAGCGGCACATGTTCCACGTCGAATCGCAAAACGTGATGTATGTGAACGCCGAGGGCAGCCATTTCCTGAAAGAGGGGCTGGTGGACGGTAAGAACTGGTATGTTCTGACCGCCGATTATGCCTTTGGCCATGATCTTCTGAACGCCGCCAAGGGCTTTTTGGCGCGCAACAACGGCAATCTGATCGGCAGTGATCTGGTGCCCACCGATGCAACGGATTTCTCATCGCTTTTGCTGAATATCCGCCAGGCCAAGCCTGATCTGGTTGCGCTTAACCTGGCAGGCACCCAGATCACCAGCTTCTTCAAGCAATATGGTGAATTCGGACTGGAGTTCCCGATTGGTGGCTTTGGCTTTGACACCATCTCGGCCTGGGCTGCCGGAGCCGAGAATTTCCATGGCACCTGGCCATCGGTTTGGCACCATCTGGTGGAAACGGAAAAATCGCAGGATTTTGTAAAGCGATTTGTGGCAAAATACGGAAAACCACCGGAAAACCAAGCCTATAGCGACTATATGGCCGTGATGATCATGGCGCAGGCCATCCGCGACACCCAAGGGACGGATGCGGCCGAAATCATCGAATATTTCGAAAAGCCCGAAACCAAATTCGACATGATGAAAACCCGCGAGGGTTACTTCCACCCCGAGACACACCAATTGCTGCAGGAAATCTATGCGATCACCGCGCTGCCTGCCGATCAGGTGAAGAACGAGTGGGATATTTTCACCACCAGCGGGCCTTTGCCTGGGGCCGATGCGCCTTTGGAAACCCTGATCGCTGACGCTGTTGGCGGAACCTGTTCTTTCGCAAGCTAAACGCCGCTCCTCGCGGGGCGCGGCCATACCGCGCCCTTCATCCCTGCCCTAAGAGGACGTTCGGCAATGAACCTCTTTCTGTTTCTGTCGCAGCTCTTGAACGGGCTGCTGGACGGGTTTTATTACCTGTTGATTGCGATCGGCCTGTCGCTGATTTTCTCGCTTGGCGGCATCGTCAACCTTGCTCATGGCGCGTTTTTCGCCATCGGCGCCTATCTGGCGATCGTGCTGACACCCTATATCGGATTTTTCGGCGCGGTTCTGGCCGTGCCGCTGATCGTGGCCTGCATGGGCATGATCGTCGAGCGGCTGCTGTTTACCCGCTTTTACCGTGTCGATCCGCTGTATTCGCTGCTTTTGACTTTTGGTCTGGCGATGGTGATCGAACAGGGGCTGCGCTGGATGTTCGGCTCGGCACCCTTGGCCTATAGCATGCCCGATGCCCTGCGCGGTCAGGTCTTTATGGGCGATTTTGTCTATTCGCGCTATCGGATCTTCTTGATCTGCGTCGCAATCGCAGCAGTGGCAGGGCTTTGGTTTTTGCTTAACCGAACCTCCTTTGGCCGCATTGTCCGCGCGGGCATTCAGAACCCCGATATTTTGTCCTCGCTTGGGATTTCTCTGCGTCCCTATCTGTCCGCCGTCGCAGGGATCGCGATTGGCCTTGCCGGGCTTGCGGGCGTCTTGATGGCCCCGATCAACCCTGTTCACCCCGTCATGGGCGCCGAAGTCCTGACGGCGGCCTTTGTGGTCGTGGTCATTGGCGGTCTGGGTTCGTTCTGGGGCGTGGTGCTGGCGGCGATGCTGGTCGGCCTCGTCAAGGGCTTCATGGTCGCGATCGGCCTGCCCTCGTGGTCGCTTGCCGCGATCTATCTTCTCATGTTCGTCGTTCTTCTGCTCCGCCCGCGTGGGCTGATGGGCGAGCGCATTTTGCGGTTCGAGTGATCTTATGGCACAAGTTTCTTCTGCAATTCCCAAGGTCCATCCCGTCTTGATTGCGGCTGTGGCCGCGCTGATCTTGCCCTTCGCACTTGGTGGTTTGGGGCTGACCTCTAGCTCGGCGGTCGAGGTGGTGATCTTTGCCCTTGCCTGTATGGGGCTGAATGTCCTGGCAGGATATACGGGCCTGGTTTCATTCGGTCATGGCGCCTGGTTCGGCTTTGGCGCCTATGCGGCCGCCTTGACCGCGCTTGCCCTGCCCGGCCATGCCTTTGCCTTGCCGCTGTTGGCAGCGATCGTCAGCACCGGCCTTGTCGCATCGGCTTTTGGCTGGCTGATGCTGCGGCGCAGGGGCGTCTATTTCTCGCTGATGACGCTGGCATTATCGGCGCTTGGTTTTACTATCGCCTTTCGCTGGACCGCATTGACGGGCGGCGAGAACGGCCTTGGCGGCATCGAGCGGCCGGTGATATTCGGCCTGGATCTTAATGATAACATGACCTTTTATTGGGTCGTGGCGGCGATCTCTTTGATCGTGGTGGCGGGGCTGTGGCGTTTTGTCCGCTCGCCCTTGGGCCGCGTGCTTGAGGCCATCCGCGAGAACGAGACCCGCGCCATCGCTCTGGGCTTTCCGGTGGCGCGCTATAAGCTGGCGGCCTTTGTCACCTCGGCCACGATCACGGGACTGGCAGGCGCGCTGCTGATGTACAAGAACCGCATGACCTCGGCCGAGCCGATGTCGATCATCTTTTCGGGCGAATTGCTGGCGATGACGGTGATTGGCGGAATGCGCGGCTTTATGGGGCCGGCGCTTGGTGCGGTCTTCTATATCCTGTTTCGCGAATATCTGTCGATTTACACCGAAAATTGGCTGCTGTGGTTCGGGCTGGTTTTCATGGGCTTCGTGCTGTTCGCCCGTGAGGGTCTGATCGGCATTGCGCGCCAGATCGCGGCCAAATATTTTCCCGGCCCCGATTTGGGCGCGGCCATGGCCGAGCGGCGCACCGAGGAACGCCCGTTGCCTCAGATGCTGCGCGCCCAAGGCGATGCCTTTGGCGATGTGCTGTCTGCCAAAGGTCTGATCAAGCGGTTTGGTGGCTTCAAGGCGGTGGATGGCGTGACCATCAACGTCAAGGACCGCACGCTTCATGCGCTGATCGGCCCAAATGGTGCGGGTAAGACCACTGCCTTCAACCTTCTTTCAGGGATGTTTCCCCCCTCTGAGGGTTCGGTGACGCTGATGGGGCGTCCGGTTGCGGGATTGCGCGCTGATCAGATTGCCGAAATGGGCATGGGCCGATCCTTTCAGATCACCAGCCTGTTTCCTGAACTCTCGGTCGGTGAGAATATGCGCCTTGCCATTCAGGCTGGCGACCGGGCACGGATGAACCCTTGGACCAATGCCGAGTCGATTGCGCGGATCAACGAGAAAGCCCGCGAAATCATCCTGTGGGTCGGACTTGCCGGAATGGAGGGGGCCAAGGCCAACTCACTGTCCTATGGCGGTCAGCGTCTGCTGGATCTGGGGCTGGCATTGGCCAATCATCCCCGCATCCTGCTGGCGGATGAGCCCTTGGCCGGGCTTTCGGTCGCTGAACGCGAGCGGGTTGGCAATTTGATCAAACAGGTTTCGGCCGATGTGCCTGTGCTCTTGGTCGAGCATGACATCGACCGCGTGTTCAATCTGGCAGATCATGTCACCGTCATGAACGAAGGCAAGGTCTTGCTGGATGGATCGGTGCAGGATGCCCGCAACTCTGACAAGGTGCGCGAAATCTATATTGGATCTGGCACAGCCGCAGTCGCCGCAACCGCACATCATGGCACTGTCGGCGCCCCGATCTGCACCTTTGATAAGGTCAATGTCCATTATGGCAAAAGCCATATCCTGCATGATGTGAGCCTAGAGATCCGCAAGGGTGAAATTCTGGCTTTGCTGGGGCGCAATGGCGCGGGAAAATCCACGCTTTTGAGGTCCTTGATCGGCATTGCACCGGTTTCCAGCGGCTCGATCAAGCTGGAAGGCCACGAGTTGGCGGGACTTGATGCGGCAACGATCGCGCGTTCGGGGATCGGCTATGTGCCGCAGGGGCGTGGGTTGTTTGCGGGCATGACCGTGCGCGAAAACCTCGAGCTGGGCCGCCTTAAGCGACGGACGGGTGCGGGTCAGCACTGGAGCGATGAGCAGATCCTGGACTTCTTCCCACGCCTTGGCGAGCGGATGGAGACCGAAGCAGACCGCCTGTCGGGCGGCGAGCAGCAGATGGCCGCGGTGGCACGTGCCCTGTCGGGCGACACCAAGATCTTGTTGCTTGACGAACCATTCGAAGGCCTGGCCCCAGCCGTGGTTGAACAACTTTTCCACAGCTTCAACCGTTTGCGCGAGGTTCTTTCCATCGTCATCGTCGATCACAATCTGGATCTGGCGCTGGCCTTGTCAGATCGCACCGTCGCGCTGGAGCGGGGCCGCGTCTTTCACGACGGGCCTTCGGCCGCATTAGCAACTGATCTGGACTTGCGCCGCCAAGTTCTTTGGCTTTGAGGAAATGAAAGATATGACAACAATTGCCATTGTCGGCGCTGGATTGATCGGCCGGGCCTGGGCCTATGTCTTTGCCCGCGCGGGAATGACCGTGCAGGTTTGGGACAATGACCCCGCCGTTGTCGAGCGCCTGCCCGAAGATATTGCGGCGATGATCGCCGATTGTGGCGGCAGTCCCGATATTGCCGCGCGTATCCACGGCCAAGCAACGTTGGCTCAGGCCTTGAAGGGCGCCGCTTTCGTCCAGGAAAGCGGCCCTGAAAACGCCACGGTCAAAAAGGCGCTTTATGCGGAAATGGACCGGCTGGCGGAACCTGATGCGGTGTTGGCCTCGTCCAGCTCGGCGCTGATGCCATCGGTTTTTTCGGCGGATTTGCCGGGTCGCGCCCGCTGCTTGGTCGCGCATCCCGTCAACCCGCCCCATGTTGTCCCGATCGTCGAACTTTGCCCCTCGGAATATACCGATCCCAAAGCCATGGATTACGCCGAGGCGCTTTTCCGACAGGTCGGTCAAGTGCCCGCAAGGCTGACACGCGAGATCGACGGCTTCATCCTTAACCGTCTGCAAGCGGTGCTCTTAGCGGAATCCCTTCGCCTGATCGCGGACGGGGTCGTCAGCGTTCAGGGCTTGGATGATACGATCCGCCATGGCTTGGGCCGCCGTTGGGCCTTCATGGGCCCGTTGGAGACGATCACGCTGAACGCGCCGGGCGGTGTGCCTGATTACTTGAAACGATATGGCCCCGTGATGGCGCGCCTGACCGATGATGCTGCGCGCGGCGAGGCCTTCAACGATCAAGCCGCGCAAATCATCGCCAAGGCTTTCCCTGACATCGATGTCGCCCAACGTCAGCGCTGGCGCGACCGTGAACTTGCTGCATTGGACATCCATTTGCGCGACAGATCTGAAAGGAACAAGATCAATGGCTAAAGCCCGCAAAACGATTATCACCTGCGCCGTAACCGGCGCCATTCACACGCCTTCGATGTCGCAATATCTGCCGGTTTCGGCCGCCGAGATCGCCGAGGCCGCAATTGGTGCGGCCCAGGCGGGTGCGGCCATCGTTCATCTGCATGCGCGCGATCCCCAAGACGGCCGCCCAGATCAGACCCCCGAGGCCTTCGAGCCCTTTTTGCGCGTGATCAAGCAGCGCTCGGATTGCGTGGTCAATATCACGACCGGTGGCGCACCGACGATGACCATCGAAGAGCGCGTCCGCCCTGCCGCCCATTGGAAGCCCGAAGTGGCCTCATTGAACATGGGCACGATGAATTTCGGCCTGTTCCCGATGCTGGCACGGTTCGATGGCAAACTGCAGCACCAGTGGGAAAAGGACTATCTGGGTAACCGCAACATCGTCTTTCGCAACACATTCGGCGATATTGAGCATATCCTGACCACACTTGGTGCCAATGGCACGCGCTTTGAGTTCGAGTGCTACGACACCGCGCATCTTTATAATCTCAAGTATTTCTTCGATGCGGGCATCGTCAAAGGACCGCTGTTCATTCAAACGGTGTTCGGCCTGATGGGCGGAATCGGGGCGCATCCCGAGGATGTCATGCACATGAAACGCACCGCCGACCGCCTGTTTGGGGACAATTACCGCTGGTCGGTTCTGGGCGCGGGCAAGAACCAGCTGCCGATCGCGGCGATGTCAGCAGCAATGGGCGGAAACATCCGCGTCGGGCTAGAGGATTCGCTGTGGATCGGCCCGGGCCAATTGGCAAAAACAAACGCCGAGCAGGTCAGCCGTGCGCGCCAAATCATCGAAGGGCTGGGCCTTGAGGTGGCAACTCCTGATGAGGCGCGCGAGATTTTGACACTCAAAGGTCCAGATCAGGTCGCCTTTTAAGCACCGACTTTCCAGTTCCGGCCATCCCTCCGGAAAAACTGGCCCCGCTTGGTGCGGGGCCTTTTTTATTCGGCGTGATTTGGAAGGAACAGGCTAGCTGCTTTGGCGATGCAGCAATGTGAAGCCTGTATCGATGACGGTCGCGGGCGCGACCTCTTCTCCGTTCAGACGTGCCTTGATCAGGCGCGCAGTCTCCAACCCGATGACATTTCCAAACGGCCGGATTGTTGAAAGCGAAGGGTTGCTTGAGGCGGAAAAGCCCAGATCACCAAACCCCACGACTGAGAAATCCTGCGGAATGCGCAAACCGCGCCGCTGCGCCTCGAACAATGCGCCCAAGGCGATCAAATCGTTCGAGCAGCCAATCCCGGTCCCGGGGGCGGCGCCGTATTCATCGACCAGCTGTGACAATAAGATCCCGCCGCATTCAACCGTTGCGGGCGCAGGGTGGCTTAGATGGCGTGCGGGCAGCCCCAGTGCCTCGGCGGCGGCCAAAAAGCCCCGTGCACGCTCATCAGCACGGGTATCCAGATGGGTGCGGCCACTGAGGTAAACCAGATTTTCATACCCACGCGAGGCCAGATGGCGCGCTGTTAAGGCGCCGACCTGATGGTGATGAAACCCGACGGCCATGTCCACGGGTGTGCCGCCCAGTTCCCAGATCTCGACCACCGGAACACCGGCAGTTTCCAGCATCTTTCGCGTCGCGTCGCTGTGGTGAAGGCCCGCAATCACCAGGGCAGCGGGCGACCAGGACAAGGCCGTGCGCACCAGCTCTTCTTCGGTGCGGGGGTTATATTCTGTATGCCCCAGCAACAGCTGCAACTTGGCCTCGCCCAGCTCGCGCTGAAGCGCGGCGACGGTTTCGGCAAAGAACGCATTTTGCACCGAGGGTACAATAACGCTGACCACCCTAGACGAGGCTGCTGCCAGGCCGCGCGCGATCAGATTGGGACGGTAGTTCAGCTTTTGAATGGCGGCCTGAATGATCTGGCTTGCCCCCGCCGAGACCGCTTCGGGCTGACGCAAGTACAGCGAAACCGTCGAGGGAGAGACCCCGGCCATCTGGGCGACATCGCTCAGGGTGACGCGTTGAATTTTCCGCCTTGGTCGTCTCGATTTGTCCAATTCCGCCTCACGAAAATAGCGCTACGAATATGCCTTAGGTCGAAAACCCATGAATATTCCGTATCTTTTAGCAATATATGCAAGTTTTTGCCGTCAATCAACAAGACTTGATTGACTATAATCGTAGCGCTATTATTAAGCGGCAAGATGCGTTGTGACCCGAGTCTGAGGACCGGTCCTTGGCCATGAATGAGGAGGTAACAGATGGGTTCAGTCGCGTTCCGCAAGCTCGTCAAGAGCTACGGCAGCCTTGATATTGTCAAAGCGATCGACCTTGAGATCGCCTCGGGGGAATTTGTGGTCCTGGTGGGGCCATCGGGTTGCGGCAAGTCAACGACATTGCGGATGCTGGCGGGCCTGGAAAGCATCTCGGGCGGTGAAATCCGCATTGCCGATCGCCGCGTCAATGAGCTGCAGCCGCGCGAACGTGACATCGCAATGGTCTTTCAGGATTACGCGCTCTATCCCCATAAGACGGTGCGCGAAAACCTGGGCTTCAGCATGAAGATCCGCAAGGTTCCTGCCGCCGAGGCCGAGGCGCGCATCCTGGAAGCCGCAAATATGCTGGGCATTGCCCATCTGCTGGACCGCCGTCCCGGTCAGCTTTCGGGCGGCCAGCGTCAGCGGGTTGCGATGGGGCGCGCCATTGTGCGGCGCCCAGAGGTCTTTTTGTTCGACGAGCCGCTGTCGAACCTTGACGCCCAGCTTCGCGGTCAGGTCCGCGCCGAGATCAAAAAGCTGCATCAAAGCATCAAATCGACGATCATCTATGTGACCCATGATCAGGTCGAGGCCATGACATTGGCCGACCGGATCGTGATCTTGCGCGGTGGCGTGATCGAACAGGTTGGCACTCCGGACGAGGTTTATAACACACCCGCCAATATCTTTGTCGGCGGCTTCATCGGCTCGCCCGCGATGAACTTTGTGGCGGGGACCGTGGATGGAACCGTTCTGAAATGCGCCGATGGCGTTGATTTCGAACTGTCGCAGGTGCCGGCTTTGTCTTTGGCAAAGGGTCCAGTCACTTTGGGGTTGCGGCCGGAACATATTCAGCCGGGCCATGGCGCGGGCATTGATTTCACGGCCACCGTCCAGATCGTCGAGCCCTTGGGCGCGGATACGCTGGTCCATGTCGGGATCGGTGATGCGGTTCTGACGGCGCGGCTTGAGCCGCATCTGCACCCCAAGGTCGGCGAGCGGATCGCCTTAAGCGTCGCGCCCTCGCGCGTGCATCTTTTCGACACCGAAACCGAGGCTGCCCTGCGCTAATCGGGGCGGCAAGCAAGCCGAAAACATTCGGCCGACCGTAGGCCTGCGGCGGCCCGCACTGGGAGGAAGACCATGAAGCGATTTTCAATGACTGCGCTGCTCGCCTCGACGATTCTCGTCTTGCCGGGCTTGGCGGCGGCCCAAACGGATCTCAAGATCTATATCTCAAGCCAGCATCAGCCCGATGTCTGGCGTCAGGTTCTGGATCAGTTCGAACAAAAACACGATGACATCAAAGTCACGATCGAAACCGGCGGAAATACCTCTGAGGCGCAAAGCCAATATCTGAACACGGTGATGTCAGCCAAGGATTCTTCGCTTGATATCATGGTGTTGGATGTCGTTCGACCCGCGCAATTCGCGGCTGCTGGCTGGACCGTGCCGATTGAGGGCGTCGATATGTCGGCCTATCTGCCCGCCTATGCCGAAGCCAATACCATCGATGGCAAGGTTGTCGCATTGCCCGCGTTTTCTGATGCGATGTTCCTGTATTATCGCAAGGATCTGCTGGAGAAATACGGCCTTCAGCCGCCCACCACCTGGGAGGAGCTGCGCACCAGCGCAAAGACCGTGCTTGAGGGCGAAAAGAACGCCGAGCTTCAGGGGTTGTCGTTCCAGGGCAAGGCGATCGAGGGCGCAGTTTGCACCTTCTTGCTGCCCTATTGGAGCCAGGGCAAGAATTTCACGGAAAATGGCAAGCTGACCATGGATGCGCCGGCGGCGCAGTCCTCGCTTGAGCTGTGGAAAAGCTTTGTCACCGATGGCACGGCCAAGAAAAACATCTCGGAAGTGGCGACCGACGATACCCGCAAGGAATTCGAGGCAGGAAACGTCCTGTTTGCGGTCAACTGGTCCTATGCCTGGGCGCAATCGCAAGCTGACGGCTCGCCGGTTCAAGGCAAAGTCGGCGTGGCCCATATGCCTGCAATGCCGGGGGGCAGTTCTGCCACCTGTCTGGGCGGCTGGGAATGGGGCGTCTCGGCCTATTCCAAACATCCGCAAGAGGCGGTCGATCTGGTCAAGTTCCTGTCCAGCCCCGATGTGGCCCGTCACATGGCGGTGCATGGTTCGCTGATGCCAGCTTTCCCGCAGGTTTTTGACGACCCCGAGGTGCTCGCCGCCGTGCCGTGGTTTGCTGATGCCCGTGAGGTGGTTCAGACCGCGCGCCCGCGCCCTGTGACCCCGCGCTATGCCGAGGTCAGCGAGGTTTTGCGCACGACCTTCAACGCCGTCATGGCCAATGTCACCGAACCTCAGGCCGCGGTGGCCGAGATCGAAAGCAGGCTGCGGCGCGTCCTGCGCTAAGGCCGGTGACGGCAAAATTTTGGGCGGCCCATGGGCCGCCCCTTCGGGCGATATGCGCCCAATCCACCGGGCGGCCACAGACCGTCCCTATTCTTCCAGCCCCTCCAGCGAGGCCCCGATGTCCGCATCCAAACGTGCCAGCTTTTCGTGGTTAACCGACCCCAGCGACCGTGTTCTGGCGGTCATGCTGCTGGCACCGCTTGCGTTGCTGGTCTCGCTCATCGTGATCTATCCGGTGGGCAAGCTGTTCTACACGAGCCTGTTCAACCTATCCCTGACCTCGGGCATGCCCGCCGAATTTGTCGGCTTTGAAAACTTTGTGCTGATCCTAGAGGATCCGGTGTTTTGGCAGACGTTGAAAAACACGCTGATCATTACCGCGATCACCGTGCCGGGCGCGCTGATTATGGGTCTTGCGATGGCTTTGATGGCCAACCTGCCCTTTCAGCGCCAATGGCCGATCCGCCTGTCTCTCTTGATCCCTTGGGCGCTGCCTTTGGCCTTTGCCGGGATGATCTTCGCGTGGTTTTTCCACTCGGAATATGGCGTGGTCAATGATGTGCTGGGTCGCTTTGGCATGGCACCGGTCATTTGGTTCAACTCACCTTTCTGGGCGATGACGGCGATCTGCTTGACCATCGTGTGGAAGACATCGTCCTTTATGGCGCTGATCATTCTGGCTGGCCTGCAAACGATCCCGCGTTCGCTTTATGAGGCGGCGGATGTCGATGGGGCGGGAAAGATCCGCCAGTTCTTTGAAATCACCCTGCCCCTTTTGAAGCCCTCGATCATCGTCGCGCTGATTTTCCGCACGATCACCGCGCTTCAGACTTTTGATATTCCCTATACGATGACGGCGGGTGGGCCGGGGACCTCTACGGCCACGCTGGCAATGTATATCCACCAAAACACCGTCTCCTTCCTGGACCTTGGCTATGGCTCGGCCTTGGCGGTTGTGATGTTCCTGATCTCGATGCTGGTGACTGCTGTCTACCTGCGCATGATCCGCGCGAAAGGTTAAGCCATGTCCGCTGTCGCTTCCCCGACCTCGTTTCTGTCCGGCCGCCCCTTGCGTCTGATCGTGGCGCTGATCTTGCTGGTCAACGGACTTTTCCCGGCGCTGTGGATCTTGTTCACCTCGCTGAAATCCGAGGCCGAGTTGACGCAGGTGCCGATCACCTGGTTTCCGCATCTGCCCACGCTCAGCAATTACGCAACCGCCTTTACCGATCAGCCCTTGTTGCTGTTTTTGGGCAATAGCTTTGGCGTGGCGCTGTGTACGACGCTGTTGACCATCCTGATCTCGGTGCTGGCAGCCTATGCAATCGCACGGCTGAACCTGCGCTATCGCGGGCTGATCTTGTCATCGATCATCGCAGTTTCGACCTTTCCTTTGGTGACATTGCTGGTGCCGCTGTTCGAAATCATGCGCACGCTGAACCTGCTCAACAGCTGGACGGCACTGGTATTGCCCTACACCGTTCTAAGCCTGCCCGTCTGCACGTTGATCCTTGTCTCTTTCTTTGAAGGGATCCCGCGCGATCTGGAAAATGCCGCCATGATCGACGGATGCACCCGCATCGGCGCCTTGTTCAAGATCGTGGTGCCGCTGGCGGCGCCCGGTGTGTTCACCGCGGGCATCTTGGCCTTCGTCAATGCCTGGGACGAGTTCTTGCTGGCGCTGTCGTTCAACTCGAACCCGGCGCTGCGCACGCTGCCGGTGGGCATTCAGCTTTATCAGGGCGAATTTTCCTTCCCCTGGCCTGTGATTTCGGCGGCGTTGGTCGTCGGTATCGTGCCCGTCGCCATTTTGATCGTGATTTTCCAGGAGCGCGTGGTTTCTGGCCTGACCGCTGGGGGTATCAAGGGATGACCAAGCACCGCGAGATTTCCGAACTGCGCTCGCAGCGCTGGTTTGCCGAGGACAGCATGCGTGGCTTTGCCCACCGCCAACGCACCCAACAGATGGGCATGCGTCGCGAGGAATTCATGGGCCGTCCCGTGGTCGGCATCATCAATACCTGGAGCGATATCAGCCCCTGTCACTCGCATCTGCGCGACCGTGCCGAGGCCGTCAAGCGCGGGGTGTGGCAAGCAGGCGGCTATCCGATCGAGCTGCCCGCCCTGTCGGTCGGCGAGGTCATGGTCAAGCCCACCACCATGCTTTACCGCAACCTTCTGGCCATGGAGTGCGAAGAGCTTTTGCGCTCGCATCCGATTGATGGTGCGGTGCTGCTGGGGGGATGCGACAAATCCACGCCGGGCCTTTTGATGGGCGCGATCTCGATGGATATTCCGGTGATCTTTTGCCCGGCAGGCCCGATGTCCAACGGTCAATGGCGCGGCGTCAAAACCGGCGCTGGCACGCATACCAAGAAATATTGGGAAGAGCTGCGCGCGGGCAATATCACCAAAGCGGATTGGGTCGATCTTGAAAGCCGCATGACCCGCTCGATCGGGACCTGCAACACGATGGGCACGGCGTCGACCATGACCTCGATCGTAGATGTCATGGGGCTGACCCTTCCCGGTGCCAGCTCGATCCCCGCCGCCGATTCCGGCCATCCGCGCATGGCCTCGGCTTGTGGGGTGCGCATGGTCGAGATGATCCTTGAGGATCTGAAGCCCTCCGACATTCTGACGCGGGAAAGCTTTCTGAACGGTCTGGTCGCCTATATGGCGATGGGGGGATCGACCAATGCCGCGGTGCATCTGATCGCTATGGCGGGGCGCGCGGGTGTCACGCTGACCCTTGAGGATATGGCCGATATGGCTGGGCGTGTCCCGGTGGCGGCGAACCTCTTTCCGTCGGGTGAATATCTGATGGAGGATTTCTTCTTCGCTGGCGGTATTCTGGCCCTGATGCGCAAATTCAGCCATCAGTTGGATCTGGCGCAGCGCAACGTGCTGGGCCGGACTTTGGGCGATGAGATTGCCGGGGCCGAGTGCTGGAATGAAGATGTCATCCGCGGCGAGGATAATCCGGTCGTGCCCCTAAGCCGGGGCAAGACGCTGCAACTGCTCAAGGGTAATCTGGCACCTAATGGTGCGGTGATGAAATCCTCGGCAGCGGCGCCGAAGTTTCTTAAACACCAAGGCCCCGCCATCGTCTTTGACGATCCCGCCGAGATGAACCGCACGCTTGATGATCTCGACCTTGAGATCACCGAAGATTGGGTCATCGTCTTGCGCAATGCCGGTCCGGTCGGCGCGCCGGGCATGCCCGAATGGGGCAATCTTCCGATCCCCAAGAAGCTGCTGAAACAGGGGGTGCGCGATATGGTGCGCATTTGCGATGGCCGCATGTCGGGCACGCATTATGGCACCTGCATTTTGCACGTCACCCCCGAGGCGGCAGTCGGCGGCCCGCTGGCGCTGCTGCAAACCGGCGACATCATTGCGCTGGATGTCACCGAGGGGCGCCTCGATATGCTGGTTTCGCCCGAAGAGCTGGCCCGGCGCCAAGCCGAGTGGGTGCCCACAGTCAAACTGTATGAACGCTCATTCGCGGCGCTTTATCAGCGCCATGTCAGCCAGGCTGACAAGGGCTGTGACTTTGATTTCCTTGAGGGCACCGAAAAAGTGCCCGACCCCGTCATTTATTAAGAGGCAGCCATGAACCCCTTTCTTGCCCTGCAGGCCCAGAAAACGCCCCTTGGAACTTGGTTGATGGCAGCCGCGCCCAGCACCGCCGAGGCGCTGGGTTATACCGGTTTCGACTTCCTCGTGGTCGATATGGAGCATGTGACGATCGAATTTTCCGATCTGGCCCATATCCTGCGCGCCATTGGCGTGACGCCGGCTGTTCCGGTGGTGCGCCTGGCATGGAATGATCAGATCTTGATCAAGCGTGCCATGGATGCGGGTGCCGAAACCCTAATGATTCCCTTTGTGCAAGATGTGGCGCAAGCGCGCGAGGCCGTGTCCTTCATGCGCTATCCGCCCCACGGCGTGCGCGGGGTGGCGGCGGTGCATCGCGGCTCGAAATTCGGAACCGTGCCGGGCTATCTTGCCAGTGCGCATCAACGCTGCTGCTCGATCTTGCAGCTGGAAACTCCCGAAGCGGTGGCGGCTATTGGCGATATTGCGGCGGTTGAGGGCGTTGATGCTGTTTTCGTCGGCCCCGGCGATCTTTCGGCGGCGATGGGCCATATCGGCAATATCGCACATCCCGAGGTCCAAGAGCTGATCGCCCATGCCGCGCAAGCAGCACGCAAGGCCGGCAAACCGATCGGCATTGTTGGGCCAAATCCGGACATGGTCGCGCGGTTCCTGGATTATGGCTATACTTTCGCGGCTGTCGCCTCGGATCTCGCGATGATGACCGGACGTGCCAATGACTGGCTGGCACAACTGCGCAAGACGGCGCCGGTCGCAGTGTCGCAGGCGGCCTATTAAGATGGACAGCCCCTTCACGCTGGTCGCGGATCTGCAGGCCCAACTGGCCGAAGGCCCGGTTTGGGACAGCGCCGCGCAATGCCTGACCGTCACCGATATTCCCGCCCGTGCCTTATGGCGGATTTCGCCCCAGACCGGCGAAAGTCAGCGCCGCGAGATCTTTGAAGAAGTCGGCTGCTTTGCCCCCAGTCTTGGCGGCGGTCTGGTGGCGGCGTGCCGTTCGGGCATCTGGTCAATTCCAGATGCCGCCGAGGCGACCTGTCTGGCCCGCAATCCCGAGGCTCATCAATCCAGCCGTTTCAACGATGGCCGCATTGATCCCAAAGGGCGGCTCTGGGCGGGAACCGTCGATCCCTATCGCCAGGAACGTGCGGGGCTTTACCGCTATGATCGGCGCGGCCTTGTGCGCTTTGCCGATGGGCTGATGACATCGAACGGACTGGCGTTTTCGCCTGACGGTCGGCTGATGTATCATTCTGATACGCCAAGGTTTCGCATCTATGTCTATGATTATGATCAGGAAACCGGAACGCCCTCCAATCGTCGCATTTTTGCACAGCTGACCCCCACGGACATGGATCAAGGCCGCCCGGATGGCGCGGCCGTGGATGCCGAGGGCTGCTATTGGAGCGCGTTTTACCAAGGCGCGCGGGTGGTGCGCTTTGCCCCCAACGGCGACATTCTGGCCAGCTATCGCGTGCCCGCACAATCGCCCACCATGCCCTGTTTTGGCGGGCCGGATATGCGCACGCTTTTCGTGACCAGCGCCCGCGACGGCTCGAGCCCCGAGCAGTTGGCACAATACCCCCATTCGGGCGGCGTTTTTGCAATGCGGGTCGATGTGCCCGGCATCGCCATTCCGCCCTTTAATCCGGAGATTTGACATGAGTTACGATGGTGTCCGCTACGGCTCGCTTGCAGGGCGGCACGTGCTGATCACGGGCGGGGCCTCGGGGATTGGTGCAGAAATGGTGCGTGCCTTTCGCGCTCAGGATGCGCAGGTCTCGTTTCTTGATATTGATCGCGAGAATGGTCAAACCATTGCGGACCAAACCGGAGCCGCGTTTTACGCCTGCGATCTGACCGATATTGCGGCAATGCGCGACACGCTGAACTCGGCCCAGCAGCACGGCGGTCCGGTTCGGGTTCTGGTCAATAACGCGGGAAAAGATGACCGCCATGACCTCGATAGCGTCGAGCCAGACTATTGGCATCGCGCCATGGCGCTGAACCTTGATCACCAATTCTTTGCGACCCAGGCGCTGCGTCAGGGTATGGCGCAGGCCGGTGGCGGTTCGGTGATCATGTTCAGCTCGGTTTCCTGGCTGCGCGGGCGCCCGGGCATGGTCGGCTATACCACCGCAAAGGCTGCGATCTATGGCCTGACCAAGACATTGGCGCGCGAGTTGGGCACGGATGGCATCCGGGTGAACTGCATCATCCCCGGCGCAATCTTGACCCCGCGCCAAGAGCAATTGTGGCTAACCCCCGAACTGAACCAGCAATTCATCGATTTGCAGGCCCTGAAGTTCCGGCTGGATGCCAGCCATGTGGCGCGGCTGGCGCTTTTCCTAGGCTCGGATGAAAGCGCCGGATCGACCGGCTCGCATTTCACGGTTGATGCCGGCCTTACCCAGAACTGAGAGAGATTATGGCCCGTCTTGAACATTTCGCGACCGGATTTCGGATCTGGCTTGGCGATCGACTGATCCTGTCCCATGACATCTCTGCCCCTGCGATCTTTGTCGGTACAGGCGATGCGCGCATGGATATGTATCGCGGCAATTTCGACATCGAGGACTATCTGGTCGAAAGGGTCGCGCTGACACGTATCACCCCGCAGCCCGATGGCCGTATCCTTCTGGGTGCCGAGACCCCGGCAATTGCGTTCTGGCTTGAAGATAATCACCTTCGCTTTCAAGCGCTTGACCCCAAGTGGAATCGCTTTTGGTTGCGGTTGGTTTCCGAACCGGATGAGCATATCTGGGGCGGCGGCGAGCAGATGTCCTATTTTGACTTGGCCGGGCGAAAATTTCCGATCTGGACCTCAGAGCCGGGCGTTGGTCGCGATAAGGGAACTGAAATCACGCGACTGTCGGATGTGCACAACCGTGCGGGGGGCGATTACTGGAACAGTAACTATCCCCAGCCGACATTCTTGTCTTCACGGCTTTATGCGGCCCATCTCGACAGCACGGCCTATAGCGTGCTCGACTTCTCTCGCAAAGGCTTTCACGAGATCGAGGTCTGGGAGATCCCCACAGCGGTCGAACTGTTCGAGGCTGACAGCTATATCGACTTGGTTGGGGCGATGTCGAACCGTTTTGGCCGCCAGCCCGAACTGCCGGAATGGATCTATCAAGGGGCCATCCTGGGCCTGAAGGATGGCGAAGAATCCTTTACCCGTATGGAAAACATGATCGCCGCCGGGGTGAAGGTTTCTGGGCTGTGGTGCGAGGATTGGGTTGGCCTGCGCCATACCTCGTTCGGCGCGCGGCTTTTCTGGGACTGGCAGGCCAATGAGGCACGCTATCCCGACCTGCGCAATCGCATTGCCGCATTGCGCGAAAGTGGGATCCGCTTTCTGGGCTATGTGAACCCCTACCTGGCGGTGGATGGCCCCCTGTTTCCCGAGGCGGCCGAGCGGGGCTATTTCGCAACCGACGGCAAGGGCCAGATCGCGCATGTTGATTTCGGCGAATTCGACTGCGGAGTGGTTGATTTCACCAATCCCGAGGCGGCCGAATGGTTTTCCGAACGCGTCATTGGTCAAAATATGCTGGATTACGGCCTTTCTGGCTGGATGGCCGACTTTGGGGAATATCTGCCGATCGATGTGACTTTGGCCAATGGCGTTGACGCGCGGCTGATGCATAACCAATGGCCGGTGCTTTGGGCCGAGGTCAACGCGCGTGCTGTCGAAAGCCGTGGTCTGACCGGCGACATCGTCTGGTTCATGCGGGCGGGTTATTCGGGGGTCCAGAAATATTGCCCCTTCCTTTGGGCGGGCGATCAATCGGTTGATTTCAGCCGCCACGATGGCTTGGTGACGGTCATGGCCGGGGCCTTGTCCTCGGGGTTGGTTGGCAATGCCTATCACCATTCCGACATCGGTGGTTACACCAGCCTGTTTCACAATGTGCGCACCGCAGAGCTGATTATGCGCTGGTCGGAAATGGCGGCTTTCACCCCATTGATGCGCAGCCACGAAGGCAACCGTCCCAGTCAGAACCTGCAAATCGACCAAGATCCGACGGTTTTGGCGCATTTTGCACGTATGACCCAGATCTATGTGCATTTGGCGCCATATCTGCGCCATCTCTCGCATGAAGCAGCAACCACTGGCCTGCCGGTCCAGCGGCCGCTGTTTTTGCATTTCCCGCAAGATCGGGCTGGATATAGCCTGCAAGATCAGTACCTTTACGGCGCCGATATGCTGGTCTCTCCAGTGTGGCAGGCGGGGCAAGTGACACGCCCTGTCTATTTGCCCGAGGGCACTCAATGGGAAGAACTATGGAAGGGCACAATTCATGACGGTGGCCAGACAATCGAAGCACAGGCCCCGATCGGACAGCCTGCCGTCCATTTCCGCCCTGATAGCGCCTTTGCCGCGTTGTTCCGCGCCCTGCGGGAGATCTGATTTTTGCTTTCCGATCTGATTAGCCTGAATACGCTGGGGCTATGGCTGGTGATCTTGTTGGGATCGTGGCTGCAAACGCTGACCGGCTTTGCCTTTGGGCTGATCGTCATGGGAGGGGTGGGCGCGCTGTCGCTGATGCCCCTGCCAGAGGCAGCTATCGTCTCGGGGTTCTTGACCATGGTGAATGGCGCGCTGATCTTGGCGCGCAAACATCCGGCCGTTGACCGCCATGCGCTGGGGTTGCTGCTTGTGGGCAGTGTTCCCGGGCTGGCGCTGGGTTATTGGCTTTTGATGTATATGGCAGGCAATGCCTTAGTATTGCTGCAATTTACCCTTGGCCTCATGGTCACCTTGGCCGCGATCCAGATGATGCGCAGTCCGATTCAGCTGCGTGATCGCAGCAAAAATGGGCCTTTCATCATCTCGGGCTTTTTCAGCGGGATGATGGGCGGAATGTTTTCGACCGCCGGCCCTCCGGTGATCTGGCACCTCTACCGCCAACCGCTTTCGACCGAGGCGATCCGCTGCACATTGGTCGCGGTTTTCTTTGTCGGCGCCGTCTTGCGGATGGGAATTGTCTTTGCCACGACGGGGATTTCGGCGCAGGTTCTTCTGGTCTCGGCTGTCGCTGTGCCGGTGGTGATCTTTGGCACCTGGCTTGCCACCCGCCATCCGCCACGGCTTGCGCCCCAAACCATGCGCAAGCTGGCCTTTGGACTGCTGTTTTTGTCGGGGCTGGCGATGCTGGCCCCCGCCCTTGCCACTTTTTTCAAGGAAATCCTGTGATGACTGCGCTTTGCACATTGCCGCTAAAAGACCCCAGCTTGCTGACCGAGGCCTGCCGCATCGGCACCCGTCTGGTCGAACCGGGCGAAAGCGCCATCGAGGTGCGCAATCCTTTTGACAATTCGCTGATCGCGCGGGTGCCAAACCTTGGCGCGGCCGAACTGAACGAGGCTGTCGCCGCCGCCAAGGCCGCCATGCCTGCATGGGCTGCCCGCCCTGCCAAGGAACGTGCAGCGGTCTTGCGTCGCTGGTACGAGCTGATCTTGGAAAACACCGACGATCTTGCGCAGATCCTGACCGCTGAGCAGGGCAAACCCCTGGCCGAAGCGCGTGGCGAGATCGTCTCGAATGCCGCCTATTTGGAGTGGTTTGCCGAAGAGGCCAAGCGCATCGAGGGCGATTTCATGGCCGGGCCGAATGCCAGCCAGCGCATTTTGGTGATGAAGCAGCCGATCGGTGTTTGTGCCGCGATTACGCCTTGGAACTTTCCCAATGGCATGATCACCCGCAAGGCCGGCCCGGCGCTGGCGGCGGGTTGTGCCATGGTGTTGAAACCTGCCGCCCAAACCCCGCTTTCTGCACTGTCGCTGGCAGTTCTGGCAGAACGTGCGGGCCTGCCTGCAGGTCTGTTCTCGGTGATTACGGGCGCGGCCCAAGAGATCGGCACCGCGATCACGACCAACCCCGATATTGCCAAGATCAGCTTCACCGGCTCGACCGCGGTTGGGCGTTGGTTGCTGCGCAACTCGGCAGATCAGATCAAGCGTCTGTCGCTTGAACTGGGTGGCAACGCTCCTTTCATCGTCTTTGACGATGCGGATCTGGATGCAGCTGCCCAAGGCGCGCTTTTTTCGAAATTCCGCAATGCTGGTCAGACCTGTGTCTGCGCCAACCGGATCTATGTCCAAGATAGCGTGCTAGAGGCCTTTACCGAAAAGCTGATGGCGCTGGTCGGCACCTTGAAAATTGGCGCGGGTACCGATCCTGCAACGACGATGGGCCCGCTGATTGACGAGCGCGCCGTGGAAAAAATGCAAGATCATGTCGATGATGCCTTGGCCAAAGGCGCGGTTTTGCGCATGGGCGGCAAGCAGCCAGAGCTGGGCGGCACGTTCTACGAGCCGACGGTGATCACCGGCGTGCGCCAGGACATGAAGGTGGCCTATGAGGAAACCTTTGCGCCTTTGGCCGCGATCATCTCCTTTAAAGACGAGGCCGAGGCGGTCGCCATGGCCAATGCATCTGAATTCGGTCTGGCATCCTATTTCTATGCCCGCGACATTGGTCGGATTTTCCGCGTCGGCGAGGCACTAGAGGCAGGAATGGTGGGCGTGAACACCCCGGCCCTTGCCAATGAGGTCGCCCCTTTCGGCGGCGTCAAGCAATCGGGAACCGGGCGCGAGGGCTCGAAATACGGGATCGAGGAATATCTCGAGATTAAATATCTGGCGCTTGGCGGGATCTGAGCCGCATCGCCCATGAACGGAAAAGGCCACGCGAGATGCGTGGCCTTTTTATTTAAGATCAGTGTCTTGCCTAGTCGCCCATCACCATTGTCGCCTTAACCGCCTGGCGCCACTGGCCATAGCGCGCCTCGCGTTCCGCCGGGGCTAGCTTGGGTTCAAAGCGGCGCTCAAGCGCCCATTTCTGAGCGATGACCTGAGGTTCGGGGCAAATCCCAGCCTGATAGCCCGCCAGATAGGCCGCGCCCAATGCGGTGGTTTCGGTGATCTGCGGGCGGTCAACCGATGCGCCGATAATATCAGTCAGAAACTGCATGGCCCAATCATTGGCGGCCATACCCCCATCAACCCGCAAAATGGCCTCGCCATCCAGGCTGCAATCTGCCTGCATGGCATCGATCAGATCGCGGGTTTGGAAGCCAACGCTTTCCAAGGCCGCGCGCGCAATTTCCGCAGGCCCGCTATTGCGCGTCAGCCCCAGGATCGCACCACGGCAATTGGGCCGCCAATAAGGCGCACCAAGCCCCGTAAAGGCGGGGACCAGAACCACCGATTGCGCCGGGTCGGCCTTTTGCGCCAGCGCTGATGTTTCCGAGGCCGCGCGAATGATCGTCAGCCCGTCGCGCAGCCATTGCACCACGGCCCCGGCATTAAAGATCGAGCCTTCAAGCGCATAACTTGTCTGGCCGTTCAACCGATAGGCTATCGTTGTCAGAAGCCGGTTCTTGGATCTGACCATCTCTGTGCCGGTATTCAAAAGCGCGAAACAACCCGTACCATAGGTCGATTTCACCATTCCCGGCTGAAAACACGCCTGTCCGATCGCGGCGGCCTGTTGATCGCCCGCGACCCCCAGAATGGCGATTTCACGGCCGAAAAGATCCGGCCGGGTGACGCCGTAATCAGCAGCGCAATCGCGCACATCGGGCAGCATTTGCATGGGGATGTCAAAAAGCGCGCATAGCGTGCTGTCCCATTCGCCGTCGCGGATGTTGTATAGCATCGTGCGGGCTGCGTTTGTGGCATCGGTGGCATGGACCGCGCCGCCCGTCAGGTTCCAGATCAACCAGCTATCGACCGTCCCAAAGGCCAACTCGCCCTTCTGGGCACGAGGGCGTGCGTCGCTGACGTTATCAAGTATCCATTTGATCTTGCTTGCAGAAAAATAAGGATCAAGCAAAAGGCCGGTGCGATCGGTGATCATCTCCTCATGACCTTTCGCGCGCAAATCATCGCAAAGATCTGCGGTTCGGCGATCTTGCCAGACAATTGCCGGATGGATCGGCTGTCCTGTGGCGCGGTCCCAGACCACCACGGTTTCGCGCTGATTGGTGATGCCAATTGCCGCGATTTCAGCCGAAGTCAGCCCCTCTTTTTCAATAGCTGCACGCGCCGTCGCCGCAGTGGCCGCCCATAGATCCCAAGGGTCGTGCTCGACCCAGCCGGAATCCGGATAATGTTGGGGGATTTCCTCTTGGGCAAAGGATAAGATCCGCAAATCCGCGTCGAAAATAACCGCGCGTGCTGATGTCGTGCCGCAATCAATGGCCAGAATATGGGACATCGCAACCTCCTCCTTATCGTGATTGTTCAGCTTGCGGCGCTAAATGCAGCGGCAACATAAGCCGCGACAGCGGCCTGAGCGTCGGGAGACAGGTGCAGTCCCAGACGCGTGCGCCGCCACAGCACATCCTCACCGGTCTGCACATATTCATGCGCGATCAGCCAATCTAATTCCTGTGCACTTAACCCTTCGCCAAAATCGGTGCCCAGATCGGCGGCTGACTTGGCTTGCCCCAACATGTCGAAAGCTTCGGTGCCATAGGTGCGGATCAGTCGCTGTGCCCAACGCGGGCTGAGGAAGGGATAGGTCGCGCGCAGTTTCTCGGTCAGCGCGGCCACGCCATCGACCGGAAAATCGCCCCCCGGCAAAGCCACCCCTGCCGTCCATTTTCCGCCAAGATTCGGGAAAAATCCCGCGATCTCATCCAGCGCACTTTCAGCCAATCGCCGATAGGTCGTGATTTTGCCGCCAAAGACGTTCAGGACCGGCGCCCCTTCACGATCAAGTCGTAAGACATAATCGCGCGTGGCCGCCGTCGCCGAGCGCGCACCATCGTCATATAGGGGGCGGACCCCCGAATAGCTCCAGACGACATCCTGCGCGGTGATGGGCTTTGCAAAATATTGCGATGCAAAGGCGCAAAGATAATCACGCTCTTCGTCCGTGCAGCGCGGCACATCATCGGCCGAATGGTGGTCTTTGTCAGTGGTGCCGATCAGGGTGAAATCCTGCTCGTAGGGAATGGCGAAAATGATGCGCCCATCCGTGCCCTGAAAGAAATAACAGCGGTCATGATCGTAAAGGCGCGGCACGACGATATGGCTGCCGCGGACCAGCCGCACGTTATCCTTGGTTGCCAGGTCAAGCAGATCGTGAATGACATCACCCACCCATGGTCCGGCGGCATTCACCAGAACTTTGGCGCGATAATGGTGACGTTGACCCGCATGTTCGGTTTCGATCTGCCAGAGCTCTCCTTCGCGGTGAGCCGAAACCACGCGGGTTCTAGGCATAATGGTCGCGCCACGCGCCTTGGCGTCACGGGCATTCAAAACGACCAATCGGCTGTCTTGAACCCAGCAATCTGAATACTCATAGCCCAGCTTGAAACCCGGTTTCAAAGGCAGACCCAAAGGATCTTGCGATAAATCGATTTTGCGCGTTCCAGGCAGGATTTTGCGCCCACCAAGATTATCATATAAAAACAACCCCATGCGGATCATCCATGCCGGGCGGCGGCCTTTGATCCAGGGCATGAAAGCTGTCACCAGCCGGGACGCGGGCGTGGTGGTTTCAAAGCGCATATCCGGCCTATAGGGCAGCACGAACCGCATCGGCCAGCTGATATGGGGCATGGCGCGCAGCAGCGTCTCACGCTCTTCCAATGCCTCTCGGACAAGGCGGAATTCGAAATATTCCAGATAGCGCAGCCCGCCGTGAAACAGCTTGGTCGAGGCCGAAGAGGTTGCATGGCCAAGATCGCCCTGCTCGGCCAGTACAACCTTGAGGCCGCGACCCGCTGCATCGCGCGCAATGCCACAACCGTTGATGCCACCACCGATGATGAAAACATCTGCGATGTCGCCTGGATTCGTCATGCGTTGATCTAAGGCCATGCTGCACCCTTTTCGGCAGGATCGTTCAATCCGTAACTGCCGTCAAATGGGTGATGCGTCAATCAGTTTGTGTTCGTTTTATCTAAATAAGGGCCATATTCGAACATAAGCGAAACAGAAACGAACAGTCTTGGCGTCGGCGCGCAAATGGCGCACAATCTTGCGAACCGCTTTGAAGGAAGACCAGATGCGCGCCAATCTTCGCCAGCAACAGATTTTGAATATCGCCCGCACCGAGGGGCTGGTCCTGGTGGACGAGCTTGCGCAGCGCTTTGATGTGACCTTGCAGACGATCCGGCGCGATCTGGGCGACTTGGATGAGGCGGGGCTGATCGAACGCGTTCACGGCGGCGCGGTCGCCCGCGCGGGCGTCAGCAACACCAGCTATGAGCTGCGCAAACGAACAGGCGCCGAGGGCAAGGCCGCGATTGGCCGTGCATGCGCGCGCCTTATTCCCGACAACTCCTCGGTGATCCTCAATCTGGGTACGACGACCGAGGCAGTGGCCGCCGCCTTGGCCGATCATGCCAATCTGACGGTCATCACCAACAATATTAATGTCGCAAACATCCTGATGCCCAATCCGGGCTGCGAAGTCATCGTGGCGGGCGGGCGATTGCGCCGCTCGGATGGTGGATTGGTGGGCGAGCTGACCACCCAGTTTTTCGAACAATTCAAGGTCGATTTCGCGATTGTTGGCTGCTCTGCTTTGGACCTTGATGGTGATCTTTTGGACTTTGATCTGTCCGAGGTTCGTGTCAGCCGCGCGATTTTAAACCAAGCGCGCCAAAAGTTCGTGGTCGCCGATCACAGCAAGCTGACGCGTGCGGCGCCGGGCCGGATCATCAGCCTGTCCGAAGTTGACGCGCTGTTCACAGATGCCGAATTGCCCGCATCACTGGCTCAGGCCTGCGCGGATTGGGGAACTCAAGTTCACATCTGTCGCTGATCCAGCAAAGTGGGCGTCAAGGGCTGGAAGGCGAATTGTTGCGATTCCTGACAAAAATAGTTACATGTCGCAATTGGCCGGCCTCAATTTCGACGGGTTATTTTCGATATATTGATTATTATTCATTACATATCAGATAGTTAAAACTATATAATCATGTGAAATATCGCCTGTGTTCATTCGGACACAGCGCCTGAATTACGACAAAAATCCTATTGTTGTCTCTTTTTATCAGGATTAACTGGCTCCGATTTTAATGAATTTTCCGGAAGGAGCTGCTTATGGCGACTCGCCAGCCTCACTCTCTTCGCCCCGCGCTTTCAACCGCAGGCGTCACCCTTGGTATCGCTGCAGGGGGGATCGTTTCGGCGGATCTGGCAATTGCTCAGGACGTTGCTCAGGCCAATGCCGCGCCTGCCAGCGGGGTCATTTCGCTTGATACCGTCGTGATCACCGCCGGCACTGCGCCTGCCAATACCAACGAGGGCACGACCGGCGTCTCGCGTTTGCCGGAAACGGTGTTCAACACGCCGCGCGAAGTTCAGGTCATTCCGGCCAAGATCATCGAGCAGCAGCAATCAACCACCTTGGAAGAAACCCTGCGCAACGTGCCGGGGATTACGCTGTCCACTGGCGAAGGCCGGGGCGGCTCATCGGGTGATCAATTCCGTATCCGCGGCCTGGCTGCTGGCGGCGATGTCTATCGTGACGGGCTGCGTGATTTTGGCGTTTTCACCCATGACACGTTCAACACCGAAAGCGTCGAGGTTCTGAAAGGTCCCTCGGGCGATTCCTTTGGTGTGGGGAATATGGGCGGTCTGATCAACCAATCGACCAAACGCGCCAATCTGAAAGACGAGACCGTGGTGCAAGGTCTGATCGGCAGCGGCGTGCAAGCGCGCCTGCAGTTGGACAGCAATCGCGTGGTCGGTGAAAATCAGGCGCTTCGCTTTAATGTTATGGCACAAAAGCAAGATGTTGCGGACCGCGACCATGCCGAAGCTGACCGTCTGGGCGTTGCCGTTGACTGGGGCACCGGGATCGGGACGGGCACGGAATGGCATTTGAGCTATTCCTATCTGCGCGAGCGCGGCACGCCCGACATGGGTCAGCCGATGGCCGAGGGCAATGACGGGATCTATCGCCCGCTTCTGGAATATGGTGTGGCCGGTTACGACCGCGACGTCTCCTATATCCGCAGCACCGACCACGATGATACCGATGTTCATGACATCACCTCGTCGCTGAACCACGATATGGGCAATGGCTGGACGCTGACCAATGAGACGCGGCTGAGCTATTACAAGCGCGACCGCTCGGCGACGCATCCCGCTGATCTAAGCAATGCGCAGCTGAACGATTTGCTTGCCGGTACGGATGCGCTGCTGTCCTATGGCGCGGGTGGCGGCATGGTCTATGACCAGAAGGGCTGGGGCTTCCAGAACGTATTGGCCGCGCGCGGCGAGTTCGAAACGGGCGCGATCAAGCATAAAGTCCAGATCGGCCTTGACCTGAGCTATCAGGTCGACAAGCGCCGTCGTGGCAGCTATGACCCGGCGCGCCCGACCTCGACCTCGGTTCTTGATCCGGAATATAATATCGGTAACCCCTCGCTCAGCTATGGGCCGCAATCGCGCGCGACAGCCTTTAACGCCGGGCTTTTCGTCGCCGATCGCATGGATCTGGGTCGTGGCTGGACTGTCGCCGCTGCGGCGCGCCTGGACCATTTCGAGAATGATTTCACCGGAACCCTGGTGGGTGGACGCGCACCGATCAGCACCAGCGGCAGCTCGACCAAGCTGAGCCCGTCGCTGAGCGTGATCTACGAGCCCTCGGACGAGGCAATGGCTTATCTGTCATTCGCACGCACCTATCGTCCCCAAGGCACCGATATTTCGATGACGGTGAACTCTTTCGAGACCGAAGTTGCTGGCGATATGAAGCCCGAGCGTTCGGATCTGATCGAACTGGGCGGCAAACTGAACCTGCTGAACGGTCGTCTGGGTTTGACGGGTGCGATCTTCCAGATCGACAAGAAAAACAGCTATGACATCGACCCGACCACGGGCGATCCGGTGCTGGCATTCTCGGATGCAGGCCAAGGCCGCCGGATCCGCGGCGCTGAATTCGGCGTCACCGGCGAGATTTCGGATAATTGGTCGATCTACGCAAGCTACGCCTATCTTGACGGCGAAGTCCGTGGTGGCAAAGGCGTTTCCGCCGACGTTGTCGGCAAGGATGCGCCGGGCGTGCCGAAAAACAACTTCTCGGTCTGGACCAGCTATGTCCTCCCCCAGAATACGGCCCCTGTTCCGGGTGAGATCACGGTTGCTGGCGGTATCCGCTATGCGTCGGAATACTACGCCAATGCGACGAATACCGCAGAAATGCCCGAGACCTTCTCGCTCGACATGATGGTGTCATACGAGCAAGACGACTGGCGTCTGGCCCTGAACGCTTACAATCTGACCGATCACGACAACTATCGTTCGGCCTTCAGCGCAACGCGCGCGGTCCCCGATACGGGTCGCAGCTTTGCCTTGTCGCTAAGCAAGCGCTTCTGATGACACGACAGGCGGCGGGTATGTTCCCGCCGCCTGACCTTTTGACGACTGCGAAAACATGACCACGCTTAGCCCCTCTGAAGCAGCACTTGCGCTTGGCCAGATCTATCTGGACGATGACAAACCCGCGCAGGCGATCGAAAGCTTTCAGCGTGCGGCGCGTGATGGGAATGCTGCGGCGCTGAACATGCTGGGCCGCATCCATGAGCGCGGCTGGGGGGTCGAGCCTGATCCCGCCGTCGCCGCCGCCTATTTCACAAAAGCTGCGAATGCCAATGATGTCTGGGCCATGTTCAATCTGGCCGATCTTTATTTGCTGGGTCGCGGCGTTACCCAATCCGATGCAAAAGCACATCATCTTTATGCCACTGCCGCCAGTCTTGGGCATTCCAAATCTTTGAACATGCTTGGAATTATGGCCGAAGAAGGCCGTGGCCCCGATACGCCTTCGCGCGCCCAAGCCTATTTTCTTGCCGCCGCCAAGGCTGGTGACGTTTGGGCACAGTTCAATCTGGCGCGGCGGATGATCGACGCCAAGCAGATCGCGCAAGCAATACCCTGGCTGGAGTTGTCGCTGCAAAAAGGCTTTGCCGAATACTGGCGTATGCTTGCACATTCCCTTGCAGAACATGGCGATGAACGCCTGCGCCAAATCGCAACCCGCGCCGCAACCCTGCTTGGATCTGAATCCAGCCCGGTTTGACGCCATCCTTACTGATCTCGCCTGCTTCTGCCCCAATTGAAAGGTTCGCCATGCTTGTCACTATTCCTTCGGTCCTGAACAAGGATCAGGTCTTGGCGCTGCGCCAGACGCTGGACGAGGCGCAATGGCAAGATGGTCGCCATACCGCGGGCGCACAATCGATCGAGGTCAAGCGTAACCGGCAGCTTGACCCGGAAAGTCCGCTGGCCCTGAAGCTGGGTCAATTCATTCTGGATCAACTCTCCAACAATGCGCTTTTCATGTCCGCAGCTTTGCCCCATCGCATTCTGCCGCCGATGTTCAACCGCTATGAAACCGCCGAGACCTTTGGCGTGCATGTCGACAACTCGATCCGCAATATGCCCCTAACGGGAGAGCGTCTGCGCGCCGATCTTTCGATGACATTGTTTCTGAGCGAGCCCGAGGATTACGACGGCGGTGAACTGGTCATCGAAGATAATTATGGCGCGCAAGCAGTTAAATTGGCTGCGGGCGATATGGTGCTTTACCCGTCGACCTCGTTGCATCAGGTCACGCCGGTGACGCGCGGGGCGCGGGTCTCGTCGTTCTTTTGGCTGCAAAGCATGATAAGATCCGATGCGCAGCGCGCGATCCTGTTCGATCTTGATCAATCCATTCAATCGCTTAGCGCGCGCGACGGCGCCAACACCCCCGAAGCCCTGCGGTTAAGCGGCATCTATCACAACCTTATCCGGATGTGGGCCGAGCTATAATGCGCGGTTGGGGATCACCATCTCTCGCGTGACCTCGGAAAGATCGCGGCACCCGGCCAAAGCCATCGTGACCTCTAGCTCATCTCGCAGGATGCGCAGCATCTGACTAACGCCGCGCGCACCATCGGCCGCCAAAGCATAGATCAGCGGCCGCCCCACCAACACGGCCCTGGCCCCCAAGGCCAGCGCCACAAAGGCATCAGTGCCGCGACGAATGCCTCCATCGACCAAGACCGGAACCTGACCGCCAACCTCTTGGGCAATCGCGGGCAACATGCGCAGCGCGGGTGGTGTGGCGTCCAAGACCCGGCCACCATGGTTCGACACAATCACGCCTTGGGCGCCCATCTCAACCGCAAGCCGCGCATCTGATCGGCGCAACACGCCTTTGACCAGAACCGGCAAAGGGGCGCTCCGGCACAGCCACTCGAGATCGCACCAATCTGGTGCCAACGCCATGAATCCGTCAAAGACCCGCGATGCCCCGACCGGCAGCGGCCTTAAGGGAATGTCGCGCAAATTGGCATCATTCGCCCCTACCGGCATCGCAAAGCCCGCAGCGATTTCACGGTCACGCACACCGCTGATCGGTGCATCAAGCGTCAGGACCAGCGCGCTATAGCCCGCATCAGCGGCACGCTTGGCCAGCTGCATTGTGTTATCCTGCCCGGCCCAATAGAGCTGAAACCAGCCACGGCAAGACCCGTCCTGCCCCAGCCGCTCGAGCGGGGTCGAGGCCTGTTCGCTCAGCACCATCAGCCCGTCCTGTGCCGCAGCTGCCCTGCTCATCGCGATTTCGCCATCGCGATGGACCAGACCTTGGGCGGCCATCGGGGCCACGACGAAGGGGTGCGCCAGTTCTTGCCCCATCAGCTTCAGCGCAGTGCCCCCCCCGGTCAAGGGACGCAAAAGCCGAGGCAGGATCGACCATTCGTCAAAAGCCGCGCGATTGGCCGCAAGCGTACGCTCTGCACCCGCGCCGCCTTGAAAATAGGCCAGCGTTGCGGGGTCAAGGATCTGTGCGGCGCGACGTTCAT